>JAZJYP010000015.1:2958-26265 GCA_040390345.1 Pseudomonadota bacterium | reverse complement strand
ACGTTTACCCCGCTGCTTTGGATGACATCAATTTTCTGCCGCGCAGACTCCTAGCGTTTCTTGTTCTCGCGCCACTGGTTCAGGTATTTCTGTGCACAGACGATCAGCGAGCACCAGGACGCGGCCATCACCACGTTCGGCATGAAGCCCAGCAAGAAGCTGAAGGTGAATTGATGCACGGCGAACAGGGCCGTCGTCATCAGGACGATGAAGGTCAGCGGCACGAAGGCCACCGTCCAATACAGCAGGAATCTCATCATAAACAGCAGCATCGCCGTGTGCTCCATCGCGGGTGATCCCTCCATGATGCGACAGCGCGCGCGCCGGCGTTTAATCCCGATCAATGTTCCGCTGCGTATTGACACCCCAAAATGTGCACGCCTGCGTGCCTGAATCGTCGAAATCTGCACAAATATTCACATTGTCAGCGGATTGTCAGCATTTCCTCAGGGAAATGACAGCTTGAGGGATTAAATTCGAGCAATGCCAACCCGGTTTGAACCGGGGCCCTCGATGAAGTCGCCACACCACAAGGAGTAGAGCGATGAAAGTTTCAAGCGCAAAGCGTTGTCCCGGCCGTGGTTTCACCCTGATCGAATTGCTCGTCACCGTGGCCATCGTCGGCATCCTCGCCGCGATTGCCTTTCCATCCTATGCGGCCTACCTGGTGAAATCGAACCGGGCGGTGGCCCAGGCCCACCTGCTCGACCTGGCCCTGCAAGAACAACAATACCTGGCCGACAGCCGCACCTATGCGACCACGGTGGCCGACCTGCACATGACGACGCCCGACGCCGTGTCGTCCAAGTACACCATCGTCATCGCGGTGCTGCCCGGCCCACCACCGAGCTTCACCATCACGGCCACGCCCCTTGCGGGCGGCAAGCAAGTGGCCGATGGCCCCCTGACGATCGACAGTGCCGGCGTCAAGACGCCCGGCAACAAGTGGTAAGGACGCCACCATGGATCCCGACCAGCGCCGCGCCACGACACGCACGGGCAGCGGCTTCACCTTGATCGAACTGGTGGTCACGATCGGCATCGTGGCCATCATGGCGGGCATCGCGGCACCGTCCTTTGTCCAGATGATCGCCAACCAGCGCACCAAGACCATCGCTTCGGACTTGTTCACGGCCCTGAGCCGCGCGCGCAGTGAAGCGGTCAAGCGCAACACCGACGTGGCGCTCACGCCGGTGTCGGCAAGTGCATGGCAATTGGGCTGGTTCATCCTCAACCCCGATGGCTCGGGCGCCAAGCTCGATGACCATGGCGCCGTCACCGACAGCACCGTGACCGGTCCGCCGAGCGTGATCTACCATGCCAACGGCCGCCTGCGCGGCGGCACCACGCCCAGCTTCGACATTTCGGCCAAAGGCAAGCTCGAACACCGTTGCGTGACGGTGGACCTGAGCGGGCGGCCCTACCTGAAAGATACGGGGTGCTGACCATGAAGCGCGGCCACCAGCAGGGAACGACCCTCATCGAAGTGCTGATCACGATGGTGATCCTGGGCTTTGGCTTGCTCGGCATCGCCGCCCTGCAAGCGAAGGCCCAGATCGGCTCGATCGAATCCTACCAGCGTGCCCAGGGCGTGGTGTTGCTCGAAGACATGAGCGCGCGCCTCAATTCCAACCGGGCCCAGGCGGCAACCTATATCCTGGCCAATCCGGCCGGCACCGGCGACAGCCAGCCAGGCGACTGCAGCGGCCTGGCCGCCGGCGCGCCCCACGATATCTGCGAATGGAGCAATGCCCTCAAGGGGGCCGCCGAACTGAAGGGCAGCAGCAAGGTCGGCGCCATGGTCGGTGCGCGCGGCTGCATTGAACAGTTGCAAGCGCCCGACCCCAGCGTCGGCATCTGCCGGCCCGGCATCTACCAGGTCTCGGTGGCCTGGCAGGGCATGCACCTGACGGCCCCCTCGGCATTGACCTGTGCCCAGGGCCTGTATGGCAACGACAGCAACCGGCGCGTCATCGCCGTGCGCGTCACCGTCGGCCTGCCGGCCTGCATTTAGGAGAAGCACGATGCCCGCCCCCCGCCAGCGCCAACAAGGCTTCACCCTGGTCGAGCTGATGATCGCCGCCACCATCGGCCTGTTGATCCTGGCCGGCATGACGACGATGTTCGTCAACAATACCAAGGCCCAGGCCGAGGTCGAGAAATCGAACCGCCAGGTCGAGAACGGGCGCTTTGCCATCAGCCTGCTGGCCAACGATGTGCGCAATGCCGCCTACTACGGCGAGTTCGACCCCACCGTGCTGGGCTTGCCGGCGACCTTGCCCGATCCCTGCTCGGTTGCGATCAGCGATATCAAGGCTGCCCTGCCCATCCACGTGCAAGGCTACGACAATGCCAGCGCCCTGGGCTGCCTGTCCGACGTACGCGAAGGGACCGATATCATCGTCGTGCGCCATGCCAGTACCTGCACCACCGACCAGGCCGACTGCGAGGTCAATAGCGCAGGCGCGCCCTACATCCAGGCTTCCCTGTGCGGCAACCTGTTCGAACTGGGGTCCGGCAGCACGGCCGATTTCTATGCGCTCGACGCCACCACGGCCACGCTCGACCGCCACTTGCGCGACTGTGGCAGCGCGGCCGGCAGCGGCACGCTGGCCAAGTTCCGCTACCTGGAGATCCACATCTACTTCATCGCCAACAACGATGTGCAGGGCGACGGCAAACCGACGCTCAAGCGCGCCGAAGTCGTCAACCGCGGCGGCACGCTGTCGGTCACCATCGTCCCCTTGTCCGAGGGCGTCGAAAACCTGCAGCTCGAATACGGCCTCGACACCAACGCCGACGGCAGCACCGACGTCTACACGGCCAATCCCACCACCTACGCCGGTTGCGCCCTGCCCGCCTGCGACGTGGCGAACTGGAACGCGGTGGTGTCGGTCAAGATCAACGTCCTGGCCCGCAGTACCGAGACCACGCCGGACTACACCGACAGCAAGGCCTATGTGCTGGGCAACCGCGCCGACGGCGCGCCCAACCTGGTCGCTGCCGCCAATGACCATTACAAGCGCCACCTGTTCCAGGGCACGGTCCCGCTGCCCAATCCAAGCGGCCGGAGGACACCATGACACGCTCCTTCCCACGGCGCTCGCGCGAGCGCGGCATCACCCTGATCATTGCGCTGGTCATGCTGGTCATGCTCACGCTGCTGGCCCTGACCAGCTTCAACCTGGGCAAGGCGAATATGCAGATCGTCTCGAACATGCAGCAGCGCGACGAGGCGATCGGCGCGGCCGATGCGGCGCTCGAAGAGGTCATCAGCAGCACGCGCTTTTTCACCTCGCCGGAAGACGCCATTCCCACGCCCTGCAACGGCGCAGCCAATACGCGCTGCATCGACACCAATGGCGACGGCGTGCCCGACGTGACCGTCAAGCTCACGCCCAAACCGGCCTGCGTCAAGGCCCAGGCGATCAAGAACAGCGCGCTTGACTTGACCAAGGCCGACGATGTCGGCTGCGCCGTCGGCAGTAACCAGAGTTTTGGCGTGGCCGGCGCCGTCACCGGCAATTCCCTGTGCGCCGACAGCGTCTGGGACGTGCATGCCGTGGCCACCGACGTGGTGACACAGGCAAAAGTAGAAGTGACCAAGGGCATTTCGGTGCGCGTGGCCAATGATGATGTTGCAACGAGCTGTCCCTGAACCGAGAGGTATGCGATGACCACACTGAGCACTCCACGCCGCCTGGCGATCCTGCTGGGAGCAGGCGCCGCGCTGGGCCCCGGCCTGGCCCTGGCCGACGACATCGACATCTTCACCGGCGCCTCCGCCGGCAGTTCGATCAATCCGCGCATCCTGATCGTGCTCGACAACACCGCCAACTGGTCGCGCCAGAGCCAGCAATGGCCGGGCGGTGTGGCACAGGGGCAATCGGAGGCGAACGCCATCAAGACGGTACTGGGCTCGCTGGGCAGCAACGTCAACCTGGGCCTGATGGAATTTGTCACCGGCGGCAATGCCAACCAGAATGGCGGCTTCATCCGCGCCGCCGTCAAGCCCCTGACCGCGGCCAACAAGACCACCTTCAGCGCCTCGCTGACGACGATCTACAACAACATCACCGACCCGAACGAAAAGCGCAACGCCAATACGCCGTTCGGCAACCTGATGTATGACGCTTACAGCTATTATGCCGGCGGCAATTCGCTCACGCCGTCGGCCATCGTCACCAGCCTGGCCGACGCCAGTGGCTACAGCACGCCCTACTCGGTGTTCGCCTCCCCGCTCGACGCCGGTGCAACCTGCGGCAAGGACTTCATCATCTTCATCGGCAATCCCGATTCGCGCGGCCCCACCTCGGACGATGCGGCCAACACGGCGGCGCTGGCGGCGCTGGGCGGCACCACGACCCAGCTTGGCCTGCCCAATTTCACGGTCGGCAATGCCACCCAGACGACCAGTGTCGGCAACACCAACCAGTGCTACGCCAGCCCCACCGCGGCCAGCGCCGGCCTGACCGATTACGCGGCCACCTGCTCGACCTACACGGAAGGCTGCAGCATTGGCGGCGCCGTGTCCAACAGCAGCCCGATCGCCTGCCCGGCCGGCCAGCTCAGCTACACGGTCAAGCAATCGATCTTCACGCCCGCCAGTACCGTCACTTCTGCCGGCACGCCCATCGTCGGCACCTCCACCACCAACAGCGGCAGCACGACCGGCTACTATGCCTCGTCGGCCGCAGTCAACGCCACCACCGACCACGGCACCTTGACCTGCC
Source organism: Pseudomonadota bacterium (assembly GCA_040390345.1). GTDB lineage: Bacteria > Pseudomonadota > Gammaproteobacteria > Burkholderiales > Burkholderiaceae_D > Telluria_A. Next base: position 21,532 of record JAZJYP010000015.1, on the reverse strand, counting down.
CGAGCACCACGTCCACGACCAGCGGCAACAATACCGCCACCGTCACCTATAGCTGCACCTATGCGGTGGGTGCGGCCATCGGCTCGGCCACGCCGGCCACCTCGACCTCGGTCACCAATGCGCCCGGCCTCGCTGCCGGCGCTGGCTGCTACGCCGAAACGGGCTCCACCAACGTGGGCACCGCGGCCGGCCAATGGAACCCGAATACCTCGACCGACATCGGCACCCTGGTGTGCCCGGCCAACAATACCTGCACCTATTCCGGTGTCGAGTCGAGCAATTCGAGCGGTTGCAGCGGCAGCCACAACCGCACCGTCATCGTTACCCAGACGGCTACGCCGAAACGCCAGTACACGATCACCCAAACGGTCACGCCGACCACCGTCAACAGCACCTCGGTGACGACGCCGGCGTCGACAGCCGTGACGAACCTGGGCTACACCTCACAGTGCTATGCTTCGGCCCCGAGCAGCACCAGCGACTTCGCCAGCCAGTGCACCGGTACCAATATCAGCTGCACCTACAACAACACGCCGACGTCAACGACCCTGGCCAGCTGCCCTGCCGGCACCAGCGAATACGCTGTCGTTGGCACCAATATCGTGCTCACCAATGTCGCCACCGGCAGCAGCACCCTCGATTCGGCACCGTTCAATGCCGACGAATGGGCGCGCTTCATGCACGACAAGGGCGTTCCGGTGGCCGGCACGACGATCCGGCCTTCGATCACCACCTATACGATCGACGTCTATAACAAGCAGCCCAACGCCACCCACACGTCCCTGCTGATGAGCATGGCCAAGGCCGGCGGCGGCAAGTACTTCGCCGCCACCAATGAACAAGCCATTGTCGATGCGCTCAAGCAGATCGTCGTCGAGATCCTGGCCGTCAACTCGAGCTTCGCTTCGACCAGCTTGCCGGTCAACGCCACCAACCGTTCGCAAAACGAGAACCAGGTCTTCATCGGCATGTTCCGCCCCGATCCCGACGCCAAGCCGCGCTGGTTCGGCAACCTGAAACGCTACCAGCTGGTGGCCAATGGCGCCGGCGTCGAACTGGGCGACGTCAACGGCCTGCTGGCGGTCAATCCGCTGACCGGCTTCGTCACGCCCTGCGCGACGAGCTACTGGACCAGCGACAGCGGCACCTACTGGGCCGGCCTGGGCATCAATCCCGACCCGGCCGGGGCTTGCAGCATCACCACCAACGACCCATACTCGGATGCACCCGACGGCCCGCAGGTGGAAAAAGGCGCGGTCGCCGAGGTGATTCGCAAGGGGAACAACCCGTCCACCACCAACAACGCCCCCACCTGGGCCGTCAACCGCACCATCTACACGGCCGGCAGCGGCGCCCTGACGCCGTTCTCGAGCGCCTCGTCGGGCCTGGGCGACTCCCTGGTGCGCTTCATCCGCGGCGAAGACCCGAACGACGAGAAAGGCACAGGCCAGACCACACTGACCCGCCCTTCCCTGCACGGCGACGTGATCCACTCACGCCCCCTGCCCGTCAATTACGGCGGCAGCGGCGTGACCGTGTTCTACGGAGCCAATGACGGCGCCTTCCGTGCCGTCGATGCCTCGAGCGGCACCGAGCGCTGGGCCTTCATCGCCCCCGAATTCTTCACCCGCCTGTCGCGCCTGAAGGACAATAGCCCGCTGGTGAGCTACCCGAATGTCTCGGCCGCGACCTTGCCGGCTCCACGCCCCAAGGACTATTTCTTTGACGGTTCGACCGGTGTGTACCAGAACACGGACAGCTCCAAGGTGTGGGTGATCCCGACGATGCGCCGCGGTGGACGCATGATTTATGCGCTCGACGTGAGCAGCGTCACCAGCCCGTCGCTGAAATGGGGTGTCGGCTGCCCCAACCTGTCCGACGACGTGGGCTGCACGGCCGGCATGAGTTCCATTGGGCAGACCTGGTCGACGCCATCGGTGGCCTTCATCAAAGGCTATGGCAGCAGCAAGCCGGTGGTAGTGGTCGGCGGCGGCTATGATGGCTGCGAAGACGCCGATACCTCCGCCCCGAGCTGCGGCGCGACCAAGGGCGGCATCGTCTACGTGCTCGATGGCGATACAGGCGTCGTGCTCAATTCCTTCCCGACCACGCGCGCCGTCGCTTCCGATATCGCGATGGTCGACATCGACAATGACGGCATGCCCGACTATGCCTATGCGGCCGACACCGGCGGCAATATCTACCGGATCGACTTCATCTCCGATCCGGTGGCCAAGACGCCACTGGTGGCCACCAGCTGGAGATCGCACCGGATCGCCTACACCAATGGCGCCGGGCGCAAATTCCTGTTCGCCCCGGCCCTGCTGAACGTCAAGGACAAGGTCTATGTGGCCATCGGCACGGGCGACCGCGAGCATCCGCTGCAGGCAAACTATCCGTATGCCAGTGTGATCAACCGTTTCTACGTGTATAAGGACGACCTCAATTCAACGCTGGCCACCCCGGCGCGCGATCTCGACACGATGCTTGACTACACCAGCGATTCGACCTGCAACACCGCCCAGGTCCTGCCCGATTCCGGCCTCGATGGCTGGTTCATGAACCTGAACCAGTATGGCCAGGGCGAACAGGTGGTGACGTCGGCGCTGATCGCCAGCGGCATGGTGACCTTCAGTACCAACCGGCCGGTACCGTCGTCGGCGGCCAGCTGCGCGACCTCACTGGGCAAGGCGCAGGGCTATTGGGTCAACCTGTTCAACGCCTCCGGCGCAATCAGCGTCCCCGGCACCTGCGGCGGCACGCGCGCCAGTGAATTCGTCGGCGGCGGGCTGCCACCATCGCCGGTGATGGCCAGCGCCGTGCCGGTCAACGGCAAGGCGGTGTCCGTGGTGATTGGCGCGGTACAAAAGGATGGCGGGGCCAGCGTGGCGATCAGTCCGCAAAAGGTCAGGCCTTCCATCAGCTCGAAACGCAAGGTGTCGTACAGCTCGACGACAGGCCAATAAGGCTTGCGTTAGCCGACCCTGACTGGTTTGCCATGCGTGGTTGCGATGGCATTCCAGTAGTAATAGAAGTAGCCGTGTTTGGCTTGCAGCAGGGTTTGCGTGACGATGCTGTTCTGGCCGATATCGCCCCAGCAAGCCAGCGCCGTGTTGCGGTTGTTGTGCAGGTCGATGCACTCCTGGCCCGGCACGGCCGGCTTGGGCGGAATGTAGAGCGCGCAGCCGCGCGGCACCCACAGGTCGGCCAGGCGGATCTTGCCCAACTTGGGCCAGTAGCGGCCCACCGAAGTCACCAGCGGCTTGGCCGGGTCGATCGAGGCGAAGACGTGCGGGAAGTCGTGGTGTTCGAGGTCCGTGACGACAACGCTGATCATGGCATTGCCGGCTTCCTGGTAAGGCGACCAGTGCCCGGCAAAGACACCGTACTCGTAATCGATCTGCTGCAGCGGGCTGACCGGGCTGCTCAGTTGCACCGCCTGTCCCGGTTCGACCAGGGTGATGCCGAAGGCCGCTGCCACGTCGCGCGTGGCCATCATCGGCGCGAATACCACCTCCTCGGCGGCAAAGCCCAACTGGGTCTGGATGCCCCAGGGCGGCGTGGGTACGACGCCCAGGATGTCGGCCACGACATACTCCTTACCCATGGCCACAGCCGGATTGGTCGGCGCCGGCGCCAGCGGCTCAACGCCGGCCGGCAAGACGCTCACATAGGTCGGCACGCCGCCATCGTTGTAAAAAAACGGCGTTCGGGCAAGGTCCACTGACGCTTCGTGAAGTTCCTTGATGAACAGCGGTGCGTCGAAATGTGTACCTAGCATGGACACTACCTCCTAACGAACGTTTGGCAAGACGAAACTGCCCTGGCGGCAGGAGTTCGCGGAGCGTTTGATTTCACCGGTGCTGCAGCTTTGGGCGGCGCCAGCCTTGCTGAAGCAGACCCGCACTTCGGCCAGGAAGCGGCCACCGGAACCGCAGAACGGCAGCACGGCGTTGGCGGGCATGGCGGGATTGGCGGCGCGGAAGGCCCTGGCCAACGCATCGCTGTCGGCGCGCACGGGCGAGGCCGGAGCCTGGTAGGCGGAGGGGATCACAACGCTGTCTTTCAATTTCTCCGTCAGGGCGAAATAGGCGTCGGGTTCAAGACCCGAACAGGTGCCGTGCTTGGGCCATTCGTGGCTGATCAGGCTCGGGCTGGGGAACATGCCGGCGTAGCGGTCCTTGACGCGTGGCGGCAGGCGCTCGCTCGAGCAGCTTTGCGGGAAGCCGCGTTCGTATTGCGGCCACAGGCCATGCAGCACGAAGCCGAGGCGGCGCCCCGCCCCGCACTGCTTGACATCGTCGTGCGTGGCGCAGAACGAGGGCGACCAGCTCAGCGACAGCGCGTAGTAATCGAACTGGCCCGGTGCGCCGTCGGCGTGCGGTTTTCTGGCCTGGGCCAGGCCCATCGTCACGGCCAGCACGGCGGCCAGCACCAGGCGCAGCATCATTCGAACACCTTCAGCTTCAGTTGGACGGAAATGCCGCCGTGCAGGCGGTCCTTGTAGGTCGGCACGACGGCGACGTTGATGCCGACGCGCTGGTATTCCCACGTCATGGCGGGAATGGCGGCGAGGAACCAGCCGCCGTCGCGCATCCTGGGATAGCCATTGAAGCCGCCGAACACGGCGCCCAGGCGCACACCGGCCACGTTCCATGGCTGGTAGTACATGCCGGCGTAATTGGAGTGCTGGCGGTCGCTATTGTAGAAGCGTCCCAGCGTGACGGCGCTCGCCTCGTTGATCCGGTATTCGGCGCCCAAGCCGGGATTTTTTCCGTTGAGGTTTTTGTCCGACTGGAAGTGGTAGGTGGCGAAGCCGGTATCGAGCCAGGCGTCGTTGGCGCAAGCAGCGCCGGCGCACAGGGCCAGGATCAGGAGGGCGGATCGTTTCATGCGGGTTCGGGAATCGTGTCGTGGAATTTATCGAAGTCGAGCAGGCGCACTTCGCCATCGCGCTCGGACAGGATGTCGACGAAGCGACGGCCATACAACAGCTCGTCGGGGCCGTAGCTGTAGCGGGCATGGACAAAGTCGTTGAGCGTGTCGTCCATGCCGGAAATCGAGACCATCAGTGTGGCCCCTTCGGCCAGCAGGTCTTCGGCCGAGCGGCCAAACAAGGGGCTGTGTTCGTCGATGCGGTGCATGACGGTCCAGCTAAGGGCAAACACGCTGGTCGAATTGCGCTCGAGCGGCAAGTCGTAGAAGCGCGTGAATTCCTGGCCTTCCAGGGTCGACTCGCGGCGCACGATCGAGGCGCGCACGGTCGCTTCGAGAATCAGGTTATTGCGCTCGTTGCCGGTACGGATCATCAGCGTGGGCGTGCCATTGAACTTGGCAATCACGGCCACGCGCGAAAACAGGATGCGCGACGAGGGACGCGAAAAGCGCGCGAACATCAGGCCCGTGACCACCGCCACTTCGAGCATGCCCACCAGGATCTCGCACGACGCGACCACGTGGCCATAGGCCGAGGCGGGGTTCATGAAGCCATAGCCCACGGTGGCGAGGGTCTCGATCGAAAAGAAAAACACATCGAGAAATTCGCCGGGGCGGGCGTTGTTGACCGAACCGGGCACGATGAACAGCAGCGTGGCGAACAGCAGGTTGGTGACCAGGTAGAGGCCGCCGACCAGCGCGAAGAAGCGCGGCCAGCTCATGGCCAGCATCCAGTGATACAGGTCGGTCCAGTACCAGCCCTGCCCGCCTACACGCTTGAGCTTGGCGGCGCCGAAACGGAACACGCCGCCGGAGCGACGTCCGTAGGGGGCGTGGGCCATCTCAGGCTTCGCAGGCGCGCGCCGAGCCGGCGGCCCAGCGGTACAAGGCGACGCAGACGGCCGTGCCGATCGCCAGTGCGATCAGCATCCCGGTCGACTCGCTCATGCTGTTGGCGATGGCCAGCGGCTCGCCATTGTCGGTCATGACGATCAGGCCCGCCAGTGCGACGTTGAACAGGCTCTCGCCGACGATGAAGCCGGACATGACCAGTACGCCCAGGCGCGAAGCGGCTTCGCCCCAGGTTTTGCCCTTGACGGCGCGCTCGAACAGCCATCCGGCGACGGCGCCCACCACCACGGGCGAAGTCACGGCCGACGGCAGGTAGATGGCCAGTCCCACGCCCAGCGGCGGGAAGCTCAGGCGGCCATTGCTGCTTTTCTTGAGGACGAAGTCGATCACCACCAGCAGCAGGCCGATACCGGCGCCGTAGCCAACCAGGTTCCATGGCAAGCTGCCGCCAATGACACCCTTGGCCAGCGTGGAAATGAGCAGTGCCTGCGGCGCGGCCAGCGGCTGCGAGGCGACCGATCCCACATTGGCCGCGCCGGCAAAGCCGTAGGCGTGGTTCAGCAGTTCGAGCACCGGCGGCACCACCACCGACCCGGCGAACACGCCGACAATCAGACCTACCTGCTGCTTCCACGGCGTGGCGTCGACCAACTGGCCGGTCTTGAGGTCCTGCAGGTTGTCGTTGCCGATGACGGCCACGGCCAGCACGACGGTGGTCACGAACAGCGAGAAGGCAATCAGCGCCTGCGCCACGTCGGGCCCCATCACCTGGCGGCCGACCACGCCAATGCTCGTTGCGGCGCCCAGGATCGTCAGGATCGCGATGCCGGACACGGGCGAATTGGACGAACCGATCAGGCCCGCCATGTAGCCGCACACGGCCGCAGCGAGCATGCCGGCGATCAGGATGTAGGCCACGCCAACGGCAACCAGGGGCACCGCGATGGACGACAGCGCGCCGCCCTGGAGGAAGCTTGCCAGCAGCCAGCCGGCCGGCACCATCGAGATCAGGGTGACCAGGCCGACGATGAAGATCGGCAGGTCCTGCTCGGTGCGGGGAATGTCGACGTTGTCGCCGGCCTTGATGCGGCGCGACGCCTCTAGTGCCGACTTGAGGCCGCCCAGCACCGGCTTGGCCAGCGTGGCCAGCGTGACAATGGCGGCGGCGCCGATCGTCCCCGCACCCATCATGCGCACTTGCGTGCTCCAGATGCCTTGCGCCCAGTCGGAGGCGGACACGCCGGCCGCGGCCGGGTGCAAGGTCGTCATGATCGGCACCAGGATGCCCCAGGCGATGGCCAGGCCACCGAGCATGGCCACGCCGACGGTAATGCCCATCAGGTGACCTGCGCCGACGAGCGCGAGCGAACTCGATGCGCCGATGCCGGTGGCGCCGTTGCCCACCTTGAAGTAGGTCGACACTTCACCGGCCATCATCTTGGCGGCGGCGAACAGCGCGAACAGGGCCGAGGCAATCGTGCCCCAGATGACCGCCCACAGGCCGGCCTTGCCTTCTTCGGCGCCGGAGCGCGACGACATGCCGATCTTGAGCACTTCGGCCGCGGCCACGCCTTCCGGATAGGGCAAGTCGGACTGCTGGACCAGGGCACGGCGCAGCGGCATCGTGTACATCACGCCGAGCACGCCGCCGACGGCGCAGGCGCCAAAAGTTGGCCAGAACGGCACGTGGGCCCACCAGCCGATCATCAACAGGCCAGGCAGCACGAAGATCACCGAAGCGAGCGTGCCGGCCGCCGAGGCGATGGTCTGGACGATATTGTTTTCCTGGATGGTGGCGTCCTTGAAGGCCGACAGCAGCGCCATCGAGATCACGGCCGCCGGAATCGAGGTGGCGAAGGTCAGGCCCACTTTCAGGCCCAGGTAGACCTGTGCCGCGGTAAAGACCAGGGTAATCAAGATCCCCAGGATAATGCCCCTGACGGTAATTTCGCCAGGCGTGTTCGTGACTGCTCGATTCATCCAGTGTGCTCCAGTGTTGTTTTTAGTTGTGGGTGTTAATCGTCGTCGTCCGGATCGAGGTCCGGAAACATCACGTCGGTGAAGCCGAAGCGTGAAAAATCGGTGATGCGCATCGGGTAGAGGATGCCCAGCAGATGGTCCACTTCGTGCTGGACCACGCGGGCGTGGAAGCCGTCGACTTCGCGCACGATCTGGTTGCCGTACTGGTCGACGCCTTCGTAGCGCAGCTCGGTGAAGCGCGGCACGCTGCCGCGCATGCCGGGCACCGACAGGCAGCCTTCGAACTGTTCTTCCGTCTCTTGCGACAGGGGCGTGAGTACGGGATTGAGCAGCACCGTTTCCGGCACCGTCGGCGCGTCCGGATAGCGTGGGTTGGTCTTGAAGCCGTAGATCACCAGCTGCAGGTTGACCCCGATCTGCGGCGCGGCCAGGCCGGCGCCATTGGCCGCATGCATGGTGTCGAACATGTCCGCAATCAGGGCGTCGAGCTCGGGGGTGCCGAACTGGCGTACCGGTTCGGCCACGCGCAAGAGGCGCGGATCGCCCATCTTGAGGATAGGACGGACCGTCATTTTCCGGTATGCCCTTCTTGCAGCGCGTTGAGGAAGATGGCAAATTCCTTGCCCGTTTCGGGATGCTTGAGGCCCATGGCGCAGGTGGCCTTCAGGTAGCCAAGCTTGGAGCCGCAGTCGTAGCGGGTGCCGGCATAGCGATAGGCGAGCACGCGCTCGGCCTGCATCAAGGCTGCGATGCCGTCGGTGAGCTGGATCTCGCCGCCGGTGCCGGCACCGATGTTGGCCAGGTAGTCGAACACGCGTGGCGAGAGGACGTAGCGGCCCACCACGGCCAGCGTGGACGGTGCTTCTTCCGGCTTCGGTTTCTCGACGATGCCCGAGACCAGTTCAATGTCAGGGCGGTAGGCGGTGGCGCTGACGATGCCGTATTGCTTGGTGTGCGCGCGCGGCACGTCCTGGACGGCCAGGATGCTGCACTTTTCGTAGGAATACAGCTCCGTCATCTGCTGCAATACCGGCTTCTGGCCTTCGGCGGTGTCCATGAAGTCATCGGCCAGCATGACGGCGAAGGGCTCGTCGCCCACCACCGGCCGCGCGCACAGTACCGCGTGGCCCAGGCCCAGCGGGGCGCTCTGGCGGATGTAGATGCAGTTGACGTTTTTCGGGATCACGTTGCGCACCCATTCCAGCAACTGGGTCTTGCCGGCCGCTTCGAGCTCGGACTCGAGTTCGTAGGCGGTGTCGAAATGGTCTTCGATGGCGCGCTTGTTGCGGCCGGTGATGAAAATGAGCTCGGTGATGCCGGCGGCGACGGCCTCCTCCACCGCATACTGGATCAAGGGCTTGTCGACGATGGGCAGCATCTCTTTTGGCTGCGCTTTCGTCGCGGGGAGGAAACGGCTACCCAGTCCCGCCACGGGAAAGACTGCTTTTCTAATTGGTTTCATCTGAATTGGCTTCCTTTGGTGCGGCGTCCATTGCGCCGCTCAATGATGCTAATAATGCCAGCAATCCCGCCTCATCGAGAAGCGTTATTCCCAGTTCCTGTGCCTTGGCGAGCTTGCTGCCCGCATCTTCACCTGCGACAACATACGATGTCTTCTTCGACACCGAACCGGACACCTTGCCGCCTGCCGCTTCGATCAGCGCGCCGGCGTCGTCGCGCCCCATCGTGGGCAGGGTGCCCGTCAATACAAAAGTCTTGCCGGCAAGCGGGCCTTCGATGGCCGCCGCTGGTAATTGTGCCAGCAAGTCGGTACGCAGGCGGTCCAGTTGCAGCAGGCGGGCGCGGTTGCCGTCCTGCGCCAGCCATTCGCCCAGGGCCTCGGCCACCGCGGCCGGCAAGCCGAACACGTCGTAGACTTTCAGGTAGGCCAGGGCTTCGAGCGTGACGCCCTGTTCCACCAGCTGCTTGCTGCGCGCCTCGGTCAGTTTGGGGATGTCCAACGCGGCGAGCAGCCTGGCCGGCTCGAGTCTTTCACGCAGCTTGGCACTGGGCGCGTGCTCATCGCGCGCGGCCACGCCTTCGCGCAGCAAGGCGTCGATGGCTTGCTGGTTCTTCGGTTCCGCAAAGAAGTCGGCGATCGACTCGGCCACCGTGCCGCCAATATCGGGCAGCACGCGCAGCAGCGCAGCCGGCGCCTGGCGCACCAGCGCGAAGCGGCCCAGCCACTCGGCCAGGGTCTTGCCGGTCGATTCGCCCACGTGGCGGATGCCCAGCGCGAACAGCATGCGTTCGAGCGTGGGCGCCTTGCTGGCGGCGATCGCCTCGAGCAGGTTGTCGGCCCACTTGGTGGCGACCTTGCCCTGCACGACCGTCTCCGGCGTGGTGCCTTCGCGTTCGTCGGCGAGGCGCTTCATTTCCAGCAGGTCGGCCTGGCTCAGGCGGTACAGGTCGGCCACGCCGTGGACCAGGCCCGCTTCGACCAGGTTGTCGATATAGCGGTCGCCCAGGCCCTCGATGTCCATCATGCGGCGGCCGGCGAAATGGCGGATCGCTTCCTTGCGCTGGGCCGAACAGAACAGGCCGCCGGAGCAGCGCGCAATGGCTTCATCGACCTCGCGCACGACGTGGGAGCCGCACACCGGGCAGTGTTTCGGCAATTCGTAGCGCGGCGGTTCCGGCGTCGGGCGCTTCTCCAGCACCACGGCCAGCACTTCGGGAATGACGTCGCCGGCACGGCGCACGATGACGGTGTCGCCCACCCGCACATCCTTGCGGCGCACTTCGTCTTCGTTGTGCAAGGTGGCGTTGGTGACGTTGACGCCGCCGACGAACACGGACGCCAGGCGCGCCACCGGCGTGATGGCGCCGGTGCGGCCCACCTGCACGTCGATGGCCTGCACCGTGGTCAGCGCTTCTTCGGCAGGGAATTTGTGCGCCAGCGCGAAACGCGGGGCGCGCGAGACGAAGCCGAGCGTGCGCTGGTCTTCATGGCGGTTGGCCTTGTAGACGACGCCGTCGATCTCGTAGGGCATCGTGGGCCGGGCTGCGCCGATGCGGCGGTAGTAATCCAGCAGGCCATCGACGCCACGCACGACGCCGGCCTCTTTCGCCACCGGCAGGCCGAGCGTGCGATACCAGTCCAGCAGGGCCGCATGCGATTCGGGCAGCGGCGCGCCTTCGAGGGCGCCAATGCCATAGGCAAAAAAGCGCAGGCGGCGCGCGCGCGTAATGCGCGAGTCAAGCTGGCGCAGGCTGCCGGCGGCGGCGTTGCGGGGATTGACGAATTCCTTCTGCCCGGACGCGCGCTGGCGCTCGTTCAGTTTGGCGAAATCGCTCTTGAACATCAACACTTCACCTCGCACGTCCAGCACAGCCGGTGGCGCATCGGTGCGCAGGCGCAGCGGAATGACGTCGATGGTGCGGATATTGGCCGTCACGTCTTCGCCGGTGGCGCCGTCGCCGCGCGTGGCCGCCTGCACCAGCAAGCCGTCTTCGTAACGCAGGTTGATGGCCAGGCCATCGTACTTCACTTCGGCGGCGTATTCGACTTCGATGGCGTCGAGGCCTTCGCGCACACGGCGGTCGAAGTTGACGATGTCTTCATCGGTGAAGCCGTTGTTTAGCGACAGCATCGGCACCGTGTGCGTCACTTGCTGGAATTCGGGCAGCGGCGGCGCACCCACGCGCTGGGTCGGCGATTCGGGCGCCGCCGCTTCCGGGTGGGCCGCTTCCAGCTCCTGCAGTTCGGCGAAGAGCTGGTCGTATTCAGCGTCGGGAATGGTCGGCGCGTCGAGCACGTGGTAGGCGTGCAAGTGCCGGTTCAGTTCTTCCGTCAGCCAGGCCAAGCGGCCCGCAACATCGCTGGCGCGGCCCATTTCAGCTGAACAGGCGCAAGGCGCGGGTGGAGCCCGCCGGAATGTCGTGGGCGTCCATCTCCTGGTAGAACTCGAGCACCTGGCCATTGATTTCGGCCAGCGCGGCGTCCGTCAGGGGCTGGTTGCTGTCGTCGACGATGAGCGCGTCGAGGCGCGCCACCAGGGCGCGGGCGCAGGCGACCATGGCGCCGAAGCCGTCGCGCACGGGCGCCACGCAAGGCACGTCGAGCAGCAGGGTCAGGCGCGCGGTGGTTTCCTCGGCCAGCGTCACATTGGTCGAGAGCGTGAACAGGAAGCCGCCGTCGCCGTCGGGCATGACGTAGCGGCCATCGGGACGCACATCGAAGCCCTGCTTTTCCAGCGCGCCGATCAGGGTCGAGATGGCCCACGGCGCGCCGTTCGAGAGCAGGTTCACGCCCAGCTGGGCGTCGTGGCCGGCGACGAACTTGTGCAAGTTGCGCGCTTCGGCCATCACTTCCACCATGTCCGGCACTTCCGGTTCGGCGCCGATTTCGTCGGCCACGGTGCGCAGGCGCGTCACCAGTTCGGAGTATTCGAGTTCGTTCAGGCCGGTGCTGCGGCTGGCCAGCTGCACGCCGACCTGCAGGCGCGTGTAGACGCCGCCGTGGGTGATCGGTTCCCAGTCGCCGTTGACGTGTTCGCCAATGTAGTGGATCGGCTTGTTGCCCACGTGGCGCAGCGTTTGCAGCACCGGCAGGATTTTGTCGCCGCGCACGGCCGCTTCGAGCACCAGCGGGATCAGGACGTCGATCAGCGGGTCGACCAGGCTGGTGGCCACTTCGGCCGCCGGCACCGAAGTGTCGGTCCCGGTGATGACGGGTTCGTTGAATTCCGGCTCCATGCTCGGTTCGTGGCGGCCGCCGTCGCCGGCACGCATCAGCACATCGTCGTGGTTGCTGGCGAAGGCGCGTTCGACGCTCTTCTTCGCTTTGTATTCCTGCCACTTGTTGTAGGTAATGACGCCGATGACGAACACGCCACCGGCCGCGATCAAACTCATTTGGAGATCTGTCATGCTGCTTGAGCCTCGGTAGCAAAATTCGCAGCGGACTCCATGTCCACTGCCACAATGCGCGATACACCTTGTTCCTGCATCGTCACACCGATCAGTTGGTTGGCCATCTCCATCGCGATCTTGTTGTGCGAGATGAAGAGGAATTGGGTATGGTCGGACATGCGCTTGACCATGCGGCAGAAGCGCTCCGTGTTGGCGTCATCGAGCGGCGCGTCGACCTCGTCGAGCAGGCAGAATGGCGCCGGGTTCAGGCGGAACATCGAGAACACCAGGGCCGTCGCCGTCAGGGCTTTTTCGCCGCCCGAGAGCAGGTGGATGGTGGCGTTCTTCTTGCCCGGAGGCTGGGCCATCACTTGCACGCCGGAGTCGAGGATCTCGTCGCCCGTCATCACCAGTTTCGCGTTGCCCCCGCCGAACAGGATCGGGAACAGTTCCGAGAAGTGGTGGTTGACGCGGTCAAAGGTGTCCTGCAGCAGGTCGCGCGTTTCCTTGTCGATCTTGTGGATCGCGTCTTCGAGCGTGTTGATCGCCTCGGTCAGGTCGGCGTTTTGCGCGTCGAGGAAATTCTTGCGTTCGGAGGCCTGGGCCAGTTCGTCGAGCGCCGCCAGGTTGACCGCGCCCAGGGCCGCGATGGCATTGGTCAGGCGCGTCACCTCGCCTTGCAGGTAGGACGGCTTCATGTCCGGATTGAGTTTTTCGGACAGCGCTGCTTCGTCGGCCTGCACCGCTTTCAGGGCTTCGTCGAACTGCTCCTGGTTCAGGCGCGCGGCCTGCTCCTTGAGCTGCATTTCCATGATCTTGTCGCGTTGCGGCTGCAGGCTGCGTTCGGACTGCATGCGCTGCTCTTCGGCCGTGCGCAGCTGCTGCGTGATCTGGTCCAGTTCGTGGCGGGCGTCCGACAGCGCGCGTTCCTGCGTCGTGCGGCGGTCCAGCAGTTCCTGCAGGCCGTCGTTGGCGGCGCCCGTCTCCAGGCTTTCCAGCTCCTGCTGGCCCACTTCGAGGCTCTCGCTCACTTGCGCCGCCTGCTGGGTCGCGGTGGCGATGTTGCGGCGCAGTTCTTCGATCTTGCTGCGCTGCGACTTCTCGGCAAATTGCGCTTCCTGGGCGGCGCGTTCCAACTCGCGCAGTTGCTCGCGCGCGCGCGTGAGGGCCGCCTCCTTTTCGAGGAACAGGGTCTGGCCGTCTTCGTGGGCGCCCTGCAGTTCGGCCAGTTCCATATCGAGCTGCTCGAACTTTTCTTCCGATTCCATCTTGATCTGCTGCTGTTCCTGCTCCTGCGCCCCGATCTCGGCCAGGTCGGTATGGATCTGGCTGCTGCGCTGGTTGAAGCGCGCCTCGATTTCGGACTGCTTGACGACGTCGATCTGCAAGCCATGCACGGCCTGGGTCAGGCTGCCGATGCGGGCGCGCGCATCCGTCAGGCGGCGCGTCAGTTCCGCCATCGCGGCATCGGCGCGTACCGAACGGGCGCGCGCTTCATCGGCCAGCATCGACTGCGCGCGCAACTGCTTGGTGATGTTCTCGATTTCCTGCTGGCGGCCCAGCATGCCGTCCGCTTCGGTGTCGGCGGCGTAAAAGCGCACCGACGCTTGCGTCACGACGTGGCCGGCGCGCGTGATGAAGCAGGCGCCCTGCGGCAGCTTGCTGCGCTCGCCGAACGCCTGGGCCGCGTCTTCGGCCACGAAGACATTGTGCAGCCAGTCGTGCAGCAGGCCGCGCAGGCCCGATTCATTCAGCTTGAGCAGGTTGACAAAGGGCTTGAGGCCCGCGACTTCTACCGGCGCGCCGGAGTTGGCCAGGGTCGGCGCGTACAGGGCCAGCTTGGCCGGTGGCGCGTCGTTGAAGAAGGCCTTGGACCATTCGATGTTCGACATTTCGAGCGCGCCCGTGCGTTCGCGCAGGATCGCCTCCATCGCCGTTTCCCAGCCCTGCTCGATGTGCAGCTTCTGCCACAGGCGCGGCAGCGAATCGAGTTCGTGCTTTTGCAGCCAGGGCTGGACCTTGCCCTGGGTTTGCACGCGTTCCTGCAACTGCTTGAGGGCCGACAGGCGCGCCTCGAGCTGCGCATTGGCGGCCGTTTCGCTATTGACCAGGGCTTGCGCGGTGCTGCGCTCTTCGTCCAGCGTGGACTGCTGCTCGAGCGCTTCCTCGAGCACCATGTTCTGTTCTTCCAGCGCCTGCTGCTTTTCCTCGAGCTGCATGCGCAGGTTGTCGAGGTGGGCACTGTCGGGCAGGTTCAGCCCGCTCTTTTCCTGCTGCAGGCGCTCGCGCCGCGTCAACAGGCTGGCCAGGATGTTGGAAGCGTTGCGCTGGTGCGCCGATTCGAGTTCGATCTGCTGCTGCGCCTGCATGATGCAGGCGCGCGATTCCGTGGTCTTGTGCTGCGCTTCGCGCCAGGCCGTGTCGAGGGCCGGCAGCATCTCGCCTTGCTGTTCGGCGGCGATCTGCGACTGTTCGACGCGCCCGCCCAGTTCTTCGAGCAGGTAGTCGGCTTCTTCGATCTGGCCCTGGTAGTCCTGGGCCTGGGTCTGCCACTGGGTGCGCTGCGCAGTCAGCGCGGCGAGCTGGTTTTGCAGGCGGCTGCGCGATTCGATGACGAATTTGATCTGCGCTTCCAGGCTGCCGATTTCGGAATTGGTCTGGTACAGGTGGCCCTGGGCCTGGTGCAGGCGGTCGCCGACGGCGAAGTGGGCCTGGCGCATGTGCTCCAGTTCCAGTTCCACGTGGCGCAGCTTGGCGGTTTGCTCTTCGAGGTCGGTCTGGGCCTGCTCCATGTCGCGGAAGTAGCGTGCCTGCTCGTTTTGCGCCTCGTTCTTGCGCAGCAGCCAGAGCAGCTTCTGCTTTTCTTCCTGGTCGCCTTGCAGGGCGTGGAATTTATTGGCCACGACGGCCTGGGCTTCGAGCTTTTCCAGGTTGGCGTTCAGTTCGCGCAGGATGTCTTCGACGCGCAGCAGGTTTTCGCGCGTGTCGTGCAGGCGGTTCTCGGTCTCGCGGCGGCGTTCCTTGTACTTCGATACACCGGCCGCTTCCTCGAGGAAGACGCGCAGTTCTTCGGGGCGCGATTCGATGATGCGCGAAATCATGCCCTGGCCGATGATGGCATAGGCGCGCGGACCGAGGCCGGTACCGAGGAAAATGTCCTGGATGTCGCGCCGGCGCACCGGTTGGCCGTTGATGTAATAGGTCGAGGTGCCGTCGCGCGTGAGCGTGCGCTTGACGGCGATTTCGGCGTACTGGCCCCACTGCCCGGCCGCCTTGCCGTCGTTATTGTCGAACACCAGCTCGACCGAGGCGCGCCCGGCCGGTTTGCGGTGGGTGGAACCGTTGAAAATGACGTCCTGCATCGACTCGCCACGCAGCTCGGAAGCCTTCGATTCGCCCAGCACCCAGCGCACCGCATCGATGATATTGGACTTGCCGCAGCCGTTCGGGCCGACCACGCCTACCAGTTGGCCGGGGACCTGGAAATTGGTGGGATCGACGAAAGACTTAAATCCCGACAATTTAATGGAAGATAGACGCACTTTATAGACTGTTCTTCGCCTTCGGCGGCAATGGGTTACTCAATAATCAAGAAGTGGCACATCATACCATTTAACGCTCAATTTTCGGCCATTTGCGGGTCCCCTTGGGGAAGCATGAATAGTCGAAGAAAATCTGGTCCGGCGGGCAACTGGCCGCCCAGGCGGTGGGCTTGCGTTGCCAGGTCGAGCGCAGGTAGGGATGGTCGTTGCCGGACAGGTAAATGGCCAGCGGCACCATGAAGGACTCGGACTGGACGAATTCGCCGCGCGGCGCCAGCGTCAGCACGGCAATGACACTGCCCACGATCCAGGCGCTGGGCCGGAAGGCCGCCTCGCGGCGCGCCATGACGATGAAGGCCACGGCCACCAACAGGCCCAGGGAAAAACCGCTGAGCGCCTCTGACAAGGGGTGGGCGCCGACCGCGATGCGCGAATAGGTGATCACCATCGCACAAACGATCGCAAAGAGCACGCCCGCATTTTGCATGCGGCGCGATTCGGCCTCGAACATCAGGAAGAAGGCAACGGGGAAAACGGCGGCCGCGCGCGCGGCGTGGCCGCTGAAACCGCAGAAATTGAGGCTCTCGATGCCGATGCCCCAGCCGATGAAGCCAAGCTTGCTGCCAATGACGAGCAGCATGGCGCCGCCGAACAGCGCGCACCACGAAGCGGCCAGGCGCCAGCGCCGGGCGACGCCAAGCAGCGCCACGGCGGCCAGCGCCACCAGTCCGCAGACAAACAAGCCCCCAAGGCTTGTGATATGCCACCAAATCATGAAGACGCCCAAAGACACGCGAAAGGCGTCATTCTACCGGCATAGCCGCCTAGGCGGCATGGGAAGATGGGGCGGGATCGTTGACGGCCGCCTCCTGCATGGCCTGCGACAGCACGCGGCTGACCACGCCGTCGACCTGCACCAGCTTGACCTTGTCGGCACGGAACAGCTCGACCAGTTTCTCGGCCTGCAGCGAAAACGCTTCCTCGCGCCCGCCGGTGGAGAAGATGAACAGGGTGCGCAGCGGACTGATCCAGGCCAGCTTGACCTTGCGCAGGGCCTGGCCTTCGTCGAATTCGAGCCACAGGCCGCGCTCGAGCGTCTCGACGCTGAGCTGGGCCGGCTCGGCTTCCTGCTCGGCCTGCGCCTCATCGGCCGCGGCGGCGGCGTTTTCCTTTTCGATGCGGCGCAAGGCGTCCTGCTGGGCCGCTTCGACAGCCAATTCGAGCTGGCGCTCGGGCGAGAGCTCGACCGGGGCGCGCACGATGGCGGCGTGGCATTTGGCCAGTTCGGCGAAAAATTGCAGGCGATCGGCGTCCTGCCACTTGATCACGTCGAGCCAGCGGTTGAGCGCCGCCAGCAGGCCGGGCAGCTTGCTGATCAGGCCTTTGCGCTGCTCCGGCGTGATTTTCGGCTTGACGCTCCAGATCAGCTCATCCATCGTGCGGGTGGCGTTCTTGACGGCGCCCGGCTTGTCGTCCTCGACCGTGTAGGCCAGGGTCAGCACCGAGGTCCACTTGTTTTCCAGGAAGGTCTCGACGGTGGCGATCACGTCGCCCTTGCCGATGCGCGCGGCCACGGCCGTCTTGGCCGAACGGGCCGCGGCGACGCGTTTTTCCTGCCTCAGGGCGGCGGCGATCGGCGCGGCGATGGCCGTTTCTTCGACCGCCTGCTCGGCTTCGATGCTCGCTTCGAGTTCGGCCACGGCAGCGCTGAAGACGGCGGGGCCCTGGTCGAACTCGCGCCCGACCCGGTCCACGCTGCGCTGCATGGCCTGGAACACCGGGTCGTCCGGCGCCTTGTGCTGCTCCCAGCCCATGCGCGAGAGCAGGTCGATCATGCGCCGCGCCGGATGGGCTTCCTGGAAGAAGAAGTTCTTGTCCTGCAGGGCCGCCTTGAGCACGGGAATTTGCAGGAACTGGATCAGCTCGCGGATCTCGCCCGGGATGTTCGGGTCGACGAAGACGGTTTCGAACACTTTCGACAGCAGGTCGATGGTGCCTTCATCGCCGCGCGACAGGCTGCCCGGGGGCAAGGCCTGCTTCAGGCGCGGCAGGTAGAACACATTGGCGGGCACGGCTTCGGCGGCCGCAAAACCGGGCGCCGCGAAGCCCTGCGAGCCGGGCGCCTGCTGCTGCGGCATGGCATGCTGCAAGTCGGCCAGCATGGCGAACAGGGGCGCGCGCGACATGGCCGGCTGCGGCGCCTGCTTGGTGATGACCTGGTTGGTGACGCTGCTGCGGAAGGCGCTGGCGCCGCTGGGGCGCCAGCCGCCCTCGCCCGTGCTGGGCAGGTCGGGAATGATGGGAATGGTGGCGTCAAAGTCGGCGGCCGGGGCGGCGGCCGGCGCGTCGCTGCCGAAGAACTGGCGCAGCTGCTGGGCCAGGCCGGCCTGCTTGCTCGCTTCGGCGGCCTT
>JAZJYP010000015.1:0-2948 GCA_040390345.1 Pseudomonadota bacterium | reverse complement strand
GTTGTCGCTCTTGCGGATGCGGTAGTTGTCGACCGAACCGGGCAGCACGCCCTTGCGCTGCAACGTCAGGTTCAAGTCTTCGTACAGGGGGCCGAAGTCGAACAGGATGGCCGGCTTGAGCAAGGGCTGGAGCAAGGGATGCGATTCGGCGTCGGGTTCGAATTCGCACCAGGCCTGGTGAATTGCCTTGAGGAACACCTCCGGGCGGAAGGGATTCTGGCCAATGCGCAGGATGTCGCGCTCGAGCAGGAAGCCGAGGCGCACGTTCAGCGTGGCCAGGGCGTCGGCGTAGTCGATTTCAAAGGCGCGGCTGACGGCGGAAAATGCGACCTGGCTGTCCATTTCCTCGAAAGGCACCAGGCTCAGCGCGGCGCTGGCGGCCAGGCGGCGCGGCTTGGACGGCGGCAGCAAGGTGTCGACTTCCTTGCGCACGGCCAGTTCGAGGCCGGTGGCAACAAGATGGAAGAAGGCGTAGCTATTGGCCTTCAGGACATTGCCGGCCTTGATACGCTGGTGCACGCTGCGCGCATCGATGGCGCTGTCGGACAGGTCAAGCAAGCTGGCCACGAGGCGGCCCGACACGTCCATGAAATGCTCATTGACATAGGCCGTCACGCTGGCGACGAGCTGGTCCAGCAGCGCATGGCGCGAAGGTGCCGCGCGCTGCGCCTGCCCTGCTGCTTGCGATGTCGGTGATGGAGACATGCCCTATCCTGCCTATGAATTCGTACTACACAGCTCTATTCTGGCACATTATTGCCACATGGCAATAGATAATTTGTAAGAATATGTGCAAGTTCAAAGGTTTTACCACAGCGCCGCGCCTGCCACGCCTGCCCGCACCGTAGGATTTCAGCCGACAAATTGGCCGCATTCCTCCTATACTGATTGCGCGGCACCCCCTTGCCGGTGCCGGTCAACCACCACCATAGGAGCTGACATGAAATCGAAACAGAAGCGTGAGCAGGAGAAAAAACGGTCGCAACAGTCGAGCCTCGAGTCCGGCGCCAGCCGCCAGTCCGGCGCAGCGGAATCGGGCAGCCGCCAGCAAGGACAGGAAGTTCAGCAAGACAAGCAGCGCCAGGTCAACAAGCAGCAAGCGCGCTGATTGGTGTGGCAGCGGGCGGGACGCTTCTCCCGCCTTCGCTTAGATATTGCGAATGTGAAAACCTTTCGGCGGCATGAAGTCGGCCACGTCGTCAATCATGCCGGCCGTTTTGGCGTCGGCGGAATTGAGGTGCAGGTCGGAATACTGGTGCACGGCCCATTGCTCGGGCGTGAGCGTGATGTGGCGGCGCAAGATCTGCTCGGTGCGGGCATCGTCGGCGCGCAAGCCTTCGACGATGATGTTCAAGGCGTCCGGCCGCGCGCCCGGCGATGCCGTCGCGTGCGATTTGTGCACCATGAAGCGCGCCGTCGAACTGGCGTAGCGGCGCTTGCCGCACAGGAACAGGATGACGGCGATCGAGGCCACCGCGCCGGCGTTGTACATGACAAAGGTGACGGGGGCGTTGACCATGAAGTTATACAGGCACAGGCCGTCGCTGACATAGCCGCCATTGGACTGCACCAGGATATGGGCCGTGTCGATGCCTTCGGACGTCATTTCCGACACCGCCTCGAACATGCGGTGCACCATATCGCTGTTGACGTCGCCCGAGAGCGTGAAATAGGCCTGCGATTCCTGCTTGATCGTGTCCTCGCTCATGCGTGCCCTCCCATGCGGATTTGCCCCATTTTAACAAAGTGCCGCCCTTCCGGCTTGCGCCATCCGCCCTGTCGTGCGGGGGGTGGCAGGTTGACATCAGGGCCCCAAAAGCATATGCTCTGCCTTCTTGATCGGGAGAGGGTAGCCTAGCGCTGCCGCCGAAGGGGCATCACCCAAAAACTCTCAGGCAAAAGGACCGGTCAGGGGTCAGCAGCGCAGCGCGCGACTGGCTCAACTCTGGAGAGCGGCTGCAGCCCGGTGCTGGCAGCCCACCGAAGGGGCAGGCGGATCATCCTCCGCTATCTCTCAGGTACCAAGGACAGAGGGGCGCGATCACACGTGGAAATAGCTGCGGCTAGTCCTTGTTTGCTCGGCGTTCCCCTTTTATAACCTTGCCTGAGGATTCCATGACGCTCAAGTCGACCCCGCTCAATTCCGCTCACCGTGCCGCTGGCGCCAAAATGGTCGATTTCGGCGGCTGGGATATGCCCGTCAACTATGGCTCGCAGATCGCCGAACACGAAGCCGTGCGCACCGATTGTGGCATGTTCGACGTCTCGCACATGTGCGTGGTCGACCTCGAAGGCGCCAATGTGCGCACCTTCCTGCGCGGCCTGCTGGCCAATAACGTCGACAAGTTGCAGGTGGCCGGCAAAGCCCTGTACTCCTGCATGCTCAAGCCCGAAGGCTTCGTCATCGACGACCTGATCGTCTACTTCTTCAACGAGAACTGGTTCCGCCTGGTGGTCAATGCCGGCACGGCCGAAAAAGACATCGCCTGGATGCGCGCGCAAAACGAGGCCACCAGCAGCGGCTTGACCATCACCGAGCGCCGCGACGGCGACAATGCGATGGCCCTGATCGCCGTGCAGGGCCCGAACGCGCGCGCCAAGGTGTGGGAAGTGCTGCCAACGACCAAGGCCCCTTCCGAGCCGCTCAAGCCATTCAACGCCGTCATCGTGGCCGACACCGCCTTTGGCGAAGTGATGGTCGCCCGCACCGGCTACACGGGCGAAGACGGCTTTGAACTGGCCTTCCCGGCGGCGCAGGCGGACGCGCTGTGGAACGCCCTGGTGGCGGCCGGCGTCAAGCCAGCCGGCCTCGGTGCACGCGACACGCTGCGCCTGGAAGCGGGCATGAACCTGTATGGCCAGGACATGGACGAGACGGTCAACCCGCTCGACGCCGGCCTGGCCTGGACGATCGACCTGGTCTCCGAGCGCGACTTCATCGGCAAGGC
>JAZJYP010000014.1:0-21676 GCA_040390345.1 Pseudomonadota bacterium | reverse complement strand
CTCGTCGGGCGGCACGCCCTCGGGCGCCGCCAGCACGCGGTCGGCATAGAACAGGCCGAGCTGCACCTTGCCCACCACCAGCGGCAGCACGATGAAGCTCTTGGCGTCCGGCAGCAGGGTGCGGTGCCAGGCCGGCAGCAGGTCGCGGATCTTGGGGCTGGCGGAATCGGCGATCATCAGGTCGGCGTCGTTTTCCATCGACAGGTGGAAGATGTCGCGCGCCGGCGTGGCGGGAAAGACAAAGCCGGCCTGGCGCGACGCATGCTCGGCACCGAAGGCCACGCGCGCGCGGTAGCTGCCGCTGCGCGCATCCTTCAGGCACACGGTGGCGAAGCGAAAGCCCATGCTGCGATAGAGCGTCTCGAGCACGGCCAGGATCACTTCGTTGACCTTGCTCTGGCCCGAGGCGCGCATCTGCGTCACATCCTGCACGCCGGCCAGCAACAGCTCGCGCGCATTGAACGGTTTGCCGCTGGCGTGGAAGCCCTCGTCTTCGCCGCCGCCGGCGTCCATCGTGGCCAGCAGCAGCACATTGGGCAAGCCTTCCTCTTCGGGCGGCACCTCTTGCACATTGCGCACATTGGGCTGCATGTTCATGCTCTGCAGCAGGCCATCCATCTCCGTCTGCACGGCGGTGAACAGGTTTTCCAGCGCTTCGCCATCGATGTTGAGGGCGGTGCCGTAGCGCGCCAGCAAGTTGCGCGCTTCCGGCGTGGTGGCCGGGCTGATGGCCTTGGCCAGCAGCTTGGCCACGTCCTGGCTGAAGGAAGCGACCATGCGCATCCATTCGCCGCGGTTGGCCGGCACTTTCTGCTGGCCCGAGGGCAGGGCCGAGAGCGAGCGCACGATCACTTCGGGGATCTTCCATTCCGACAGCACGGCCTCGGACAGGGCGTCGTAGCTGCAGCCCAAGATCATCTGCGAGGCCTGGCCGGGCGAGTGGGTGCCGCTGGCCATGAGGGAATTGATTTCGCGGTAGCGCTCGTGCTCGTGCGAGGCCACCAGCAGCGGGCCCAGGTTCTTGAACAGCGCGCTGATCGAGACTTCTTCGGCGCCCTGGTAAAAGCTGTGGCGCGCCATTTCGCGTCCCACCAGGCTGGCGCACAGGGCCGCCTCGAGCTCGACGCGCACGCTGGCCGCATGCTTGCTGTTCGACAGCGCGTCGACCAGCAGCATGGCCAGCGCCGTGGTCTTGACGTTGTCGAAACCGAGCAGGGAAATGGCGCGTGAAATCGTCGTCACCGAGGTGCCGGACACGGTACGGTACTGGGCCGTGTTGGACAGGCGCAGGATGCGCTGGGTCAGCGCGACGTCCGACAGCACATAGTAGGCCAGGTCGTGGGTGCCCTGGTCGTCGGACGAGGCCATCTGCACCACGCGCGCGACCGAGCCGCCGAGCGCGAACATCTCGTCGTCGCCGCACACTTTCTTGAGCAGCGCGTCGCGTACCTTGCGCTCGGGCGCAGCGGTGGAAGGGGCTTGCGCCATAAAACGTCCCTATGGGGTCAGCCCGCCTTCTTGTGGGCGCCCTTGTTGTATTTTTTGAGGATCTGCTGGTGCAGGCCAGCCAGGGCGGGCAGCTTGGGATTGATGGGATCGAGGCGGCGCACGGTATCGATCAGGGTCAGCGCGTACTGGCCCAGGCGCTCTTCCCAGCCCATGTTTTCCAGGCACTTGAGCACAGCAACGGCGGCGTTGAATACCACTTGCGGGTTGTCGGGCAGCTTGTTGACCGCTTCGACCATCAGCTGCACGGCGCCGCGGAAGTCGCCTTCCTTGGCCTTGTTGGCGCCCGAGGCGACCAGGTCGACGATGGCCTGGCGGCTTTCCTGCGCCAGCGACAAGGCCAGTTCGCCGCGCCCGGCTTTCTCGAACACGGACATCGCCTTGGCCATGGCGGCGTTATTGGGGGCGTTGCGCATCACGTCGCGCATGACGTCGGCGGCGCCGTCTTCCATATTGTTTTGCAGGCAGTTGCGCGCCAGTTCCATCTTCAAGTCGGAGGACACGCCAAGGGCGTCCTTGCAGGCAGACAGGGCCGCCGTGAGCGACTCGTTCAGGCGCGTTTCATTGCCCGTGTATTCGTGCACCATGGCCGAGGAAATGGCGCTGCAGACGGCCGTGTTCTTTTGCCCGCCCATCGACTTGTCGAGGTCGCGGATGATGGCGGCGGCCTGCACCGGGTCGCCCTTCTTGACCAGGGTCTGGACCAGTTTCACATGGTCTTCGGGGTCGCGAAATTCCGAGTACTTGGCCTTGGAGACGACTTGCTTCAAGACCTTTTCGGCGACGTCGACGTCGCCCGTTTCGAGCGCCGTCTCGCCCAGCTTGCGCAGGCGGCGCACCGCGTGCGGCGACACCGCCACCGCATCCGAGAGCACCGTCTGCGACTTTTCCATCTCGCCCACGGCGGCATGGGTCTTGGCCAGCCAGTCGTAGGCGTCGACGAATTTCTTGTTGTTGGCGACCAGTTCTTCGAGGATGTCCTGGGCTTCCGGGAAGCGCTCGCGCATGAACAGGGTCTTGGCCAGGCCCAGGCGCGCCCAGGCGATGGCCTTCGCTTCGTAGAGCTGGGCGTAGATCGGCTCGGCCAGTTCCGGCTCGCCGAGGAACATGTGCAGCTCGGCGCGCAGGCGCATGAAGTCGATCATGTAGCGCGGGTTCGCCTTGGTCCCCTCGATGCAGGCGGCGATCGCTTCGCGCTGGTTCCCCGTTTCCATGAACTGGAAGACGGGCATGAAGACGTTGCGCTTGTCGAGCGCCCTGGCGATGCGCTCGAGCAGGCGGTCGGCCGTGAACGGCTTGAGGATGTAGTCGGTCGGGGCCAGTTCGGCGGCCGAGACGACCTTGCCGTAATTGCCCTCGGCCGTGACCATGAAGAACATGGTCGAGAGCGTGATCAGCTTGTGGTGGCGCAGGTCTTCGAGCAACTGCTGGCCGTCCTGGCCGCCATCGAGGTCGTATTCGCACAGGATCAGGTCGAACTGCTTCAGGCCCAGGTGCTTGATGGCGTTGTTGGAGCTGCCCGCATGGTCGATCTTGGTCAGTCCACACAGGTTGAGCATATTGTGGATACTGGCCCGCATGCCGGCGTGGGGCTCGATGATCAGGGCGGTAAGGCCGTCTAGTTCATTCATTTCCAGGGTTTCCAGTGGACCGTCCGCGCGCTACGTGGGCGCACGCTATGTGATCAGTATATTACGACGCCAACCAGAAATAGTTAAATTCCTTCCACCGTCATAGGGAAAAGCCACGTCAATCGTCGTCGGTGGCCGGCGGCGGCGGGTCTTTTTCGATGATTTCGAGCAGGGCGCGCACCACTTCCGGGTCGAACTGGCTGCCGCTGCGCTCGCGGATATAGGTCACCACTTCCGGATACGGCCAGGGTTCCTTGTAGGGGCGGCGGTGCAGCAGGGCGTCGAACACGTCGACCACGGCGACGATGCGCGCGGCCAGCGGGATGGCGCGGCCCTTCAGGGCGGCCGGATAGCCGCCGCCGTCGAAGTGCTCGTGGTGGCCGCCGGCGATCTGGGCGCCGTAGGTCAGGTAGGACACGCCGTCGACCATCTGCGAGGCGCGGTCGAGGATGGCGCGGCCGATCTCGGCGTGGGTCTGCATGACGACGCGCTCTTCGGGCGTGTGTTCGGCCGGCTTGAGCAGCACCTGGTCGGGCGTGGAGACCTTGCCCACGTCGTGCAGGATCGAGGCCAGGCCGATCATCTCGAGCAGCTGCGGCGTCAGTTCCGGGTCGTCGCTGCCGTGCACCTTCATGGTGTGGGCGATCGAGGACGACAGGTACTGCACGCGGCGCACGTGGCCGCCGGTGCCGTGGTCGCGGAATTCGGCCAGGTCGGCCAGGGCGACGACGGTCGCTTCCTGGGCCTTGCGCAACTGGCCGAACATGTACAGGTTGTCGAAGGCGGCGGCGATGCGCTGGCAGAACACCTCGAGCAGGTCGCGCTGGATTTCGGCCAGCGGCCAGGGCGGCGTGACCGAGATGCACAGCTCGCGCTCTTCCTGGGTGTGGATGAACAGCACATTGGCCGGATGCTCGAACTGGCTGTGCTTTTCGGCGAAGGCCTTGGAGATGGTGGGCAGCAGCGGATGGTCGGCCGGCATCACTTCGCTGTCGGCCAGGTAGGCGTAGCCGCCGGTGGCGGCCACCACGTTGGGCGCGCCGTCGGTGGCCGACATCACGCACAGCACGCCGTCGGCGCCGACGTCGAGGATGGCCGAGACCTGGTTGAGCACGCCCGAAGCGAATTCGCGCAGCGAGTGGATCTGGTACAGGTTGGTCGCGCCAGCGAGGATCTTGCCCAGGCCGATGCGCGAGCGCTCGAGCATCATCAGGGACTCGAACGCGCGCAGGGCCGAGATCACGGTGGTAAACAGCTTTTGCGTGGTCAGCTCGGTCTTGGCCTTGTAGTCGTTGATATCGTATTCGATGATCACGCGCTGTTCGGGCGCCTGGCCGGGCTGGCCGGTGCGCAGCACGACGCGTACGATGTGGTTATTGAGTTCTTCGCGGATGCGGCGCGCCAGGATCAGGCCCGCGTCGTCGGTCTCCATCACCACGTCGAGCAGCACGAGGGCGATGTCGGTGGTATCGCGCAGGATCTGGTAGGCCTCCTGGCCGCTGTAGGCGGAAAACAGTTCGAGCTCGCGCCCCTTGAAACTGACATTGCGCAGGGCCAGGCGGGTCACGGCATGGACATCGACATCGTCGTCGACAATGAGCACGCGCCACAGGCGCTGGTCGATGGCCGCCGGATTGCCCTGGCCGGCAACGTCGTCGTCCTCGTCAATGAGCCAGTTGTCGTCGGCTGCAATGGGGTCGGTCATGCGCTCTCCTTAATGGGCAACTGCGAATTCGATTCAAACAATCCAGCTTGCCTGTCCCGACCAGTTCCCGGCCACTGTCAAAAACTGGACCGGGTTTTTTACATTCAAATTATCAAACAGGTTTTGATCCAAGTCTAGCCCCTTGCGGGCCGCTTGTCAGGTGCGGCCCTTTTTTGCGGCATCGCGGCCGCAGAGGCTCGTATTTGGCAAGAGACTCTGCTACTCTTTCACGGCATTGCCCGCCTTGTGGGCAACCCTACTTCTATAGCGCTGCCTTTTTGACAAGGACCATTGACCATGCAAGCAAATTCTTCTTCCACTTCCGGCGGCCCGACGGGTAAAGACATCGCCGGCCATGAGTTCCTCGCGTTCACGCTCGGCTCGGAAGAATACGGGATCGACATCCTGAAAGTGCAGGAGATCCGCGGCTACGAGGCCGTCACGCGCATCGCCAACGCCCCGGAATTCATCAAGGGCGTGATCAACCTGCGCGGCATCATCATCCCGGTGGTGGACATGCGCATCAAGTTCAACCTCGGCACGCCCACCTACGACCAGTTCACCGTCGTCATCATCCTCAATATCGGCGGGCGCATCATGGGCATGGTGGTCGATTCGGTGTCCGATGTGACAACCTTATCGCCCGAACAAGTCAAGCCGGCGCCGGAAATGGGCACGGCCTTCAATTCCGACTACATGATTGGCCTGGGCACGATCGACGAGCGCATGCTGATCCTGGTCGATATCGACAAGCTGATGTCCTCGGGCGAAATGGGCCTGATCGACAATATCAGCGCCTGACTCCCCCCTTCCCCAACCTGACGCGGAACGCTCATGGACCTGTCCAATTTCAGAATCAAGACCCGCCTGACAGCCGGCTTTGGCCTGCTGGTAGTGATGATGCTCGTGATGATCGGTGCCTCCATCGGGCGCTTCGCTTCGATCAGCAAGGGGAACAAGAACATGATCGAGGCGGACTGGCCCAGCGCGGCGGCGGCCACGGCCATCGACACGGCCGCGCGCGAAGATGCGCGCCGCACGCTGGCCCTGTTCATCCTGGACAAGCCGCTGCGCGCCAAGAGCTATGAACGCATCGACCAGGACAAGAAAACCATCGACGCATCGCTGGCGACGCTTGGCAAGCTGGTCACGTCGAGCGAGGAAAAAGCGGCGCTGGCCAAGCTGACGACGACGCGCGCGGCTTACGCGGCCTCGTTTGCCAAGGTGGCCGACATGGTCGAGGCAGACCGCAAGGACGATGCGGCGGCGCTGATGAACAGCGAAACCTTCCCGGCCCTCGACGCCATGCTCGAACAGACCCGCATCCTGGTCGATACGCAGAAAAAGGACATTGAGGACGGTGGCGCCTCGGCCCAGAAGGACATCGATTTTTCGCGCAATATGATGATCGCCATGGGCCTGGCCGCGTTTGCCGTGTCGGCCTGGCTGGCCTGGGCCATCACCGCCTCGATCACGCGCCCGCTCGACGAAGCGGTGGACGTGGCCAAGTCGGTCGCCACGGGCGACCTGACGACGCAGATCAGCGTGAACTCGCACGATGAAATGGGCGAACTGCTGCAGGCGCTCAAGGACATGAACGAGTCGCTGGCGCGCACCGTGGGCGAGGTGCGCCATTCGACGATCACGATTTCGACGGCGTCGTCGGAAATCGCCTCGGGCAATACCGACCTGTCCAACCGCACCGAATCGCAGGCCAGTTCGCTCGAAGAGACGGCCAGCTCGATGGAAGAACTGACCTCGACCGTCAAGCAGAACGCCGACAATGCGCGCCAGGCCAACCAGCTCGTCATCTCGGCCTCGTCGGTGGCCACGCGCGGCGGCCAGCTGGTGGCCCAGGTGGTCGAGACGATGGCCTCGATCAAGGAGTCCTCGCGCAAGATTGTCGACATTATCGGCGTCATCGACGGCATCGCCTTCCAGACCAATATCCTGGCCCTGAATGCGGCGGTGGAAGCGGCGCGCGCGGGCGAGCAGGGGCGCGGCTTCGCCGTCGTCGCCTCGGAAGTACGCAACCTGGCCCAGCGTTCGGCGGCGGCGGCCAAGGAAATCAAGACCCTGATCGGCGACTCGGTGGAGAAGGTCGACGGCGGCGGCAAGGTCGTCGACGAAGCCGGCCAGACGATGGAGCTGATCGTCACCTCGGTCAAGCAGGTGGCCGACATCATGAGCGAGATCACGGCGGCGTCGGAAGAACAAAGCCTGGGCATCGAACAGGTCAACGAGGCCATCACGCAGATGGACGAGATGACGACCCAGAATGCGGCCCTGGTGGAGCAGTCGGCGGCGGCGGCGCAGAGCATGAACGATGAAGCGGGCGTGCTGGAGCGGGCCGTGTCGGTGTTCAAGCTGCGCGACCAGCCGGGCGCGCTCGCGCGTCCCAAGGCGGTCGTGAAAGCGAAGCCGGCGGCGCCCGCAGCGCGCCAGATCAAGGCGCCGGCGCCGGCGCCCGCACCGAAGCCGAAGCCGAAAGCGACGGCGGCCACCGAAGCCGGTGAATGGGAAGAGTTTTAAGGCCGGTCAGCCCGCGTCGGCGGCGGCCTGCTTGATGGGCCGCTGCTTGCGGCCGATGCATTCGGCCTTGGTCGAGCCCACCTCGACATTCTGGTAGCGCACCTCGTACTTGCCGGCGGCGAGTTTTTCCACTTCCATCGTTTCATGGGCGGCCACGAACAGGTGGCGCACGTTCGAGCGCCGGTCCAGGTCGTAGACCTTGGCGAAAATGGGCGAGGCATTGGCGCCGTTGTCGATCACCAGGCGCATTTCCTCGCCGCGGTTGCCGATCGGGTAGCCTTCCACATAGCCCGTTTGCGAGGGCCACGGTTCGCCGTTGGGCGAGGCCAGGGTGTGCAATTCGGCGTCGCAGTCGGGCGCGCGCGCCGGCACCACCAGCTGGGTCACGGCCAGGGCCTTGATGTCGCTGGCCTGGCCGCCCGGCGCTTCCTGGAATTGCGGCTTGCTGACGGCCCAGGTGTCGAGCAGGGCGTCGTTGCGCCCGTCCACTTCCAGGCGGGCCGGATCGGGCCGCGGTTCGGCCTTGCCGCCCAGGGCCTGGGCCAGGGCGACGGGCAACACCTTGGGCTGGCCCATGAGCATGACGCCGGCGGCGGTGCCGGCGGCGAAGCAGAAGCCGATGGCCAGCCACCAGCGCGGGTCGCGCAACACGCGGTAGCGCGAGCGGGCCGCGTCGACCTGTTCGGGCCAGGCGTGGGGCGGCTCGTTGCGGCTGCGCGGCTCGTCGCCGCGGGTGCTTTCGAGCCAGTCGATTTCCCATTCTTCGGCGGCGATCCAGTCGTCGTGCTCCTTGCGCCGCACCGGGTCGGACAGGGTGCCGTAGGCGCTGTTGAGGATGGCCATGATGCGGGCCGCCTTGTCGTCGCCGGGGTTCTTGTCGGGGTGGTACTTCTGGCTCAAGGCCTTGTAGGCGGCACGAATGACCTCCTGCGGCGCCAGCCGGGCCACCTTCAGGTTGTCATAATGTGTGTGGATCTTGGCCATAGTTGGTATCGGTGAAGCGTGGTTCCCTTTTCATGATAGCCGATGGGCACGTGGAACCGACGCACAATCGTACAGCATAGCCGGGTTTGTATCCGTGACGCAAGATGTCTTTTTGTCTACAGGCGGTAGCTGCGGTCCTGCCCCTGCAGCGCCGGCGCCAGGGTGACGCCGTGGCCCACCACCAGCACCTTGAACAGCTCCCCCATTTCGGCAGGCGAGAGCAGTTTCTGAAGGGCGTTCGCTTGCGGCAGGTAGGCTTTGGCATCCTCGGGGTCGGTGCGCAAGAGCAGTTCGCCAATGCCGGCGCCGAGCAGGAAGGCGGCCTGGCTCATATAGGCGAGCACCGCGGCGCCGGCGTCCTGGGCCGCAACGGCCATGGCGGTGAAGTCGACGTGGGCCGTGATGTCCTGCAGGCCGGGCAGGAAGAAGGGATCCGGGTGGGCGTGGTGGCGGTAGTGGCACATCAGGGTGCCGCCGCTGCGGTCGATCACATAGTATTCATGGCCGGGGAAGCCGTAGTCGAGCAGCACGGCGGCGCCCTGCCCCGCTTGCAGCATGTGCGCCAGCGAGGCCATGAAGCCGCAGCCGGTGCCGTGCACCTCGGTCAGGTAGCCTTCGGGCAGGGTCTCGGACGCGGGAATCTGCTGCGCCAGCGCGCCATCGGGCGCGCCGTCCTGCAGGGCAAACGCGCCATCGCGCACCGTGACCATCTGCTCGCACCAGCCGGCGCCGGTCTTTTTCACCAGCTGCACGGGCATCGCATCGAGCACTTCGTTGGCCACGACAAAGCCATGGAAGGACGGCGGGAAGGCGTCGATCCAGCGCACCTGGGGAATGTCGCGCAGCGCCTCCTGCTGGCGCGCGCGCAGTTCGCCCGACAGTTCGATGATGGTGTAGCTCTCCAGTGCGACGCCCGCCTGTGCCAATTCGGTGAGGATGTCGCGCGCCAGTTTGCCGGTGCCGGCGCCAAATTCGAGGATATGCGGCGCGGTTTGGGCGATAATAGCGGCTGCCACCTGCGCCAGGGCGGCCCCGAACAGGGGAGTCAGTTCCGGCGCGGTTGTAAAATCGCCATCCTTGCCCAGTTTGGCGGCGCCGCCGCTGTAATAGCCAAGGCGCGGCGCGTAAAGGGCCGTTTCCATGAAGCGGGCGAAGGAAATCGCACCGCCGTGGGCTGCGATATCGGCGGCAATCTGCTGGGCCAGTGCGTGGGACGCGGCCAGCGCGTCGCTATCGGGGACAGGTAGGGACATGCCGGCATTGTAGCCAATCGCCGGGCCGGCCAACAATTTATGCACGATTTTGCATAATTTACAGACACACCATGACGATACCTTCGACCCTTGCCCCGCGCCGCGCCGCCCTCGTGACCGGCGCCGGCAAACGCATCGGGCATGCCATCGCACTGGGCCTGGCCGCGGCCGGCTGGGACGTGGCCGTGCATTACCGTTCGTCCGAAGCCGACGCCCGCGAGACGGTGGCGGCGATCCGCGCGCTGGGCCGGCGCGCCGCCCTGGTGCACGCCGACTTGTCCGACGAAGCGGCCGTGCGCGCGATGCTGGCGCAGGCGACGGCGGCCATGGGTGCGGTGTCGTGCGTGGTCAATAACGCCTCCCTGTTCGAGTTCGACGCGGCCTGCGATTTTTCGCCGGCCCTGCTGGCGGCGCATATGCAGGCCAACGTGGCCGCCCCGATCCTGCTGGCCCAGGCCCTGCACGCGAGCGGCGTGGAAGGGGTGGTCATCAACCTGCTGGACCAGAAGCTGTACAATCTCAATCCCGATTTTTTGTCCTACACCCTGTCCAAGGCGGCGCTGCAGACGGCCACCACGATGCTGGCCCAGGCGCTCGCGCCGATGGTGCGGGTGGTGGGCGTGGCGCCGGGACTGACCATGGTGTCGGGCGAACAGACCGAGGAAGGTTTCGCCCAGGCGCACCGGCGCACGCCGCTGGGGCGCTCGTCGACGCCGCAGGATATCGCCGACGCGGTCGTGTATGCCGCTTCGGCGCGCGCGCTCACCGGCACCACCTTGCTGGTGGACGGCGGCCAGCACCTGACCGCCTCGCCGCGCGACGTGATGTTCCTCGCCCAATAATTTCATCTTTTAAGGCCCCCATGTTATCCGCCCTGACCCACCCGAAGCTTGCCGACTGCCGCCGCCTGTTCCTGCGCAATTACGAAGTGATGATCAATATCGGCGTGCACGACTTCGAGAAGAAGGGCGAACAGCGCGTCCTGATCAACGTCGACCTGTACATTCCGCTGGCGCGCTCGACGCCCAGGGCCGACCACCTGGAAGAAGTGGTGGACTACGATTTCATGCGCGAGACCATCGCGCGGCGCATGGCCCAGGGCCACGTGCACCTGCAGGAGACGCTGTGCGACGACGTGGTGCGGCAGATGCTGGCCCACCCTTCGGTGCGCGCCGTGCGCGTGTCGACCATGAAGCCGGACGTGTATCCCGACTGCGAAGGCGTCGGTGTTGAAGTTTTCCAGATCAAGGATGAAGCATGAACGCCGTGCTGGACCAGGTGAGCGACAAGACCGCCTACGAAAACAATAAGCTGCACAAGCGATTGTGCCGCCTGGTGGGCCAGGCCATCGGCGACTTCAACATGATCGAGGACGGCGACAAGGTGATGGTGTGCCTGTCCGGCGGCAAGGACAGCTACGCCCTGCTCGACATCCTGATGACGCTGCGCGAACGCGCGCCGATCCACTTCGACATCGTGGCCGTGAACCTGGACCAGAAGCAGCCGAACTTCCCGGCCGATATCCTGCCGGCCTACCTGGAAAAGCTGGGCATCCCCTTCCACATCGAGAACCAGGACACCTACAGCATCGTCAAGCGCCTGATCCCGGAAGGCAAGACCACCTGCTCGCTGTGCTCGCGCCTGCGGCGCGGCATCCTGTACCGCGTGGCCGATGAACTGGGCTGCAACAAGATCGCGCTGGGCCACCACCGCGACGACATCCTCGAGACCTTTTTCCTGAATATGTTCTTCGGCGGGAAACTGAAGGGCATGCCGGCCAAGCTGCAGTCCGACGACGGCAAGCATATCGTGATCCGCCCGATGGCCTATGTGAAGGAAGCCGACACCACGCGCTACGCCGAGGTGAAGGGCTTCCCGATCATTCCGTGCGATTTGTGCGGCTCGCAGGAGAACCTGCAGCGCAAGCAGATCAAGGGCCTGATGCGCGAGTGGGACAAGAAGTATCCGGGCCGGGTGGAGAGCATCTTCTCGTCGCTGTCGACGGTGGTGCCTTCGCACCTGATGGACCGCGGGATGTTCGGGTTTGCCGATTTGAAGGCCGATGGCCAGGCCAACCCGCTGGGCGACATCGCCTTCGACGAGGAGCCGTGCTCGGCGCCGGCGACGATCCAGTTGCACCGCGACTGAGCGTGGTGGGTAGCGCGCTGCGCGCTCACCCACCCTACGCCATCGCCTGGGTCCCGTGATAATTTGGTGGGTATCGGGCGAGCGCATCGCGCGATACCCACCACGCACACCTACGGCGCCAGGTTGGCGCGCATCACCGGGTAAAGGTTGTAGCGCGGGTCCCACGACGGGTGGCGCTGTGCGAAGAAGTCCAGGCGCGCGTGGGCGCTCTTGGCGAAAGCCGGGTCGGATTCGAGCCTGCGCCTGAATTCTGCTGCGACCGCCGGGTCCTGCGCCATCTGCTCGCGCGCCACGTCCTCGGCCACATAGTCCTCCATGTACTCCTTGCGCTCGAAGGCGTTGTTGAACATGCCCCAGGCGGCCAGCGAGTCCGGCGCCTGCGGCTCGAGCAGCGCCATCACCAGGCGCGCCTTCGGCTGGGCGATCGGCACGAACAAGGCGCCCTTCTCCACCGCACGCAGTTCCTGGCGCCAGCTGCCCGACAAGTCCATGCGCTGGTGGTTTTCGAAGGAACGTGCGGCCGGCACGGCCTTGTCGGCGCGGAAAGTATCGACATCGGCCTGCGCCAGCGCCTTGTCGAGCGTGCGGAACACGATCGCGTGTTCCCTGAGCTTGTGCGCCACCTGCGCCGCGTGGGCGGCCGGCACGAAATAGCCGGCCGCCGGCGCCATCACCTGCAAATTTGGCACGATGTCGTCGTGCACCTGCACAGTCCAGATTTGCGGGCGGCTTTCGTCATAATGCGTCATCAGGCCGCCCGACACCTCGGACGGGGTGCGCGTGTATTCGTAGCCGCGGAACTGCACGGTGCGGGTCTTGTCGGTGGTCTTGAAGGTCAGCGGCACGGGACCGGTGAGCGTGCGCGCGTCGGCCTGGCGCGCGACGGCTTGCCATTCCTTGCCATGCGCGGCGAGCTGTTCGAGCAGCGAGATGATGGTGTTGTGGGTGATGCGCACGCGGGTCGGGTAGTCCTTCCACGAATGCGTCTCGACCAGCATGGCCAGGCGGTTGCGCAGCTGGAAATAGCCGGTCGAAAAACGCGGGTCCGAGACGCCGTCGGAGAAGCCGGAGGCCGGGTTGTCGTTCTCGTCGAAGGACATGTAGAAGGGCTGCGGCAGCGAGCCCTGTTTGGCGATGTCGGCGATCACATTCGTGCGCAGGGCCAGGCCGGCCTTGCGCAGTTCGGCATCGCCCGAGAACACGGGTTCGACCTGGATCGAGACGTCGTGTTCGAACTTGGCGCCGTCGGTCACGTGCAGGTCGACGTAGGCGATCGGGTCCCAGGCGTTGACGAGGGCAAGCATTGCCTGCATCTCGGGGGTGTCGGCCTTGACGTAGTCGCGGTTGAGGTTGTAGTTCTGGCCCGTGGTACGCCAGCCCATTTCCACCGGGCCGCGCTGGTTGGGGCGGTTCCACTTGCGGAACAACTCATGGCCGTCAACGTTGAAGACGGGGACAAACACCAGCACCTGCTTGTCGAGCGTACCCTTGGCCAGGCGGTTTTCCAGCACTTCGCGCAGGGCCAGGAAACCGGCGTCCTTGCCGTCGATTTCACCGGCGTGGATGCCGCCCTGGACCAGCATCACGGGCAGGCCGCGCTGGCGCGCCGCTTCCGGCGTCAGGGCGCCCGTGCGGGTGACGACCAGCGACATCATCGGGCGCCCTTCCGGCGAAGTGCCGAACTGGCGGCATTTCACCTGTTTCGGATAGGCTTTCTCGAAGGCGCTGCACAGGGCGATCACCTCTTCGTAGCGGCCGGTGGCGGTGAAGCCGGAGCGCTCGGAGACGGTCTTGAGGTCGGGCGCGGCGTGCGCGAGGGGCAGGCCGGCCAGCATGGCCAGCAGCAGGGCAGAACGGATCATCGTTTGGCTTCCATAGAGATGGGTGGGTAGACCGCGATTTCGTGCACCTGGTCGCGCACGATCTGCAATGGTAGCGACTTTGCGCGCGAGCCGCTGGGGCACATGCCGGTTGCGCGGTATGCGAGGGCGGCGGCAAGCAGGGTCTCGGCCGGGTCGCCCTGGGCGTGGCCGAAATCGTCGGCGGCGTGGCAGGTGGGCGCGAAGCCGTCGGCGTAGTCGCCGTAGCCCTTGTCGTTGACGCCCTGCAGCTGGATCGCAAAATACGTGGTGCCGCAGTTCTGTGCCGGCGTGAAGGCGTATGGCTTGCCGCAGGTATGCTCACCAATGATCGTCACTTCCACGTCGACGCCGCGCAGGCTGTTGATCACCGATTCGCTGGCCGAGCAGGTGCCCGGCGTGGTGAGCACGGTCACGCGCCGCAGGCCCAGCGTGGGCAGCGCCTGGCCCGCCTTGGCCGGTTTGTCGGTGCTGTAACCGTAGGCCGTGCTGCGGAAGGGGATCGGCGCCCCCGGGTTCATCTTCTCGTTGAACGAGGGGCGTTCGAAGACCTTGCCCGTGGTCGGCCCCGGCCCGGCAATCATGTAGGCCAGCTCGCTGGCTACGTACAGCAGGCCGCCCCCGTTGTAGCGCAAGTCCAGCACCAGGTCATTGATGCCGGTCTCCTTGAGCTGGGCGATGGCGTCGATCAGCTGGCGCTCGGCGGCGCCATTGTGGCTATTGAAGGTCAGATAGCCGACCTTGCCGGTGGCAGTGTCGATCGCCTTGACGTTTTGTACCGGCGCGACCGCGGCCGACGTCGCCGTCAAGGTGACACTGATGGCGGCGCCGCCACGCAGCACGCCAAACTGGTGGGCCTCGCCCGCCGCGACCGGGGTCAGGCCGGCATTGATCCTGGCGACCAGGCTGGCACTGGCGGCGTTGAGGAAATCGACACCATCGATGACGGCCAGCTGGTCGCCACGGCGCAGGCCTGCCAGGTCGGCCGGGGATCCCGGCTCCACTTTGCTGGCCAGCCAGTAGCGCGGCAGGCTGGTGCTGGTGCCGCGCGCCCAGGTCACACCGTAGCCCAGTTCAACGCCGGCGCTATTGAGCGCATCCCATTTGTCGCTTGGGTAGGTGAAGTGGAACTGGTCCTTCGGTTTGCCGGAAGCAGTGAGCACCGGCGTCTTGAGGGCGTTGAACCAGGCGATCGGGTCGCTGTAATCGTAATAATTGAGGTCGCCCGGCACTTCCTTGTACCAGAGGTAGGTAAAGTCGATCCACGAGCGCACCCAGTTCATCTCGTCATCAAGCGTGCCTTGCAGGTCGTAGTAGGGCAGATTGTGCGGGTCGAGACCGGGGCGCGGCACGGCGCACCTATTCCACAAAGTGCGCCAGGCCATCGGCGGCGTGGGCGGTGGCAGTGGCGTGGCTGGCGTAGCGGGGCGTCCAGGATCTTCTGCGCTGGCCGTGTCGGGCGGAGGCGGTGCGGAGGCGGGTCCTCCGCAGGAGGCCAGCAGCGACAACAAAACCAGCAACGACAGGTGCTTCAGCAATTTCATGGAACGGCATCAGAATGTTCAGCCGACGATTATAGGCTGCTTTGGCCGGTCAAATTGCATCGAACTGTAACGCAAACCCTGCTATTGTCTGCATGCCGTTCAACCATGAGAGGAAATCAATGACAACAGAACTGACCATGCTGGCCTGGACACTGGTACTGGCGCTCGTCCAGATCATGCTCGTTGCAGCGTTCCGCAACAAGGAAGTGGGGCTGGCCTACAACATGGGCGCGCGCGACACGCCGTGCGCGCCACCGGGGAAAATCACGGCACGCCTGCAGCGCGCCCAGGCGAACCTGCTTGAAACCCTGCCCATCTTCGCTGTCGCCGTGCTGGTTGCGCACATGGCTGGGCGCGAGAGCAATATGACGGCACTGGGCGCGCAAATCTACCTGGCGGCACGAATCCTGTATGTGCCGACCTACGCGCTGGGCATGCCGATCGTGCGCTCGCTGGTGTGGGGCGCGTCGCTGGCCGGCATCGTGATGGTCTTCGGCGCCATTCTCTGAGTCAGGCCTCCGGGCGCAAGGTCGTGATGGTCTTGCGCTCGTCCCGTTCACCGGCACCGGAGGCGCTGCTGCTGGATTCCTTGCGCAGCACCAGCAGGCGGTCGCCCGACTGCTGATACGTGCATAGCTCGTCGTAGCGCGTATCGAACCCCACCACGATGAAAGCGCGTCCGCCAATGACCTGGTGCAGGCGGCTGGCCAATGGCGTGCCGTCACTGTCGATCCAGATGTCGTAGCTGGCGTCGAGCGATTTGGCGTATTTGCGGTCGCGCTCACTCAGGGTTTCAATCGGCATTGCAAAACTGAGCAGGCGCACGGCCTTGCCGCCGCGGTTGTCCGGGCGCTCTCCTTTGAAGACCGCGCCGGCCAGCGCACGCTCGATGGCGCCCACGGCGGACGCCAGCTGCAGCAAGTCGATGGCGTCGACTTCGCGCAGCGCTGCCGCCGTTGGCGCCTTGGCGTTGGGGTCGCGCCCACGCGCGGCCACCTCGCGCGCCATGCGGGCCGCCGTTTCGCGCGGATAGGTCACCTGCAAACCGTGGCTGCCATCGTCGAGGATGACGCTGGCCTGGCCCTGATCTTCGGGGCCGTCGCCCAGGCGGCGCGTTGTGCGCGTGTCGAGCACGGCGTGCAGGGACGCCTGTCCTTTCAGGCGCGCCAGCGCGGCCTTCAGGTCCGACATGCCGTCGGCGTGGGCCGGACCAAGCGCCAAACTACACAGCCCTGCCACGATCGAAGCGCGCATCATGCCAGCCTCCCTGCGGCCATCGTCACGGTACGGCCGCAGCGCGCGGCGACGAGCGGATCGTGGGTCACCATCACGAGGGTCGAGCCGCGTTCACGATTGAGGTCGAACATGAGGTCGATCACGGCGCGGCCCGTCGCGGCATCGAGGCTGCCGGTCGGCTCGTCGGCCAGCAGCAACGGCGGCTCGCCGACGAAGGCGCGCGCCAGTGCCACGCGCTGCTGTTCGCCGCCGGACAAATAGCGCGGCATGTGGTGGCGCCGCTCGGCCAGGCCGACACGTTCGAGCATGAGTTGCGCCCTGCCCCGTGCGTCGCGCGCACCGCGCAGCTCCAGCGGCAGCATCACGTTGTCGAGCGCCGTCATGTGCGGCAACAGCTGGAAGGACTGGAACACGAAGCCCAGGTGGCGCTGGCGAAAATCGGCGCGTCCGTCTTCGTCGAGGACCAGCATGTCGGTGCCGGCCATGCTGATGGCGCCGCTGCTGGGCAGGTCGAGTCCCGCCAGGATGCCCAGCAGGGTCGATTTGCCGGAGCCGGAGGCGCCGACAATGGCCAGCGTTTCGCCGGACTGCACGTGCAGGTCGATGCCATCGAGGATGGTCAGTTCGCCGCCCGCATCGGGCACGCGCTTATTGAGTTCAGTTACCTTGATCATGGAAGTCTCCTTGGTTGAATCAGGTGGCGCGCAGCGTCAGCAGCGGTGGATGGTTCAGGACGGCCGCCACGGCGCGCCAGGCGCCCAGCAGCGCACACAGGGCGCCGACGGCCAGGCCAGCACTCCACAGCGCGGGCGAGAAGTGCCAGGGCAAATCGAATACCATGCGCGCCAGTGCCCAGCTGGCGGCGGTCGCGCCAGCTGCCGCCAGCACGCCGGCCAGCGCACCGACGAGCGCATGCTCGATCCACTGGGCCCGTTCGAGCTGGCTGCGGCTCGCGCCCAGGGCGCGCAAGATGGCCAGCTGGCGACGGCGTTCGTCGGCGCTGCTGGCCAGTGTGGCCGCCAGCACCAGCACGCCCGCACCGAGTGTGAAGAGGAACATGAATTGCGCGGTGCGCGCCAGGCGCTCCATCACGCGCTGAATGTTGGCCACGAAGGCTTCGACGTCGATGACGGTGAGGTTGGGGAAGTCGCGGCTGAGGCGGTTGAACCCGTCTTCGTCGGCGGCAGGCACATGGACGGCGGCAGTCCAGCTGGCGGGCTGGCCGGCGGCGGCGCGCGGATTGAGGATGAATGCGAAATTCATGCGGCGCGAGCGCCAGTCAACCTTGCGGATGCTGGTCACGGTGGCGTCGAACTGGGTGCCGGCCAGGTCCAGCATCAGGCGGTCGCCCAGCTTCAGGCCGAGCAATTCGGCCGCACCTTCGGCCACCGAGACTTCCGGCTTGCCCTGGAGGTCGGCGAACCAGGCGCCTTTCAGGATGGCGTTGCCGCCGGCGAGCTGCGGCATGGTCGAGAGGTCCAGTTCGCGCGTGACGGTGGCGCGGGCGCGTTCGTCATCGAAGGCAGGCGCCTTGCCGTTGATGCGCACCAGGCGCGCCCGCAGCACCGGGAACAAGGGCGCCTGCCCGAACGGGGCCAGGCGCCGCGCCACGAGGTCGTGCTGGTCGGCCTGGACATTGATGATGACTTTATTCGGCATGTCTGCCGGCAGCACGCCCTGCCAGGCAGCGAGCAGGTCGGCGCGCACCATCGTCAACAGCAGCATCGCCATCAGGCCGAGCGACAGCCCAAGCGCCATGGTGACGGTGGCACCAGGACGGCGGCGCATTTCCGCGATGGCGAAACGCCAGGCCGGCGACGGCAGCAAGCGGCCGGCAAAGGCCAGCGCCGCCACGGCCAGGCGGGCGAGGATGGCAAACACCAGCGCCGCGCCCGCAAAGGCGCCAGCCGTCAACAGGCCAAGGGCAAGGTCGCCCGCTTGCCACAAGAGCAGCCCAAGCAGGGCAAGCGCTCCCAGTGCCGCCGCCAGCAGCACCGGCGCTTGCGGCGCGCCCCGCTCGCCACGCAATACGTGGTTGTGCGGCACATTGCGCAGCGCGAGGATGGGCGGCAGTGCGAAGCCGGCCAGCAGCAGCAAGCCGGTGGCGGTGCCGCCCAGGGCCGGCCACCCGGAAGGTGGCGCCAGGGCCGCCCCCATCAAGTCGCCCAGCCACGCAATTAGCGCGAAGTGCGCAGCGAAGCCGGCCAGCACGCCAAGCGCACTGGCTGCCAGGCCGATCCACAGGAATTGCAGCGCGTACAGGGCGAGCACCTTGCGCTGGGCCAGCCCGAGGCAGCGCAGCATGGCCACTGCATCGATATGGCGCAGCATGAAACGGCGCGCGGCCATCGCCACGGCAACGGCGGCGAGCATGGTCGAGAGCATGCCCACCAGCGCCAGGAAGCGTCCGGCCTGTTCGAAGGCGCTGCGCAGGCCGGAGCGGTTGTCGGCTGCGGTGTCGAGCGTCACACCAAGGCGGCGCTGGCGCTCGAGCATGGTGGGCAGCGATTTGGCGGCCGCCTCCACGGCGAGCGGGTCGCCGGCCACCAGCAAGCGGTACTTGGCAAACGAACCCAGTTGCAGCAGGCCTGTGGCGGGCAGGTCACCGGCGTCGATCATCGCGCGCGGCGCATAGCCGACCAGCGATACGCCGCGGTCCGGCTCCGCCGACAGCACCTGTGCCACGACCAGGCGTGCGTCGCCCAGGCGCAGCACGTCGCCCACGTGCAGCGACAGCACACTGGCGAGCGTGCGGTCGATCCATACGCTGCCCTTGGCTGGCGTGGAACGCGTGGCGGCGTCGCCCTGTCCCTGGCGCAGGCGCAGGGCACCGCGCAAGGGATAGCCGGGCGTGACGGCCTTGAGCGAAATAAGCTGGCCGCGCCCTTCCGCACTGAAGGCCATGCTGGCCAGTTCCACTGTTTCTGCCACGGCCAAGCCGCGCCGCAGCGCTTCGCTGCGCCAGGCCGGGTCGAGCGGCGCGTCGGCCGTCACCAGCAGGTCGGCGCCGAGCGACTGGTTGGCATCGCGCACAAAACTGGCGGACACGCGGTCGGTAAAGAAGCCGATGGTGGACAGGGCCGCCACGGCCAGCGCCAGGGCCGCGAGCAGGAAGCGTAATTCGCCGGCGCGCCAGTCGCGCAGCGTCATGGTGAGGGAGAGTCGGAACATTGGCAGCCTTGTAGTCGATATCACAGGGCGGACGATGCCAGCCGCCGTGACGCATCGCACGCGGCGTGCGACGGATCGACAGCCGGGCCGACGAATGGCGTGCTACATCGCCTTGAACAAGTGGACGAAGGCCCGGCTGACGGGCAGCTCCTGCTCGACGCCATGCATGCGCACAAACAGGCGGCTGGTGTCGTCGCGCCGGGTGCCCGCCAGGTGCTCGAGGTTGATCAGGGTGGAACGATGCACCTGCCAGAACAGCTCGGGGTCGAGCTGGCCCGCCAGTTCGGCGATCGGCGTGCGGATCAGGTGTTCTGCCGTGGCGGTGCGCACGACCGTGTATTTGTCGTCGGCGCGGAAGAACAGCACGTCGCCCACCGGCACCTGGTGCATCAGGTCGCCCTGCCCTGCGCGGATGAAACGCAGCGGCCGCGCAGGCGGCGCTTTGCCCATCAGGGCCTGCAGGGCCTGGCCGAGGCGCGCGTCCGGCGCGGCGCTGGCCGCCTTGATACGTTCCACGGTACGCGCCAGGCGCTCGGCCTTGACGGGTTTGAGCACGTAATCGAGCGCGGCGTGGTCAAAGGCCTGGACGGCGTATTCATCGAAGGCGGTGACGAAGACGACGCGCGTCGCGCCCTCGATGCCCTGGGCGACTTCGAGCCCGCTCAGGCCCGGCATCTGGATATCGAGGAAAGCGAGGTCCGGTTCCAGTTCAGCGATTTTCGCGGCCGCCTCGATGCCGTTGCGGGCGAGGCAGACGATGTCGAGGTCCGGCCACAAAAGCAAGAGCTGGTCGCGCAGGTAGTGGGCCAGGTGGGCTTCGTCGTCGGCGATCAGGGCGCGGGTCATGGTGTGGCGGTAAATGGGAGTTCAATGATGGAGCGCGTGCCGGGCGCGCGCGCTTCGACCCGCAAGCTCGCCTCCTTGCCATAGCGCGTCTGCAGGCGGGCGCGCAGGTTGGCCAGTGCCATGCCGTTGCCGGAACGGCCGTGGCGGCGTGGCGCGTCCAGCCCCAGGCCGTCGTCGTCGACGGTCAGGCGCAATCGCACGCCTTCGACCTCGGCCGATACGCGCACCACGCCGCCTTCGACCTTCGGTTCGAGGCCGTGCTGGATGGCGTTTTCCACCAGCGGCTGCAGCAGCAAGGTGGGCAGGACGGCCGCCTGGGCCTGCGTGCTGACGTCGAAGGTGAAAGCGAGGCGCTCGCCCATGCGGATCTGCAGCAGCTCCAGGTAATTGCGGGCCGTCTCCATCTCGAATGCGAGGGTCGAGTCGACATCGCGCAGCTGGGTCAGGGACGAGC
Organism: Pseudomonadota bacterium; assembly: GCA_040390345.1. Classification (GTDB taxonomy): domain Bacteria; phylum Pseudomonadota; class Gammaproteobacteria; order Burkholderiales; family Burkholderiaceae_D; genus Telluria_A. The sequence goes on along the minus strand of JAZJYP010000014.1, from coordinate 807 downwards.
GCAGGTAGTCGGAAAAGGCCTCGAGCATCTGCTTGGCGCGCGGCGTGTCGTAGTCCATCAGGCTTTGCACATTGGCCAGGGTGTTGAACAGGAAGTGCGGTTCGATCTGCGCCTGCAGCAGGCGCAACTGTGCCTCGGTGGCCTGGCGCTGGGCCGATTCCTGGCGCACGCGCAGGCGCCACCAGCTCAGGTTGGCGAGCGCGATCAGGGACAGGAATCCCGTCAGGCGCAGCAGCGCGACGGGAAGGGAACGGAATTTGTCCCACACGGTGAAGTCGTAGAGCCAGCCGACGAAGGTCCCGCCCAGCATCAGGCCGAAGGCGCCGCCGAAGACGAAGATGGCGCTGCGCACCAGGGCCGCGCGCGCGCCCTGCGGCGGCGACAGTTGCGCCAGCACTCGCTGCGGCAGCGCCAGTTCGACAAGGCGGTGCAGCAGCAGCAGTGTGTAGGCGGCGGACAGGAAGATCACCGTCAGCGGCAGCGGCACGATGCGCCACCAGTCGGACGGTTCGAGATAGACGAAGACGGCGACGAGGCCCATCAAGGCGGGCGCCAGCGGCAAGGTAGCCAGGGTCACGGCCAGCATGACCGCCCACGCCGGTTCGGCATGGTGCTTGCGCAGCGCCCACGCCGAGCGCCACGCCGTTTTCAGTGTGGAGACGATAGTCATGAACGCCAGTGTAGCGGAACGGGCAACGGGCACCCAGTGCCGCGCGACGAATCGACGCCCGCTGCGACGGACAGTAAGCCATGGGGTCAAACCCGGCAACTTGACAAAGCAATTCGGGGTCAAACCCGGCAACTGGA
>JAZJYP010000013.1:0-10044 GCA_040390345.1 Pseudomonadota bacterium | reverse complement strand
ACGTTTACCCCGCTGCTTTGGATGACATCAATTTTCTGCCGCGCAGACTCCTAGGTGCTTAAGGCGTCCTGGCGGGAGGGCGATTCTTTCCCCGAAAAACACTGCTGAGCGAAGCGATGGCAGGCCCGGCGGTGAGGCATTGCTGTGCTACTGAACTGTTCGACTATCACTGCCGTGAATAGTTCAAATTTCGGCGAGAAATCGTGCGATTTCGCTGATTTTTCGTGCGTTCTCGCGACGCTTTCGTGCGCTATCGGGTGAAATCGGCCGGTATCGTGCAAAGTGCCTTTGGGAGACACCTCGATGGGGAGGGGGCGCACGCCGGGCGAGCAGGGTGTCCGGCGTGCGCAATTTCGGTTAGATCACTTCGGCGCGGCGAAAGGCAGGTCGGCGCAGCACGTCACCCTGGTGCACGATGTGCAGCGGACCCCACGAGGCATTGATGTCATGCATCTCGTTGAGCACCGTGAGCATGCGCGCGAACAGGGTCTGGGGATCCTTGTCGCCCGCCAGCGCGGACAGTGAAGCGGCCGCCACGGCGTGCGCCGCATACAGGCCGCTGCCCGGCAAGGTCGGCAGGTTGACGTTGTTGACCAGGGCCGCGCGCAGCAAGGCCACGGCATCTTCGTCCTGGTTGCGCCAGTTCTGGATGTCAAGCAGCATGTGGTTGTTGAGCGACTGCAGGCGCGTGGCGCAAATGGCCTTGGCCACGATTTCGCAGGACAGCTTGGCACGCTCTTCGCTGATGGCCACGCCGCCGATGACGATGGTCGACACTTCCTTGTGGGTTTGCTGTTCCAGCAGCTCGGCCCAGGCTGCGGCACCGTCAAAACTGAGCAGGCTCACGGTCTTGGCGGCCAGGAAGCCGCGCAGGATGTCGGCCGGATGCGGGTCGTCGGCCGGCCCTTCGTTACGCAAGGTGGGGCCATGGCCGTAGTAATCGTTCATGCCCTTGAAGTAGGCCACCAGGCCGATGGCCGCGGCCGGGCCCATGTTCAGGATGCCGAGCACGTCGGATGCCGTCTCGTCGATGCGCTTGGCCCAGTAGTCGGGCAGGCCGGCGCCGATCTTGGCGTTGCGCAGGGCCGAGTACACGTTACCGGCCACTTCTTCCTGCAGGCCGGCATCGGCGTGCAGGAAATCGTGGCCGGCCGTTTCGTGCGGCAGGGCCGGCCAGGCGCACAGGCCCAGGCGGGCATTGGCTGGCGGCATGTTCACCACGGCGGCGCCGGCGCCGTAGATGCTGGTGCTGTTGATCGGCCAGGTGTAGGGGCCGGACTGCGGATTGCCCCATTTGACCAGCGGTGCCGGCGCCGTGATGTCGGGCAGCTTGACGCCGGTGCGGGTGGCGGCGCCGAACAGGCCGTCATACAGGTCGCTGACCACTTCCTGGAAGGCGCGGCTGGCGGCATTCTTGCTGGCGCTGCCGTGCTGGAAAATGGCCTGGCAGATGTCGAGCAGCAGGCCCGCTTCGCGTTCATGGCTTGGGTCGCGCTGCAGCACGGCGACAAACTCGGTCGGGCCCAGTTCGTTCAGGCGGGCGATGAAGGGTTCGGCGAAATGTTCGCGGTACAGGGCCGGCAGGCCGGGCGCGGCGGCCGTCAGGGCCAGCAGCAGCTTGTTGAAATCGAGGATGTCGGGCGGCCCCTGGTCGGGATCGGCAAATGCCTGCCTGACGTCGGCAATGCAGGCGGCCATGCCGGTAATATTCGGCGCCAGCTTGTTCAGGGCGGGGGCCTTGATCAGCCCCGGCACCGCAGCGGGTGTCTTGCGGGTCTGGAAGCCGGCCAGGCGTGCATTGCGCCGCTCGTCCGGATCGTCGCCGACAAACAGGCAACGTGCCAGGTCGGTGATGCCGGCCGTGGCAGCGGCGAGGCGGAAGATGGCGGGCGTCGATTTGTCCAGCTTGACCTGGCCCGACAGCAGCACCAGCTTGGTGTCGAAATAGCTGTCCAGCTCCACGCGGTGCAGGGCACTGAGCACCGTCTGCGGCTCCTGGCTGCCGGTATTCGAAATGATGCCGAGCGGGATGCGCGCGTCATACAGGGACTTGAGCACGGCAGCGGCGCCGGGCATGACGGTATAGCTGCGCAGTGCGCCGCTGGGATCGAACTGCGGTTCAACCAGGGTCGCGCCGAGGTCGAAGAAGACGGCTTCAATAGGATGGGTCGTACTCATGGTGTTTCCTTTGCCGGTGATGAACAGTGGCGAGACCGAAGTGGAACGCAGGCACGGGGTCTCGCGGGCCGGGGCCGCGTTTTGATCTAGCTCAATCTTAGACCGGAAAAACGCGCACACTGTCATCAATTGTCACGGCCGAATACGCTTGGCGTGCGGGCAGGAAAGGGATGTTGCGCCGCTTTATTTATTGCGGCTCAGGCGCCGCCGGCGTAGCCATTCTGGCGCCATGCTTCGAACACCACGACCGCCACCGTGTTCGACAGGTTCAGGCTGCGGTTGTTGGGGCGCATCGGCAGGCGGATGCGCTGGGCGGGCGGGAAAGTCTCGCGGAAAGCCGGGTCGAGCCCGCGCGTTTCGGCGCCGAACACGAACACGTCGCCGGGCTGGAAGCGCGCTTCGGCAAAGGGAGAGGCGCCGTGCGTGGTCATGGCGAACAGGCGCGCCGGGTCAGGCTCGGTTGCGGCCAGGAAGGCGTCCCAGTCCTTGTGCACTTGCATTTGCGCGTACTCGTGGTAATCGAGGCCGGCACGCTTCATCTTGCTGTCGTCGAGCGGAAAACCGAGCGGCTCGATCAGGTGCAGCTGCACGCCCGTGTTGGCGCACAGGCGAATGACATTGCCCGTATTGGGCGGGATTTCCGGTTCGACCAGGACGACGTGGAACAAGGCTGACTCCTTCAGTGATCAGGGGGCGGCGTGCGGGCAAACACGAGGTTGCTCACGCGCGCGGCGCCATGGCGTTTCAACAGGGCGGCCAGCTCATTGAGCGTGTGGCCGCTGCTCATCACGTCGTCCACCAGGCCGACGTGGCGCCCCGCCAGCAGCGCGGCGCCCTGGGGCGCGACGATGAAGGCGTTGCGGATATTCTTCTGGCGCTCGCCCGGCGCCAGGCTCGATTGTGCCACCGTCTCGCGGGCGCGCACCAGCAGGCGCGCCTGCACCTCGACATTCAACATGGCGCCAAGCGGGCGCGCCACTTCCAGCGCCTGGTTGAAGCCCCGTTCGCGCAGGCGCAGCGCGCCCAGCGGCACGGGGCATAGCAGCTGCGGCACTTCAAAGCCGCCCTGGGCCAACAGCGCGCGCTGCAGCTGCTGCGCCATCCACGGCGCGAGCGCGAGCTGGGCGCCAAATTTCAGGCCCAGCACCAATTGGTCGAGCGGACTGGCATAGTCGGCGGCGGCCAGGGTGGCGTCGAAGGCGCGCGCGTGCGCCAGACAGGCGCCGCAATGGCGCACGCCGGCCGCCACCGGATTGGCACAGCGCCGGCAGCGCGATCGCGCCTGCAGGTGGGCGGCGTGGCAGGGCGCGCACACGGGCGCGTCGCTGCGCATGCCGCACAGGGCGCAGGAGGAGGGCAACAAAACCTGGAGCAGTCGGGTCAGCATTATCGCATTACGTTACACTGCTGGCACTTCCAGACTTTGTATTCGATTAATGGTAACCCCTTCCAGACTGAGTGCGCCGATAGACCTGGCGCGCGTGCGCGCGCTGTTCGCGCAGCCGGCGCGCATCGCCCCATCGGACTTCCTGCGCCGTGAAATCGCCGCCCGCATGCACGAGCGCCTGGCCCTGGTCAAGATCGCGCCCCAGCGCGTGCTCGACGCCGGCTGCGGCGGTGGCGCCGACTTGCCGCTGCTGCAAAAAGACTACCCGGCCGCCCAGATCATCGGCATCGACGCTTCCCCGGCCATGCTGGCGGCGGCGCGCGCGCCCGCTTCCCCTGTCAAATCGCTGATCGCGCGCCTGTTGCCGGCCAAGGCCGGGGTCGACCTGGCCTGCGGCGATTTCGGCAATTTGCCCTTTGGGCCGAACTCGCTGGACCTGGTGTGGTCGAACCTGGGGCTGCACTGGCATCCGCAGCCGGACCGCGTGTTTGCCGAGTGGCGCCGGGTGCTGCGCGTCGACGGCCTGCTGATGTTTTCCAATTTCGGGCCGGACACGTTCCGCGAATTGCGCGCGGCCTTCGCCGCGATCGACGAAACGCCCCATGCCCTGCCGTTCGTGGACATGCACGATTTTGGCGACCAGCTGGTCGACGTGGGTTTTTCGACCCCGGTGATGGATATGGAAATCATTACCGTCACCTACGACACGGCGGCCGCCCTGCTGGCCGATGTGCGTGCGCTGGGCGGCAATCCGCTCGCCACGCGCCGGCGCGGCCTGCTCGGGCGCGCGGCCTGGCAGACCATGCTGGCAGCATTGGAAAAGGGCCGCCGCCCGGACGGCAAGCTGGGCCTGTCGTTCGAAGTGATCTACGGCCACGCCTTCCGGCCGGCGCCGCGCGTGACGCAGGCGGGCGAGGCCATCATCCGCTTCGAGCCGCGCAAACCGCGTTGAACGGGGCGTAATTGTCACGTTTTAGCAGGTAAAACGGGCCTGCATGCCCGGGCAAAGGTGGATTTTCCCTTGATGAAGGGTGCATATCTTGAGTATAATCAACGACTAATTTTGTCGGCTGTGCTCCGGATTGCTTAAAAATAAGGCAGTGCGCTGGCACGACAGCTTCAAAAAGCAACAGCAAGTCAGCGTTCATCAGTGTGCTTTGTTCACCTATGGTCGATGTCACGGTTCCAGCCGGCTCCCCGCGGGGAGGCGGCTTGGGGCCTATTTGTGCGGTTTAAAAAAATTCTTAATTTTGGTGGTTGGGGAAAACATGACATATGCAAAGCGACTTCAAGCCTTGATGCTCGGCCTGGCGGTGACGGCCGGGATCCCAGCGATGGCGGCGCAGGGCGTGGACGGCAAGCCGTTCGCGGGCCAGCTGAACCTGCAGGCACCTGTGACGAAAATCGCCGAGGAAATCTACGGCCTGCACACCTGGATGATGATCGTCTGCCTCGTGATCTTCGTCGCGGTGTTCGGCGTGATGTTCTACTCGGTGTTCAAGCACCGTCGCGCACTGGGCCACAAGGCAGCGAGCTTCCATGAGTCGACCGCGGTCGAAATCGCCTGGACCGTGGTGCCTTTCCTGATCGTCATCGGCATGGCGCTGCCAGCGACCAAGACCGTCGTGGCAATGAAAGACACCACCAACGCCGACTTGACCATCAAGGTCACCGGCATGCAGTGGAAATGGGGCTATGACTACCTCAAGGGCGACGGCGAAGGCATTTCCTTCCTGTCCAACCTGACCACCCCGCGCGCCCAGGTTGGCGCGCCAGGCGTCGCACCAAGCGAGCCGCGCGGCGAGAACTACCTGATGGAAGTCGACAACGAAGTCGTCGTGCCGGTCAACAAGAAGGTACGCCTGATCCTCACCGCCAACGACGTGATCCACGCCTGGATGATCCCGGCCTTCGGCGTCAAGCAAGATGCGATCCCCGGTTTCGTGCGCGACACCTGGTTCAAGGCTGAAAAAATCGGCACCTACCGTGGCCAGTGCGCCGAACTGTGCGGCAAGGAACACGCTTTCATGCCGATCGTCGTGCGCGTCGTCTCCGACGAAGACTACAAGGTCTGGGTCGATGGCAAGAAGAAGGAAATGGCTGCCCTGGCGGACGATCCAGCCAAGGTCTGGACCATCGATGAACTGAAAACCAAGGGCGAAAAAATCTACAGCGCCAATTGCGCCGTCTGCCACCAGGCGTCGGGCAAGGGTGTGCCGGGCGCCTTCGCTGCCCTGGACGCTTCGCCAGTCGTGACCGGCCCGAAAGCCGAACAGATCAACGTTCTGCTGCACGGCAAGAAGTCGGGCAAGTTCTCGGCTGAAATGCCAGCCTGGAAGCAACTGTCGGATTCGGACATCGCTGCGGTGATCACCTACACCCGCAACAGCTGGTCGAACAAGGCCTCGGAAAATATCGTTCAACCAGCCGAAGTCCTGGCTGCACGCAAGTAATTAGGAGCTGTACATGAGCACATCTACTGTCGCACACGACCACGCGCACGACCACGGTCACGACGATCACCACGGCCACCCGCACGGGATCGGCCGCTGGCTGTTTGCCACCAACCACAAAGACATCGGTACCCTGTACCTGTGGTTCTCCTTCATCATGCTGCTCTCGGGCGGCGTGCTGGCCCTGATGATCCGCACCGAGCTGTTCAAGCCGGGCCTGCAGTTCTTCCAGCCTGAGTTCTTCAACCAGCTGACCACGATGCACGGCCTGATCATGGTGTTCGGCGCCATCATGCCGGCCTTCGTGGGCTTCGCCAACTGGATGATCCCGCTGCAAGTGGGCGCCTCCGACATGGCTTTTGCGCGCATGAACAACTTCTCGTTCTGGCTGCTGCCACCGGCGGCGATCCTGCTGGCGACCTCGTTCCTGGTCCCTGGCGGCGCCACCGCGGCCGGCTGGACGCTGTACGCACCGCTGTCGACCCAGATGGGCCCAGGCATGGACATGGCGATTTTCGCGATGCACCTGATGGGCGCCTCGTCGATCATGGGTTCGATCAACATCATCGTCACCATCCTGAACATGCGCGCCCCTGGCATGACGCTGATGAAAATGCCGATGTTCTGCTGGACCTGGCTGATCACCGCCTACCTGCTGATCGCCGTGATGCCTGTGTTGGCTGGCGCGATCACCATGACCCTGACCGACCGTCACTTCGGCACCTCGTTCTTTAACGCTGCCGGCGGCGGCGACCCGGTCATGTACCAGCACATTTTCTGGTTCTTCGGCCACCCCGAGGTGTACATCATGATTCTGCCGGCGTTTGGTATCGTCTCGCAGATCCTGCCAGCGTTCGCCCGCAAGCCGCTGTTCGGCTACGCGTCGATGGTCTACGCAACGGCCTCGATCGCGATCCTGTCCTTCATCGTCTGGGCGCACCACATGTTCACCACCGGCATGCCAGTGACCTCGCAGCTGTTCTTCATGTACGCGACCATGCTCATCGCCGTGCCAACGGGCGTGAAAGTGTTCAACTGGGTCGCCACGATGTGGAAGGGCGAAATGACCTTCGAGACGCCAATGCTGTTCTCGGTGGGCTTCATCTTCGTGTTTACGATGGGCGGCTTCACTGGCCTGATCCTGGCCGTGACCCCGATCGACATCCAGCTGCAAGACACCTACTACGTGGTGGCGCACTTCCACTACGTGCTGGTCGCCGGTTCCCTGTTCGCGCTGTTCGCCGGCTTCTACTACTGGTCGCCGAAATGGACCGGTTTCATGTACAACGAATTCCGCGGCAAGATGCACTTCTGGCTGTCGCTGATCACGTTCAACATCACCTTCTTCCCGATGCACTTCCTGGGCCTGGCCGGCATGCCACGCCGCTACGCCGACTATCCAGCGCAGTTCACGGACTTCAACACGATCGCCACCATCGGTGCCTTCGGTTTCGGCCTGTCGCAAGTGTATTTCCTGTTCTTCGTCGTGCTGCCAGCCATCAAGGGCGGCGCCAAGGCGGCGGACAAGCCATGGGATGGCGCTGAAGGCCTGGAATGGACCGTGCCTTCGCCAGCACCGTTCCACACCTTCGAAGTACCACCGCAAGTGAAGTAATCCTGGCTGGCGCGGGCCATCCTGGTCCGCGCCGCCTTACTGTAAAGCGCGATAATATGACTACCCCCAAGAAGCCAAGCAATCTCAAGATGGGCCTGATCATCGGCGCCATTCCGGTGTTCTTCTTCGCCATGGTCTTCATCAAGCGCATTTGGCTGTGAGTTGACGTGAACAAGATTAACCGGGCAATGCTCGGCAAGCTGGTGGTGGTGGCGGTGATGATGTTTGGCTTCGGCTATGCACTGATCCCCGTCTACAAGCAGATGTGTGAAGTACTGGGCATTAACGTGCTGACCCAGAAAGATGGCACGGTGAGCCGTCCCGCGAATACCCAAGTGGATATGACGCGCACGATCACAGTGGAATTCGATGGCAATGCCCATGGCCCGTGGCGCTTCCGCCCGGTCAAGAGCAGCATGCAGGTGCACCCTGGCGAGATGGCCACGGTGCTGTACGAAGTGGTAAATACGCAGAACCGGACGATCCAGGCGCAGGCCATTCCAAGCTATGCGCCGCAGTCGGCCACGCCGCACTTCAAGAAGGTCGAATGCTTCTGCTTCAAGCAGCAGACCATGAAACCGAATGAGGCGCGCCAGATGCCGGTGGTTTTCTTCATCGATCCCGCGCTGCCGCGCGAAGTGAAGACGATCACCCTCTCGTACACGTTTTTTGAAATAGACGGCGCCCAGGCGTCGAAATGAGATGAGTGAGCTGAAGAAGGCAACAGAACGCAAGGCCTCGTTTGCGGCCACGATGAAGGCGGTGTTCTGGTCCTTCTTCGGCATCCGCAAGCGCAGCGACTATGAAAGCGACGCCGCCAAGCTCAATCCGGTGCACGTGATTATCGCGGCGCTGATCGGGGTGGCGCTGTTCATCACGCTGCTCGTGACGCTGGTGCGCTTCGCAGTCGGGAAATAATTCGCAGGATTTAGATTTACAATTTTACCGAGTTTGATTTAGGGAGATGAAGATGAGTTCAACACATACCGCCGCACCGTATTACTTCGTGCCCGGTCCATCCAAGTGGCCACTGTTGGCTGGCATGTCCCTGCTCGCCACCATGGTTGGTGCAACCGGCTGGGTCAATGACGCCTCCTGGGGCCCGATGCTCAACGTGGCCGGCATCCTGTCGACCATCCTGGTGCTGTATTTCTGGTTCGGCAACGCGATCGCCGAATCCGAAGCCGGCCAGTATGGCCAGCGCGTGGACCTGTCCTACCGCTGGTCGATGAGCTGGTTCATCTTCTCCGAAGTGATGTTCTTCGGTGCCTTCTTCGGCGCGCTGTTCTATGCCCGCACGATCTCGATGCCGTGGCTGGCCGACCTCGACCACAAGGTGATCTGGCCTGACTTCGCAGCCCACTGGGGCGGCGCCAGCCCGGCCGGCACGATCGAAGAGTTCAAGACCATGGGTCCGTTCCCTATCCCGACGATCAACACGGCCTTGCTGCTAACCTCCGGCGTGACCCTGACCATCGCCCACCACGCGCTGCGCGCCGGCCACCGCGGTTCGACCGCCTTCTGGCTGTTCTGCACGATCGCCCTGGGCGCCGTCTTCATGGGCTTCCAGGCCTTCGAATACTCGCACGCCTACAGCGAACTGAACCTGAAGCTGACCTCGGGCATCTACGGCTCGACCTTCTTCATGCTGACCGGCTTCCACGGCTTCCACGTGACGATGGGCGCGATCATGCTGTCGGTGGTGCTGTACCGTGTCCTGAAGGGCCACTTCACGCCGGAACACCACTTCGCCTTCGAAGGCGCGGCCTGGTACTGGCACTTCGTTGACGTGGTCTGGCTCGGCCTGTACATCGTCGTCTACTGGATGTGATAGCGGCTGTGCCGCGTGGGCACAGGTGCCCACGCGGTGCGCCAAACAACAAAAAAGCCGCACGATGTGCGGCTTTTTTCGTGAGGCGGGAAGCGCTCAGCGCAGCCCGGACGGCTGGATCCAGCCCATCTTGTAAGCGCCCAGCACCAGCAAGAACAGGGTGATCGACAAGCCCACGCGCATGGCCAGGGCCTGCACGGTGCGGTTGCTCTTGCCCTTGTCGCGCATCAGGTAGAACAGGGCGAAGCCCAGGCAGCTGATGATGGAAACGAAGAAGGCGATGGCAATACCGGTTTTCATGATGCATCCTGAATTTTTAACGAAGGCACCATTGTAATGCGTCTGGCCTGGCGGTTTCGCCTTATCCCTTTCCTCGTCACGGTGCTGCTGGTCGCGCTGGGCATCGCGCTGGGCCAGTGGCAGGACCGGCGCGCCCACGACAAGCTGGCCTTGCAGGCGAAAATGGCACAGGGCGCGCTGGCCGCGCCGCTGGTGCTCGCTGGCGCGGCGCAGGGCGATTTGACGTTCCGGCGCGTGCGCCTGCGCGGGCAGTTCGTGCCCGGCTGGGTTATCTACCTCG
>JAZJYP010000012.1:0-35057 GCA_040390345.1 Pseudomonadota bacterium | reverse complement strand
CCAGTTCGCCCTCGTGGTCGTTCATCGGCACCGTCAGGAACGATTGCGAATGGTAACCAAAAGTGGCGTCGAACTTGCGCATGCCGGAGAAGTTGAACACGTCGGCCTGGTAGACGTCTTCGATATTGACGCTCTGGCCGAAGTTGGCGGCATAAGCGGCCACCGAACCGAGGTTCTTGTTGCCCAGCGCGTCGTACAGGGGCACGCTGGGAATGTCGATGGCATTGCCCGAGGCGCCGCCCTGGTAGATCGAGAGCGAGTCGTTGATCGAAATCGAGAAGCACAGGCTCTGGCCATCCTCGCTGGGACGGTACAGGGTGCCGCCGTCGGCATTGGTGAGGCTTTTGGCCACGCGCAGGATGCGTTCGAGCAGGGAGCCGATGTCCGGGCTGTTGCCCAGTGCCACACTCAATTCCGTGAGCTGGTCCAGCCGCTGCGCGATTTGTGTGTGATTCAGCTCTTGCATAGGAGTGTCATTGCCCGTCTGTAATTTCCAGAAGTGTAGCGCCAGAGCGCGCCGCTGTACATCACCGAATGAAAACTTCGTGAAATACTTTGCTCAAAGAATGCCCCGCCCCGGGCCACGCATGAGCAAAAATGTAAATTTTTGGAGCCACTGTGCGCCAAAACGGCTATTATCGGGCTGAGACACGCCAGCACCGCCCGGGGGGCGGGGCCGTGCGCAAAATTCTAAAAAGACAGACAGCACCAGGGAGTCCATACATGAAATTCCGTTTCTGGGGGGTGCGCGGTTCGATTCCCTCTCCGGGTCCGCGCACGGCGCGCTATGGCGGCAACACAACTTGCATTGAAGTACAAACCGACGATGGCACCCTGATCATCCTCGATGGCGGCACCGGCATCTTCGCCCTGGCCCAGAACCTGCTCACGCGCCTGCCCGTGCGCGCCAACATTTTCATCACCCACAGCCACTGGGACCATATCCACGGCCTGCCTTTCTTCACCCCCCTGTTCATCCGCGGCAGCCGCGTGCGCCTGCATGGCGCGGTCGACCCCGTCACCGGCAATGGCATTGAACATGTGATGGGCGTGCAGCTGCAAAACAGCTATTTCCCGGTCAGCGAAGCGCAGATGGATGCGACCATCGAATACCAGACCCTGGAATTTGACGTCGCCGTGCAAGTGGGCGACGCCACCATCGACAATGTCGTGATGAACCATCCGGTCACCAACCTGGGCTACCGTATCACTTGCAATGGCAAGTCGCTGTTCTTCACGGGCGACCATGAACCGTTCTACAACCTGTATGCCGTGGGCGACCCGCAGTACGCGGCCTACAAGAAGCATATGGAGGAGCGCCAGGCGGCCATCGACCAATGCATGCATGGCGTCGACGCCCTGATCGTCGACTGTTCCTACACGCGCGAGGAATACCCGTCCAAGCAGGGCTGGGGCCACGGCACCTTCGACGCCGCCCTGGCCACGGCGGTGCGGGTGGGCGCCAAGGCGCTCTACTGTACGCACCACGAACCGACACGCAGCGATAATGAACTCGAAGCCGTGTTCGCCGAAGTCATGGCGCGCCACACCCTGCCGAAAGAGCTGAAAGTATTCCTCGCCTTCGAAGGCCTGGAAGTGGAACTGAACTGAGCCGCCGATGAACGATGCCGTCGCAATGAGCCAAAGCGATACCGATCTGCGCCTGGACTTCTTCAAGAAGCTGCAGGCCGTCACCACCAAGATCCACGCCACCAACAACCTCGACGAGATCATGCTCGACCTGGGGATGGAATTTTGCGACCTGTTCAACTGCGACCGCTTTACCCTGTACGCGGTCACGCCGGAGAAGGACCATATCGTCTCCAAGGTCAAGACCGGCCTGACCTCCTTCCGCGACCTGAAGCTGTCGATTTCGCCGTCCTCGATCGCCGGCTTCGTCGCCCAGTCGCGCAAGACCATCAATATCACCGACGTCTACGACGAGAACGAGTTGAAGCACCTGTCGCCGGAGCTGCACTTCCAGCGCGGCGTCGACCAGCGCACCGGCTACCGCACGCGCGAAATGCTGGTCGCCCCCCTGGTGACGGTGCAGTCGAACGAGCTGCTCGGCGTGGTCCAGTTCATCAACAACCGCGCCAGCGGCCCCTTCTCGCCCATCTGCGCCGACGGCGTCAAGGAATTGTGCGAGACGCTCTCGGTGGCCTTTTCACAGCGCCTGAAACCGCCCCAGATGGTGCGCACCAAGTACGACGCGCTGGTCTCGGACGCGGTGCTGTCCGGCCCCGAGCTGGAGCTAGCCACGCGTTCGGCACGCAAGAAAGAACTCGACGTCGAAGAAGTGCTGCTCAAGGAATTCCAGGTCAAGCTGCCCGCCATCGGCGCCTCGCTGTCGAAATTCTTCATGGTGCCCTATGAGCCGTTCAAGGCCGACCGCCCCAAGCCGGTCGAACTGCTCAAGAACCTGAAGTCGCAATATGTCGAAGAGAGCGGCTGGCTGCCGCTCGAAGAAGGCAAGGATGGCCTGGTCGTGGTCGCCCTTGATCCCGAGCGCGTCAACAGCAGCAAGATCGTCAGCCAGATCTTTCCGAAATCGAAGGTCAGCTTCCGCGTCACGAGCAACCTCGAATTCCGCCAGACCTTCGAACAGTTCTTTGGCAGCCAGGCCGAATCGGGCTCGGTGGGCGACCTGCTCTCGGGCATGGACGACGACAGCGATGAAGGCGACGGCCCGGTCGAAGTGTCCGAGGCGGTCGAAAACGAGTTGGTCAAACTGCTCAACAAAGTCATCACCGATGCGTACCGCCAGGGCGTGTCCGACATCCACATCGAACCGCTGCCGGGCAAGGGCAAGACGGGGATCCGTTTCCGCAAGGACGGCTCCCTGGTGCCGTATATCGAAATCCCCTCGAGCTACCGCAGCGCCCTGGTCGCGCGCGTGAAGATCATGTGCGACCTCGACATTTCCGAGCGCCGCAAGCCGCAGGACGGCAAGATCAAGTTCAAGAAATACGGCCCGCTCGACATCGAGCTGCGGGTGGCGACGATTCCTTCGTCCGGCGGCGTCGAAGACATCGTCATGCGTATTTTGGCCGCCGGCGAGCCGATCCCGCTCGACAAGCTCGGGGTGCTGCCGTTTAACCTCGACCGCCTGCGCGCCACCATCGAAAAGCCTTACGGCCTGTTCTTCGTGTGCGGCCCGACCGGTTCCGGCAAGACCACCACCTTGCACTCGGTGCTCAGTTACCTGAACACGCCCGACACCAAGATCTGGACCGCCGAAGACCCGGTCGAAATCACGCAAAAGGGCTTGCGCCAGGTGCAGGTCAACCGCAAGGCCGGGCTTGATTTTGCGACCGTGATGCGCGCCTTCCTGCGCGCCGACCCCGACATCATCATGGTTGGCGAGATGCGCGACAAGGAAACCGTCTCGACCGGCATCGAAGCCTCGCTCACGGGCCACCTGGTGTTTGCCACCCTGCACACCAACAGCGCGCCCGAATCGATCGTACGCCTGCTCGACATGGGCATGGATCCGTTCAACTTCGCCGACGCCCTGCTCGGCATCCTGGCCCAGCGCCTGGCCAAGCGCCTGTGCGGCAGCTGCAAGCAGGTCTACCATCCGGCCGAGGCCGAAATCGAGCTGATGCTGACCGAGTTTTGCGAAGAATTGCTCAACACGGAGAATTTCCAGAAAGATCCGGCCGCTTCACGCGCCGCCGTCCTGGCGGGCTGGAAGAAGCGCTACGCCGACGCCAACGGTCAATTCACGCTGTACCGCGCCATCGGCTGCGCCGAGTGCAACAAGGGCTATCGCGGGCGGATCGGCTTGCACGAATTGTTGATCGGCACCGACAAGGTCAAGAAGCTGCTGCAGGAACATGCCCGGGTCGCCCAGCTGCTGGCCGCGGCGCTGGAAGACGGCATGCTGACGCTGAAGATGGACGGCATCGAAAAAGTCCTCTCCGGCATCACCGACGTGAAGATGGTGCGCGCCGTCTGCATCAAGTAGGCTGCGGCGGGGTCAAACCCGGCAAGTGGACAAATTGCGGACCACGCCATGAAAAAAACTGCACGCCTGGCGCTATCGACTTGCCAGTGGCTGGCGGCAATCGTCGCGCCTGCACCGGCATGGCCGGCATCGTTCGACGAAGACTTTGTCGTTGTCTACATTGACCGGCAAACCGAAGCAAAGCATGGCCCCCTTCCCTTGCGGCGCGAACTGCTGGCGACCGGCATCGAGCGCATTGCCGACGCCGGTGCCAGGGGCCTGGTCATGAAGTTCTTTTTCGACCTGTCCAGCAGCAGCGCCGACGACCAGCACCTGGCCCGCGCTTTTTCACGCATGCCAACCGTTCTGCAAGCCCGCATCGACGCTGGCCAAACGCCCTCGAATCCCCTGCCCGAGCATTTTTCATTTGCCGGCGACTTCGACACCGCGGTAGCCGGCGCGGCGGGATGGCTGCCGCTCCCGCAGTTCGCCTCCGCTGCCAGCGATATTGGCTTCGTCGATTTCAATACCCCGGTGGTCCCGATGATCGAGCGTTTTCAGGCACGCTATGTCAAGTCGCTCGTGCTGTGCGCCATCGAACTGGCAGCAGGACAGAAAATGCTATTCCATCCCGGCCACAACATCGAGGTGGGGCCGCACACCATTCCTGTCGATCGCAAGAATCAGGCGACGGCGCGCCTGGCCCAGGCGCCCATGCAAGGCAGCGTTTCCTTCAATGCCGTACTGGACGGCAGTGCGCAGGCCATCTTCAAAAACAAGGTCGTCATCCTGGCCTACGATGGCCCCCACATCGACACGTTTGCAACGCCACAGGGGCCGATGGGCGCGCACCGGTATTTCATCCATATCCTCAGGTCGCTCTACGACGGCGCCTAGGCGTGAAGCGCAAGCTCAACCACGCCTTGCCGCCTCGATCGCTGCGATGTCGATGTTCCCCATCGTCATCATTGCGTCAAAGGCGCGCTTGGCCGCGGCGCGATCGGGGTCGGTGATCGCCGCGATCAGGGCGCGCGGGGTGATCTGCCACGACAAGCCCCAGCGGTCCTTGCACCAGCCACAGGCGCTGGCCTGCCCCCCGTTGCCGACGATGGCATGCCACAAACGGTCGGTTTCCGCCTGGTCATCGGTGGCGATCTGGAAGGAAAACGCTTCGCTGTGCTTGAACTGCGGGCCGCCATTCAGGCCGACACAGGGAATGCCGGCGACGGTGAATTCCACGGTCAGCACCTGGCCCTGCTGGCCGTCGGGAAAATCGCCGGGCGCACGCAGGATGGCGCCAACGGCGCTATCGGGGAAAGTGGCGGCGTAGAAAGTTGCGGCTTCCACCGCATCGCCGTCATACCATAAACAGATCGTATTTTTGCCGGTCATGTGTCGCTCCTGGTGGGAGCTGACAATATCGCACATTTTCGCGCCGGGGGCCGCAAGGCATGGTCTTTGTGCTATGTTTGCAACGCGCTGACCCGGACACGATATGCCCCTGAACAAAGTCCTGAAACATTTCGCCTGGCTGCTGATGGCCTTGTATGTCATGGCCGAGTGGTTCATCCGCGCGCGCCTGCATGGCAGTGCGCGCCCCCGCGACCTATACTGAAAGCCCTGACAACGCCCCCACTTCGCCATGCTGACCCTTCACTACCACCCGCTTTCCTCCTATTGCCACAAGGTCTTGATTGCCTTGTATGAAAACGGCACGCCATTCACGCCGCACTTGGTCGACCTGGGCGATCCGGCCCAGGCGGCAGCGCTCAAGGCGCTGTGGCCCATGCGTAAATTCCCGGTGCTCGAAGACCGGGCGCGCGGCCAGGTGATTGCCGAGTCGACGCCCATCATCGATTACCTCGGCCTGCATTATCCGGGCCACGCGACGCTGGTGCCGGCGGCGCCGGCGCTGGCCTTCGAAGTGCGCCGCTGGGACCGCTTTTTCGACCTGTATGTGCATGAGCCGATGCAAAAGATCGTCGGCGACAAGCTGCGCCCGGACGGCCAGAAGGATCCCTTCGGCGTCGCCCAGGCACGCGCGACCCTGGCGACGGCGTATGGCGTGATCGAGGCCCACATGGCGGGCAAGGAATGGGCCACCGGTGCGCCGTTCACGCTCGCCGACTGCGCTGCCGCGCCAGCCTTGTATTACGCCAACCTGGTGCAGCCGATCGACTTGCCACATACCGCTGCCTACCACGCGCACCTGCTGGCGCGCCCATCCTGTGCACGTGTGCTGGACGAGGCCCGGCCCTACTTCCACATGTTCCCCGGATAAATACATCATATTGTGATATATTTGCGTTCCATCAATGAACGCAGGCATGTCATGGGCAGCACGCTGACCAAGGCGGACTTTTCCGCCCTCTCCGAATTCCGCTACCAGATGCGCCGCTACGAGGCCTTCTCGGAGGCGGCCGTGCAGGCCGAGGGCATCACGCCACTGCAATACTTGCTGATGCTGCATGTCAAGGGCTTTGCCGGGCGCGACTGGGCCACGGTGGGCGAACTGGCCGAGCGCTTGCAGGCCAAGCAGCATGGCGTGGTCGCCCTGCTGACGCGCTGCGAGGCGATGGGCCTGCTTGAACGGCGTCCCCATGCCGAGGACCGGCGCCGCGTCGAAGTCCATTTGCTGGCCAAAGGCGAAGCCATCCTGCACCACCTGGCCGCCATCCACCGCGCCGAATTGCGCGCGCGCGCCGGCACCTTTACCATCCCCACCCTGTCCTGAGGTCAGCCATGTTCCATGCCCAAGTGCGGCGCGCCTTTGACGGCGACGCCCACCTGTTCGTTCACTGGCTGCGCAGCTTCCTGCCGGGGCGCACCCGCGTCAACGGCGGCGAACGCCTGCGCGCCTGCATCGGCGCCCTGCTCGGCATCGCCCTCACCGGCGCGCTCAGCCATGCTTGCCTGGGCGATGATCCGGCTGCCTTGTGGCTGGTCGCGCCGATGGGCGCGTCGGCCGTGCTGCTGTTCGCCGTGCCGGCCAGTCCGCTGGCGCAGCCCTGGTCCCTTGTGGGCGGCAACGTCGTTGCGGCACTGATCGGCGTGGGCTGCGCCAACTACATCGCTGCGCCCCTGCCAGCGGCTGCGCTGGCCATCGCGCTGGCCATCGCCGCGATGTTCGCACTGCGCTGCCTGCATCCGCCCAGCGGCGCCGTCGCCTTGACGGCCGTGCTGGGCGGCCCGGCCGTGCACGCGGCCGGCTTTGGTTTCGTCCTGCTGCCGGTCGGCCTCAATTCGGTGTTGCTGCTGCTGGTGGCGATGGCCTATAACAACTTGACGGGACGGCGCTATCCGCACACCCAGCAAGCGCCCCATCGCCCCAGCCATGCCACCGCTGACGCACCACCGACGGCGCGGCTGGGCTTCACGACGGCGGACTTGAACGCGGTGCTGCGCAACTACAACCAGGTGCTCGACATCAGCCCGGACGAGCTCGAAGCGATCCTGCTGCAAACTGAGATGGCGGCCCACCAGCGCCGCCTGGGCGAACGCCGCTGCAGCGAGCTGATGTCGCGCGATGTCGTTACGGTGGCGTTTTCCACGCCGCTGGCGCAAGCCTGGCAGTTGCTCGAGCGCCACCAGGTGCATGCCCTGCCGGTGCTGAACCCGGGCCGGCGCGTAATCGGGATGCTCACGCGCAGCGACTTCCTGCGCCATGCCGGCGTGCTGGAAGCGGCGCAGTTGAAAGAGCGCCTGCGCACGCTGCTGCGCTACCTGCCGCTGACGCATAGTGAAAAGCCGGAAGTGGCCGGGCAGATCATGCAGCGCAGCGTCGTGAGCGTGCGTGCCAATCAGCCCATCGTGGAATTGGTGCCCCTGATGTCCAACCAGGGCATGCACCAATTGCCGGTGCTCGACGAAGCGGGAAAACTGGTCGGCCTGATCAGCCAGGCCGATCTGGTGGCGGGTCTGTTCGAACTGGGACTGCGCTAAATAAAAAACCTGGGTCAAACCCGGCAACTGGACAAATCGGGGACAGACCCTAAGCGCTGCGCTTGGGGTCTGTCCCCGATTTGTCCAGTTGCCGGGTTTGACCCCGGTTCTACAGTTCTATTCCGTTACAGGATGTGGGTGCCGATCCACCAGGCGATGGCGGCCATGAAGGCCGAGGCGGGAATCGTGAAGACCCAGGCCCAGACGATGTTGCCGGCCACGCCCCAGCGCACCGCCGACATCTTTTGCGCCGAACCGACACCGACGATGGCGCCGGTAATCGTGTGCGTCGTCGACACCGGCACGCCGAGCCAGCTGGCGATCAACAGCGTGATCGCGCCACCAGTCTCGGCGCAAAAGCCGCCCACCGGTTTGAGCTTGGTGATCTTCTGGCCCATGGTCTTGACGATGCGCCAGCCGCCGAACAGGGTACCCATCGAAATGGCCGTGTAGCAGGAAATGATGACCCACATCGGTGGCGACTTGTCGCCGGCAGCCACCTGGCCTGCCGCGATCAGCAGCATCCAGATGATGCCGATGGTCTTTTGCGCGTCGTTGCCGCCGTGGCCCAGGCTATAGCTGGCCGCCGACAGCAGCTGCAGGCGGCGGAACCAGGTGTCGACGCCGCGCGGCGTCGATTTGACGAACAGCCACGACACGATCAGCATGATGATGGAGCCGAGCAGGAAGCCCAGCAGCGGCGAGAGCACGATCCAGGTCACGGTCTTGAGCAGGCCGCCGCCAACGAGTGCGCCGGTGCCGGACTTGGCCACGGCCGCGCCCACCAGGCCGCCGATCAGGGCGTGCGAGGACGACGATGGAATGCCGTAGTACCAGGTAATCAGGTTCCACACGATGGCGCCGATCAGGGCGCCAAAGATGACGTACTGGTCCACCACCTTGGGGTCGATCGTGCCCTTGCCGACGGTCGCGGCGACACCGAGGCCAACGACAAAGATGGCGACAAAGTTGAACACGGCCGCCATCCCTACCGCCGTTTGCGGCTTCAGGACACCGGTCGAGACGACCGTCGCGATCGCGTTGGCCGCGTCGTGAAAGCCGTTCATGAAGTCAAACACCAGCGCCAGCGCGATCAACACGCCCAGCACATAGATGCTCATTTGGAGGGTTTGCATGGTCGGTATTTTTTCTTATGCGTTTTCGACGATGATGCCTTCGATGATGTTGGCAACATCTTCGCAGCGGTCGGTGACGGTTTCCAGGATCTCGTAGATGGCCTTGAGCTTGATCAGGTTGCGCACATCCGGCTCGTCGCGGAACAACTTGGACATGGCCGCGCGCATGACATGGTCGGCGTCGGACTCGAGGCGGTCGATCTCTTCGCAAATGGCGACGATCTGGCGCGAGTTGTCCATATTGTGCAGCAGGCCCACGGCTTGCTGAACCTTCTCGCAGCAGGCCAGGCACAACTCGGCCAGGCGCTTCGCTTCCGGCGTGACCGCCTTCAGGTCGTACAGCGACACGGTCTGGGCAGCGTCTTCCATCAGGTCGAGGATGTCGTCCATGCGCGTGATCAGCTTGTGGATGTCGTCGCGGTCGAGCGGGGTGATGAAGGTCTTGTGCAGCAGGTCGACGGTGGCGTAAGTGATCTTGTCGGCTTGCTTTTCGATGCCTTCGATCGCGTGGGTGCGGTTTTCCAGGTCGTCGAAGTTGGTCATCAGGCCAACCATTTCCTTGGCACCCTTGACGCACAGTTCCGCGTGCTGGTTGAACAGGTCAAAGAATTTGCCCTCGGTGGGCATTAAGCGTCCAAACATAGATTTCTCCGTTTTTCAATCGTATTGATGCTGCCGGAGCCGGCGCAGCAGGCCGGCGTACAAGAATTAATCGCCCTGGTAGATGGCGAGGTTACCGCTGTAATTGCCAAACTTGGTGTACTGCCCGATCCAGGTCAGGCGGATCGCGCCGATCGGACCGTTACGTTGCTTACCAATGATAATTTCTGCGGTTCCTTTGTCGGGCGAGTCGGGGTTATAGACTTCGTCGCGGTAGAGGAAAATGATCACGTCCGCATCCTGCTCGATTGCGCCCGATTCGCGCAAGTCGGACATGACGGGCCGTTTATTGGGACGCTGTTCCAGCGAGCGGTTCAGCTGGGACAGGGCGATGACGGGGCAATGCAATTCCTTGGCCAGGCCCTTGAGCGAGCGCGAGATCTCCGAAATCTCGGAGGCGCGGTTGTCGCCCGGCTGGCTACCGGTCATCAGCTGCAGGTAGTCGACGATGATCAGGCCCAGCTTGCCGCACTGGCGCGACAGGCGCCGCGCCCGGGCGCGCAATTCGATCGGGTTCAGCGCCGGCGTCTCGTCGATATAGAGCTGGGCATCGTTCATCTTCTGGATCGCGTGGGTCAGGCGCGGCCAGTCTTCGTCGTTCAGGCGGCCCGTGCGCAGGCGGTGCTGGTCCAGCTGGCCGACCGAGCCGAGCATACGCATGGCCAGCTGGGCGCCGCCCATCTCCATCGAAAACACGGCCACGGGCAAGCCCGCTTCGATCGCCACGTTCTCGCCGATATTGACCGAGAAGGCGGTCTTGCCCATCGAGGGACGGCCGGCCACGATGACCAGGTCGCCCGGCTGCAGGCCCGAGGTCATGCGGTCGAGGTCGATGAAGCCGGTCGGAACACCGGTAATTTCGGACTGGTTGTCGCGGCTGTAGAGCTCGTCGATGCGCTCGACCACCTGCGTCAGCAGCGGCTGGATGGACACCCAGCCGGCGGCGCCGCGCGAGCCCTGCTCGGCGATGGCGAAGATCTTCGACTCGGCCTCGTCGAGCATCTGCTTGACTTCCTTGCCTTGCGGGCTGAAGGCGTTGCCCGAAATCTCGTCGGCCACCGTGATCAGCTGGCGCAGCACGCCGCGGTCGCGCACGATCTCGGCGTAGCGGCGGATGTTGGCCGCCGACGGCGTGTTTTGCGCCATCGCGTTCAGGTATTGCAAGCCTCCTACCTCTTCGGCCTTGCCCAGCGTCGTGAGCGACTCGTAGACCGTAATGACGTCGGCCGGCTTGCTCGAATTGATCAGCTTGACGATCTGTTCGAAGATGATGCGGTGGTCATAGCGATAGAAGTCCTCCGCATGCATGAAGTCGGCGATGCGGTCCCAGGCGGCATTGTCGCGCAGCAGACCACCGATGACAGATTGCTCTGCCTCGATCGAGTGCGGCGGGATGCGAAGGGAATCGACTTGTGCGTCAGGAGGGGCGTTCATGGCGCGCATTATACCTTCTCCGGGTCAACTAACTGCAATAATGCGTGAAGTTTATCGGCGAAAAAAAACCGGGCAAGCCCGGTTTTTTTCGCATTGCAGAAGCGAGGAAAGCTTAAGCAGCTTCGCCCACGACAGCGATGGTGATGTCGACAACGACGTCGGTGTGCAGTGCAACGGCCACAGCGTGGTCGCCAGTCGTCTTGAGCGGGCCGTTCGGCATGCGAACTTGTGCTTTTTCGACAGCGAAACCCTGCTTCGTCAGCGCTTCAGCGATGTCGAAGTTGGTCACGGAACCGAACAGACGGCCATCGACGCCGGCTTTCTGGGCGATCGACACGGTCATGCCGTTCAGCTTCTCGCCTTGTGCCTGGCAAGCAGCCAGTTTGGCAGCAGCAGCTTTTTCCAGTTCGGCGCGCTTGACTTCGAACTCGGCAACAGCAGCGGCGGTGGCACGGCGGGCCATGCGTTGCGGGATCAGGAAGTTACGTGCGTAGCCGTCTTTGACTTTGACGACGTCGCCGAGGTTACCGACGTTGACTACTTTTTCCAACAGAATGATTTGCATATTTTTCTCCAGGTTCTCTGCGCTCGATTTACGCGTGGTGCAGGTCGGTGTAAGGCAGCAGCGCGAGGTAGCGGGCGCGCTTGATGGCGGTGTCAACCTGGCGCTGGTAGTGCGCCTTGGTACCGGTCAGGCGTGCTGGCATGATCTTGCCGTTTTCCTGGACGAAGTCTTTCAGGGTGTCGACGTCTTTGTAGTCAACTTGTTCTACGTTTGCTGCGGTGAAGCGGCAGAATTTCTTACGCTTGAACAGTGGGTTCTGTTGTTTGCGCTTTTCTTTCAGCTTGAGCTTGTTCTTGTCGAATTTTTTACCGAATGCCATTTTAGGCTCCTGTATCTATCTAATTAAAATCAATGATGTGGAACACAAGACTTTTGCTGTTGCGGTTCTTCTTTGCCAGGAAACCGGAGAACGCGTAGGTGGCACCGAGTTCAGCCCGGGACAGCCTGCCTGAAATCTCGCCGGCGCCAAGCGCGGACAGTTCAAACTCGACCAACCTGGCCACCCCTGCTTCTTCTTGCTGCGAACTGTGCCGCAAGATGGCGCCAACGATGGGTACGCCGGCCGGGGTGTAGCGCAATACGTCGCGCTCTACGATAACTGCAACAACAACTAGCTGGTTCACTTAGGCCGCTGGAGCGGCAGCTGCTGGAGCTGCTTCTGCGCGGTGGCTCTTGGCTGCGTCTTCGCGTTGTACCGATTTCATCATCGGCGACGGTGCGGTTTCAGCCTTCTTCATCTTAACGGTGAGGTGACGCAGCACGGCATCATTGAATTTGAACGCCGTTTCGAGTTCCACCAAGGTCTCGTTGTCGCATTCGATGTTCAGGCAGATGTAGTGTGCTTTTGGCAGCTTCTGGATCGAGTAAGCCATCTGGCGACGGCCCCAGTCTTCAACGCGGTGTACCGAACCGCCACGCGTGGTAACGCTGGCTTTGTAACGTTCGATCATCGCCGGGACTTGCTCGCTTTGGTCCGGGTGGACGATAAAAACGATTTCATAATGACGCATGCATAACTCCTTAAGGACGTTTAAACAAGTGCCCACCTCGGCGTCAAGACGAGTGTGGGAAGGGGGAAAGCCGGCGATTATAACCCGGATCGGGCAATTGCTCAATAGTTTTGCAGCGCACTAGCCGGCGCGCCGGCCGGAAGCCTTGGTGCCATAGTAGAAACCGTGACCGGCTGAGGACATAGGCCAGGGTTC
The DNA here is from genome assembly GCA_040390345.1 of Pseudomonadota bacterium. GTDB lineage: Bacteria > Pseudomonadota > Gammaproteobacteria > Burkholderiales > Burkholderiaceae_D > Telluria_A. Next base: position 22,166 of record JAZJYP010000012.1, on the reverse strand, counting down.
TCCCCTCGACTTCCGCAATCCGCTTCAAGAAATTGACTTGCTCTTCCGGCAAGAACACCGTGACTTGAACGAGACTCATGGCCGCCACCGCCTTTCAGGCTATGCATGTCTAGGATGGACAGCAATATACGAAGAAAGTTCACTTTCGCCTAAGACAACAAGGCGACCAGGGCCGAGGGGTGGATCGGCCAGCCCAACAGGCCGGCCAGGCCCATGAAGATGCCGAAACCGACCGGCACCATCGCCAGCGCAAACATCCAGCGCTGGCGCGTCAGGCTCGTCACGGCCAGCATGGCGATGGCAATGGCCAGCAAGGCGTCGGACAGGTCGAACTGGTCGTCGCGGAAATTGAGGGCGTCGTAAGAGCGCTGCTCGGCCTCGGCGGCGGCCTTTTCGTCTTCCTTCTTGCGTTTCTGTTCATCGGCGATGTGCTGGTAGTTGCCAATGGCCTTGGCGTAGCCATCCTGCTCGGCGGCCGGACGGCCATTGGCCTGCAAGGTCAGCTGGACGACCGTGGCGCGCGCCACTTCTTCACGGATATTGCGGGCCTGGTAATAGCCCCAGTGGTCAAGTTTGTTGGCCTGGGCTTGCTGCATGCCCTGGCAGATATTGTCATCCTTGACCTTGCAAATGCCCATGAAGGTGGCGAGGATGGCCACCGTGATGGCCACGCTCATGTTCAGGCGGTCCGAAGCCGCTGGCGGCTCGCTGGGCACAACGTCATTGATTTCCATGGTCTCGCGGAGAAAAGTTGGCAACGCGGCCATTGTGCCCCAGTTGGCCGCGATGCACCGTTACGCTTTGTAAGCGCGCCATTGTCATGATGTTGTCATGTTTGAACACTATGCTTCGCCTGTCCAATCCATATGGGCATCACCCAACACATAGACGAAAGAGATAAACATGAACAAACTGATCGCTGCCCTGGTTGCTTCCCTGTTCGCTACCGCCGCCTTCGCCCAGACCCCAGCTGCCGCTCCTGCCGCTGCGCCTGCCAAGGCTGAAAAGAAAGCCGACGCCAAGGCAGAGAAAGCCGCGCCAAAGGCCGACATGAAAGCTGACGCCAAAGCCGAAGCCAAGCCAGCTGCCGACGCGCCAATGGCCGATGCCAAGGCCGAGAAAAAGCCAAAAGCCAAGGCCCACAAGAAGGCCGACAAAGCTGAAGCGCCGAAAGCCGACGCAGCAGCGCCAGCCGCCAAGTAATCGCGCGGCGCGAGCCCTGGATGAGAAGCCCGCCGCGCGCGGGCTTTTTCTTTATCGCACCAGGCGAAAGCCAATGTGGGACATCGGATTGGCCGGGTCGTTGCCGCGCCGCGCACTCGGGCGGGCGCTGCCGCAATAGCTGTCGTCGCACAGGAAGGAGCCGCCGCGGATGACGCGCCGCGGCGCGCCGGCCGGCACCCCGGCCTCGGACGGATCGTAGCTCTCGCCCGGCCCCGCAGGATTGTCGACGCGGCCATGGCCGGCCACGCGCGCAAACTGGTCGGCGCGGTACCAGTCGGCCGTCCATTGCCACACATTGCCGGTGATGTCGTACAGGCCATAGCCATTCGGCGCGAAGCTGCGCACTGCCGTCGTCCCGACGCGCGAGCGGTAGGCCGGCGTCACCACGGGGAAGGCGCCCGGAGCGGCAAAGGTGTTGGCCTTGCCCGCCCCCTTGTCCTGGCCCCAGGCGTAGTCAGCTTGCTCGAGCCCGCCACGCGCGGCAAACTCCCATTGCGCTTCTGTCGGCAGCCGCTTGCCCACCCATTTGGCATAGGCTTGCGCATCGCGCCACGACACCTGCACCACGGGATGGTCGCCCTTGCCATCGATGCTGCTGCCCGGCCCTTGCGGGTGGCGCCAGTCGGCGCCGGGCACGATGCGCCACCAGCGCGACCAGTCTTCCAGCGGCACGGCCGTCTCGGTGCCCGAGAAAACCATGCTGGCCGGGACCAGTTGGGGCGGCAGCGGCGTACCAGGCGGTAGCTGGACACGCAATTCATCGGCATTGGGCGGCTGTTCGGCGCTCGTCACATAGCCGGTCGCGCGCACGAAGGCGGCGAACTCGGTGTTGGTGACGTCCGTTGCGTCCATCCAGAAACCATCGACCCGCGCTGCAAAGGTGGGGGCCTCGTTGGGACGGGCCAGGCGGCTCTCGCTGCCCATGCGGAAGCTGCCGCCGGGGATCCAGACCATGCCGGCCGGCGCGCTCGGGTGGGCGAACCAGTAGCCTCCGGCAGCGCTCGCTGCCGCCACGGCAGCGGCAATAAACAAGGTACGACGCGATACGTTCAATTGATCGACACTCCTTCAGGGCGTTTCAGGACGCCAGCTTGTGCGCGCGGCGATGAATGCGACCACGCGGGCATTGGCGGCGGCGGCCTGCGGCAGCAGGTCGATCGCCTGGAACACATGCGGCATCTTATCCCAGATTTCCAGCGCCACCTCGACGCCGGCGGCGTGGGCGCGTGCAGCGACGCGCACGCCATCGTCGCGCAGCATTTCGGTGCTCCCCACCTGGACCAGCAGCGGCGGCATGCCGGTGAAATCGCCAAACAGGGGCGAGGCCGATGGATCGAGGAAGCACTCCGGCCGCACATACAGGCGCCGAATCACCATCATGTCGGTGAGCGAAAAAATCGGGTCGCTGGCGGCGTTCGAGAGGATGCTGGCGCCACTGAGCGTGCAATCGGCGAAAGGCGAAAGCACGACGGCGCAGGCAGGCATGGCCTGCCCTGCCGCCTTGATGCGGTGCAGGGTCGCCAGCACCAGGTTGCCACCTGCCGAATCGCCCGCCAGCACGATGTCGCTGGCGGCGTAGCCCTGCGCAAGCAGCCAGCAGTATGCCGCATGGCAGTCGTCGGGCGCGGCCGGGAACGGGTGTTCCGGCGCGAGCCGGTAGTCGACCTTGAGCGCACGTGCGCCTAGACTGCGGCACCAGCCGCCCACCAGCTTCGCGTGGGTGTGCGGATAACGAAACAGGAAAGCGCCGCCGTGCAGGTAGAGGATCACGCGGCGTGGCGCGCCGCCCGGCACTTCGATCCATTCGGCCGGCACGCCGTCACAGTCGATAGGCGTGCGGCTGATGTCAGGTGCCGGCCTGGCCAGCCTGGCATCGGTACGCAACTGCTTTTCACGCAGGCGCGCCACATCGGGCACCAGGCCGAACATGCGCCAGCTCGACAGGCGCAGCACCAGGTTTAGCAGCGCCAGGCGCAGGGCGCCACCGAGCCCGCCGATGCGGCGCGTGTACTGCGCCGCTTCCACGGGGATCAAGCGACGGCTCCGTTGGCAGTGGCGCGCTTCTTCGCCACGGCTTTCAGGACCGGCTTGCGCTTGGGCGCGGCCGGGGTTTCCGGCACCGCGCCGGCGGCAGCGACCAGTTCGGCGAAACTGGCGCGCAGGCACTCGGCATAGAAGCCGGGGTCCGGCATCATGTTGCGGCAGGCGACGGCGGACAGCCACATGGTGCCGTTGTAGCTGAAGCAGGTGTGGTTCAGGCCCACATAATTGGTCGCGATGCTGACCGGGTAGAAGTGCACCAGGCGCGCCCCGGAGATATACCAGGGCGTGTCGGGGCCGCGCACGTTCGACACCGCCGTATTAAATTGCGGCAGCAGGGTATGGCGCATCAGGAGGTCGGTGACGTAGTTCGGCAGCGATTCCATGACCGACTGGATGAAGTCGCGGCCCAGGGTTTCCATGCTCTCCTGGACTTTGCGCACGTCGTCATAAATGGCTTGCAGGCGTTCGATCGGATCGGCGATTTGTGAATGCAGCGGCACGGCCGCGCCACCGACCTGGTTGCCGCTGGTGACCTTGGGAGCGGACGAACGCAGGCTGATCGGCATCAGCGCCGTGAGCGTCTGCTCGGGCAATTCGTCCTTGCTGCCGAGGTACTTGCGCATGGCGCCGCCGACCACGGCCAGGAAGATGTCGTTGACGGTGGAACCGGGCACGCGGGCGCGGATCGCCTTCATCGCGTCCAATGGCAAGCCGACCGCTTCGACCACGCGGTTGGCCGAGACCATCTGGTTGAAGCGGGTCTGCGGCGCGCGTGCCATGTCGGGCAACGGAATCGGCGCGCGGCCACCGAATTTGGCGACAGCGACATCGGTGAGTTTTTTGGCCAGCCCAAACGAAAACCTGGCCAGCTTGACGGCACGCGCGGCCGTATGGGGCAGCGCGCGCGAATACATTTCGATCGCATTCGGCTCGCGCTCGCTCATCACCGGGCCACTGTATTCCGGCTCATCGCCCTCGGCGCTCGACGCATGCAGGGACGCGAGCACGCGGCCGGCGGCCTGGCCGTCGACCGAGGCATGGTGGAACTTGATGAACAGGGCAAAGGAGCCGACCGGCAGCCCGGGGATGCGGTCCAGGCCTTCGATGACATAGGCTTCCCACAGCGGGCGGCTGCGGTCGAGCGGGCGCGAATGGATGCGCGCCACCTGGATCATCAGCTGGCGCCAGTCGCCCGGATAGGGCAAGGCGATGTGACGCACGTGGTATTCGATGTCGACCTCGCCGCTGTCGATCCAGTAGGGGCGGTCTAGCGCATGGGGCACCGTGACGAGCGTGCGGCGAAACAGCTTGTGCACATCGAGCTTGCTGCGAAAGTGCGCCAGGATGTCCTTGAAGCGCACCTTGCCGCCGGGCGCGGTCGAGGGGTCGTAGATGCCGAGGGCGGCGACGTGGTTGTAGTTATTGCCTTTTTCCTGGAAGAGGAAAAGGCTGTCGGCGCCGGAGAGTTGTTCCATGGGGGTTCCTGGTTATTTGCTACGTTGATTGGAAATTGTTTCAGGCAGCGCCGAGCAGCTCGTCAAATTCCTGGTTCAGGAAAGCGGCATAGCGCGCGGTGTCGGGCAGCACGTTGCGGCAGGCAGAGACGCCGATGGTCACTTCGTCGCAGTAATAGGTCACGGTGTGGGCCAGGCCCACCGCGCCACGCAGCGGCGGCAGCGTGAACAGGTGCGCCAGGCGTGAACCTGCGAAATACAGCGGCGCTTGCGGGCCCTGCACGCGCGCGACCGAGGTGTTCACGCTTGCCTGCAGTGCCTTGCCAGCGACACCGAGCAGCACGGTGGGGACGAATTCGAGGGCGTCGAGCGCGAGGCGCCGGCCCAGGTAGCTGCGTGCATTGCCGCGTGCGGCGTGCGTCCCGGCGCTGATGCGGCGCAACCGTTCCAGCGGGTCAGACACGCCAGTATGCAAGGCCAGGCCGGCGCTGTTGGCCCGTCCGCGCCGTCCCGGCCCCTGCGCCGAACGCAAGGCCACCTCGGCCAGCAAGCTGGTGTCGGGCAGGTCCATGTGGGCGCGCAGGTGGCGCCGCAACGCGCCGCCAATGAGCGAGAGCACGACGTCGTGGACGTCGCCCGCTCCCGCCCGTGCGCAGAGCGCTTCGAGTGCAGCGCGCGCGAAGGTCGCGCCGCCGACCATGCGGTGGCTCGACAGGCGCCGGTTCAGGCGGCACGCTGGCGCAGCGAGCGCCTTGGCGCGGGCGCCGCCCGCGTGCAGCACCGGCGCGACATGCGCGAGCAGGTAGCGCCCCAGTTCCAGCGGCAGCGCGGCGGCGGCCATCGCATTGCGCAGCGCCAGGCCGAGGACGGCCGGCGCGGCGTCGAAGTAGGGGCGCTCCTTCGGCGCCGACGCCTGGCTGCCGGCCGACAGTTCGTGCAGCGCGGCGAGCAATTCGGTTTCCAGTTCGCCCCCCAGGGCGGCGTTGTGGACCTTGATCAGGACCGCAAAACTGCCGGCCGCCTGGCCCGGCACATTATCGAGTTCTTCGATCACATAGCATTCCCACAGGGGCCGCGTCAGGTCGAGCGGGCGCGCGTGCAGGCGCGCCACCACGGTGCACAGTTGCGTCCAGTCGCGCGGGCGCGGCAAAGCGATGTGGCGCACGTGGTATTCGATGTCGAACTGCGCCTCGTCGACCCAGAAGGGACGCCCCAGTCCCAGTGGCAGCGTGGCCAGGCGACGCCGGAACATGCCATGCCGGTGCACGCGCGCGGCCAGGTACGACTGGATGGCGGCAAAATCGATATGGCGGCCGGCGGGGTCGTAGATGCCCAGCGCCGATACGTGGCCCGGCGCCGCCGCCGAATCGGCCTGCAGCAGGTAGCTTTCGAATCCGCTCAGGCGTTCCATGCCAGCCTCCCCGCGCAATCGGCCTCGAAGCACCGGCGCAGCGCGGCCACGTCCAGCGCGCGCCATGGCGGGCGCGCCGATGCGGCCAAGCGCTGGGCAACGAGGTACATGACGAAGCCATCGAAGCCCAGTGCGCCATGGGCGGCCGGCACGTCGATGTTCTGCGCCAGCGGCCCTTCGGCCACACGCGCGTTCTCGGGTCCGACGACGCCATCACGCCGGTTGTAGATGGCCGTCAGCGGCACGCCTTCGAGTGGTGCGGTCATGGCCTTGAGCTTGCGCGCGAAGCCGGGGTCGCCAGCGCGCATGCCGCTGATCGCCTCGTACAGGCGCCACGGCCCGACGCGCGTGATGTCGCCCGAGATGGGCGAGCCGAGCGTGATGACGTCGCGGACCAGGCCGGGATAGCGCTGGGCCAGCACCTTGGCATACAGGCCGCCCAGGCTCCAGCCCACCAGGCTGATCTTGCGCTCGCCCGAGGCGAGGAAGACTTCCTTGAGGCGGTGTTCCACCAGGTCTTCAATGTCGTAGGCGTATTTGCTGGAAAAGCCCAGGTTGATGCCGAGCTCCCAGGCGTGGGCGCGGTAACCGATCGAGGCGAGGTAGGCGCGCAGCGGCCAGGTGGGATGGTCGCTTGACAAGAACCCCGGCAACACCAGCACCGCATGGCCGTCGGCGCGCGGCACACGGGACAATGCCGGCGCGGCCATGGGCAGGCGCGCCAGGTCGAACAGGGAATCGTAGAGGTCGCGGACGGCGTCGCGCCAGCCAAGACTGGGCGACGATGGGGAATGCAACAGGCGCGACTGAACCATGGAGGGAAAACTTCCACATGTCGCGCCGCTTGCGCGCGGCATCAGTGCCACGTCGTCAAACGCTTATAGTTTCTTATTAGGACGCTACTGTAGCAAAAAAAATGCCTCCGGCATGGGCAAAATTTGCAGTACAGCATGCTAATTTGCGCCAATCGCACGATTTTCCTTGCGTTGCACGCAATACTGTACAAAAATACAGTCTGTTCATACAGACAGCAGACCACACCCATGATCAAGCTTACGGCACGCCAGGAACAGATTCTCAACCTGATCAAGGAAGCGATCGAAAACACGGGTTTTCCCCCGACCCGCGCCGAAATCGCCAATGAACTCGGCTTCAAGTCGGCCAATGCGGCCGAAGAACATTTGCAGGCCCTGGCCCGCAAAGGCGCGATCGAGATTTCGCCCGGCACCTCGCGCGGCATCCGCCTGCTGGGCCAGGTGGCCGAACCGGCCATGCCGGCGGTGCCGGCCGCGCTGATGATGGCCCTGCCCCTGGTCGGGCGCGTGGCGGCCGGTTCGCCCATCCTGGCGCAGGAACACGTGGAGACGACCTACAACGTCGACCCGGCCATGTTCTCGGCCAAGCCGGACTTCCTGCTCAAGGTGCGCGGCGAATCGATGCGCGACATCGGCATCATGGACGGCGACCTGCTGGCCGTGAAAAAAACCGACACGGCGCGCAACGGCCAGATCGTCGTCGCCCGCATCGGCAACGACGTCACCGTCAAGCGCTACCGCAAGACCGGCTCGCAGGTCGAACTGCTGCCCGAGAACCCGGACTTCAAGATCATCAAGGTCGATCCGGAAGACGAATTCGCGCTCGAAGGCCTGGCCGTGGGCTTGCTGCGCACCTGGAATTAAGTGAAGCGATGAGCGAATTTTCCCTGTACGGCAGTTGCGAATCGGGACACAGCTACAAGGTCAAGCTGGCCCTGGAACTGATGGGCATTGCCCACCACTACGAAGAAATCGACCTGCGCCAGCAGCGCGCGGAACGCCCGGAACCCTTCCGCAGCCTGGCCAGGTACGGCGAAGTGCCGCTGCTGGTGCACGACGGCAAAGCGTATGTGCAATCGAATGCGATCCTGCTGCACCTGGCCGAGCACCTGAAGGCCTGGGGTGGCGAGTCGCAGGAACGGCTTGAGCGCGTGCGCGAATGGCTGTTCTGGGAAGCGAACCGGGTCGGCTTTTCCACCGCCCACCTGCGCTACGGCCAGAAGTTCGACGACAGCGGCGCCTACGCCGGCGGCGTGCTGCCCTTTTTCCGCAATCGTTTCGACGCCGACATGGCCAGCCTGGAAGAAGAACTGCTTGACGGCCGCGCCTTCATCCTGGGCGCAGCGCCCAGCGTGGCCGACCTGTCCCTGTGCGGCTACCTGTACTGGCCCGAACAGGCCAAGATCAGCTTCCCGCCGCGCGTGGCCGCCTGGCTGGCGCGCATCGCCGCCCTGCCCGGCTGGCGCCATCCCTACCAGATGGAAGGCGCCGATCCCTGGCCTTGAGCCTATTTGGTCTTGATGGTGTCGGTGCTGGTTTGCTTGATGATCTTGTTGTGCTCGTCCACATAGGCTTCGGTGGCCTTGCGCCAGGCGTCCACGTCCGCCAGTAGCAGCTTGGCGTTGACCTTGGCTTCTTCGGCCAGGCCGTCGTAGACATCCTTCAGGTGGACTTTGGCCTGCTCGGTTTCGGGCGCCGTCATCAGCTTGGCGATATCGGCCGGAATCAGCTTGACCATCGGGTTGGCCGCGTTCAGGTGCACCACAAAACCGTTATAGCAATCCTGCCAGGTCTGCAGCGCCTTGCTCACCGTTTCAATTTCATCGTTCTGGCGCGAGATGGCCGGAATGCGCGGCAGCTTGCAGCGGTACTGGCCGGACTTGTACTCGGCGCCGTCAAACTTGCTCATCCAATAATCGATGTCGGCGCGGTGCTCGGCGCGCCCCTTGATGATGTCGAGCGTGGCGGCAGCCGTCTTGTTGCCCGCCGCGGCAGACTTCTTCAGCCACGGTTCGGCCTTGTCGATCTCGATGGCGCCGGCTTCGCCGTAAAAATACATCTGGCCCAAGTGCAGCTGGGCTTCGGCATTGCCCTTGGTGGCCAGCTTGGTATAGAGCTTGAGGGCGTCCGGATAGGACTTGGCGGCAAACAGCTTGTTGGCATCGGCCAGTTCATCGGCCAGGGTGGCGCCAGAGGCGATCAGGGCCAGGCAAAACAGGAACTTTTTCACGCGGAACTCACAACAGGATGACGATGTGCGCATCCTACCTTGTTTTTTCGCCTTTTATTCCCCGAAAATCCAATTTCGTCGCTTTGTACTGACGTGCGGGGCTGCCCGGACCTACAGTGGCGCCACTGATTTCACGGAGAACCCCATGCTGCGTCCCCTCTGCTTCGCCCTGGCCGCCCTGCTGACCGCCCCAGCCTGGTCACACGACGCCAGGATCAACCATTACAGCGTCACGGTCGATGCCGGTGCGAAGCGCATCCACATCGATGCCGACGTCTGGGTCGACGGCAATGCACTGGCGCTGTTCAATGCTACGCCGATTGCCCAGTACAAGAACGGCCAGGCCGACCTGCTGGAAAACCTCGCCGTGCGCGACATGGCGGGCCAAGCGATCGCCGTGAAAGACAAGGGCGAAGGCGAATACGACATCATCGGCGAGCGCCGCGTCAGGCTCAGCTACGACGTGCGCATGGAGCACGACAAGGTGGACTGGCCACCAGGGAACGAAGAAGTCGCCTACCACACCGAGGAAGGCTTGATGGTGACGGGCTACACGCTGTTCATCGTCCCCGGCGACAAGATGCCGGGCGCGACCGAAGTGCGCTTCCACCTGCCCGCCGGCTGGAAGGCCAACACCCCATGGCGCGCCAGTGGCGCAGCCCACACCTTCACCGTCGGCAGCCGGCGCGAACTGGTCTCGAACGCACTCTTCCTGGGCACGGCCCACGCCGAGACGTTCACCTCGGGCGGCGTCGAACTGACCCTGGTGATGGGCAAGCGCTACTGGCCGCAGCGCGCCCTGTTCATGGAATTGATCGAGCGCCAGCTCAAGTCCTACCTGGTCCTGTTCGGCGCGCCGCCACTGGCAGGGCGCTACCTGATCGTCATCAACCAGGGCGACACGGGCGACGGCGGCGCCTTCTCCGGCAGCTTCAGCCAATACCTCAAGACCGATGCCAATGCCGAGACGCGCGTGATCTGGGGCCATGTGCTGGCGCATGAGCTGTGCCACTTCTGGAACGGCCTGAGCCTGGTCCCGGCCGAGGACAGCATGGAATGGTTCAAGGAAGGCGTGACCGATTACCTGACCGTGACGGCGATGGCGCGCAATGGCGTGGCCAGCCGCGACTTCCTGCTGCAATACCTGGAAAACCTGCCGCGCGGCCAGGTCGTCGCGCGCCAGCTGATGGGCCTGAAGCCGACGGTGCGCGAAGCAGTCAAGGACAAGCACCGCAACTGGCTGCTGGTCTACGGCGGCGGCACGCTCGCCGCGCTGGCCATGGATGTCGAGCTGCGCAAAGCCTCGCAGGGCAAGACTGGCTTGCCGGACCTGGTCAAGGCGCTGTACGGGGAATTCGGCAAGCCGGGCAAAACCTACACGCAGGCAGACGTAGTCCGGATCGGCAAAGCCCTCACCGGCGCCGACCTGGGGCCGGTGCTCGAGCCCATTGTCGGCAGCACGAGCACGCCCAAGCTGGAGCCGCTGTTCGGCGAGCTCGGCATGCACCTGGAACAGTTCGGCATGCTCGAAGCCTATCTGCTACGCGCATCGAACGGCACCGAGACGCAGCACCAGCGTTTCATCGATATCTTTGGCATGAAATACTGAAGTCTCATTGCGTCTTTTTTGGAAGACCGGAGGTTTCCTTCCTCCTTTTGACGGCAAGAAAGGCAGGAATGATTGCCGCCGTTGGGATGGCGGCGAGCGCCAGGGCCACTGTCGCTGTACCTGGAACCAGTTGCTCGAATGCGGCCAATACGTCCGGGTGCGGTACTGTTCCGTGATAGACCTGCGTCATTTGAAAGAGTGTAATTTCTCCCGAAGGCCCTTCAATAAAATCAGGTTTTGGCCCAAGACTTGCGCCGCCTGGAGGAAGGTTTTTTACTGCGCACTTCCGACGCCTGCTCGACCGGCTCATATGTCCTCACTACACGGCACAGGTCGGCATGGACGTGCTGCCAGTCACCGGCGATGGCACCGCCTTCGGGAATCGCGGGCACCACCACATAGTGAACCGGAAGGCAGGCAGGCCGCTCTGTACGCGCGAATAAACTTGCGGGCAACGCCAGTCCAGAGAGGAATCCAAGCGCAAACGCCTGCCATGGATTATCGTCATCGTGATTTGACATAGTGTGATTATCATACTCCGCACATGGAAGACATGACGCACGCGCACGCGCTTTGGTTTTCACTGTAAACCAGTAGCGTCGCTCTGCGCCTGATGTGCTGCAAGAAAGCGCGCTAAGCGAAAACCGGTGTAAACCGTTAGTATGTCCGCCTTGCCCCCTACTCATCGAGGAAGAGCCCATGAGATTTATTTCGATGTTGTTGTTTGTTCTTTGCAGCGCCAGCGCGCACGGCGAACCGACACCAGCCACTGATGCAGCGAACTACAAGAAAGCCCGCGCCGCCGTGGCTGACCTGGACAAGATCGCCAACCCGGCGGGCGTGCAGGAAGCCTACAAGACGCGCATCGGCGGCATCGACCAGTGGCTCAATGTGCGCGGCCAGGACCGCGCCAATCCCATCATCCTGTTCGTGCATGGCGGCCCGGCTTCGCCCGTCACGCCGACGCTGTGGCAGTTCCAGCGTCCCATCGAGGAATACTTCACCGTCGTGAACTACGACCAGCGCGGCGCCGGCAAGACGCTCGGCGAATCCGACCCGGCCGCCATCGCCGACACCATCCGCATCGAGCGCTATGTCGACGATGCGATCGACGTGGCCGAGGCCGTGCGCCAGCGCTACCACAAGGACAAGCTGATCCTGATGGGCCACAGCTGGGGCACCGTCGTGGCCATGCGGGCGGCGCTGAAACGGCCCGACCTGTTCCACGCCTACGTGGGCATCGGCCAGGTCATCAGCACGCGCGAGAACGAGCGCCTCAGCTACGACTATGCGCTGGCCCAGGCCAGGGAAAAACACAACGAGGAAGCGCTGAAAGACCTGACCTCGATCGCCCCCTATCCGGGCGAGCAGCCGATCACGCGCGAGCGCATCATCGTCGCGCGCAAATGGCCGCAGTATTACGGCGGCATGACGGCCTACCGCAGCGATTCGACCTACTACTTCGACGGCCCCCTGCTCTCGCCCGACTACGACGCGGCCAATGTGCGCGCCATCGATGAAGGCAGCCTGTTCACGCTGGGCCGCCTGCTACCCGAGTTCGTCACCGTCGACATGTCGGGCGTGCGCAGCTTCCCGATTCCCGTGGTGATGTTCCTGGGCCGCCATGACTACACGACGCCGACCGCGCCGACGGTGTCCTGGCTCGCGCAGGTCAAGGCGCCTTACAAGCAGGCCGTGTGGTTCGAGCATTCGGCCCATATGATCCCGTGGGAAGAGCCGGGCAAGACCCTGGTCAGCCTGTTGCAGTACGTACGCCCCTTGGCCGAGAAGCCCTGATCACGGCGCCAGCTTGTCCCAGGCCGCGGCGTCGGTTTCGGCCAGCTGGCGCTCCATCAGGATGCGCCAGGCGCCGTCCTTTTTCACCAGCAGCATCTCGAATGGCGAATAAGATACCTTCGCCACACCGGTCCGGTCGACACTCGTATATTTGAAGATGCCGGTCTCAAAGGCCGTTGCAGCATTGTCGGTGCGCGCAGCGAAGCGGAAGGCGACTGTCGCACGACCGCCTTCGGCCTTGTCCTTGGCCATGCCATCGGCCCACACCTTCATGATCTCGGCGATCGCCACCGACTTCTTGCGAAAGGCTGACACCAGCACCGCATCCGGGTGGTATGCGCGCGCCATGGCGGCGGCGTCGCCGATGGCCACGGTGCTGCTAATCACGTTCCACACGTCGGTATCGATGGCGCGGCTCACGCCAGGATCGATCACCTGGGCGTGCAGGAAAGTAGGCAGCAGCAGGATGGCGGCAAGTAGTTTTTTCATGTGATCGGTCCCTGGGCTCAAAGCCGTGACAGTAGCACAGGTATATGCACCAAAACCTGTTTGCAATTTAGCGCAGTCCGGCGCAAGATGCCCCACTTCCAAACCCTGTAAGGACATCGCCATGAAATGGCTACGCCGGATCCTCATCGCCCTTGTCGTCATTGTTCTCGCCGTGGTCGGCGCGGGCATGGCGACCGCCCAACGCAGTGAACATCCCGTCGGTTTCCAGGCCATGCAGGCCAAAGGCGCCGACGGCAAAGCCTTCGCCGTCAGCGTGTGGTACCCCACCAGCTCGGGCACGCGCCCGACGACCATGCTCGGCCCCGTAGTCATGAGCGTGGCACCGGACGGTGACGTCAAAGGCCAGAAGCTGCCACTGGTGGTGATCTCACACGGCAATGGCGGCGGCCCGGGCAGCCACGCCGACCTGGCCATGGCGCTGGCGAGCGCCGGCTATATCGTTGCCGCGCCCATGCACGCGGGCGACAACTTCCTCGACGAGAGCCTGGCCTCCTCGGCCACGCTGTTCAATGAACGCAACCGCCAGCTGCGCGCCACGGTCGACGCGATGCTCAAGGACTGGCCCGTCCACGACCATATCGACGCCGCGCGCATCGGCGCCTTTGGCATGTCGGCCGGCGGCCTGACGGTGCTCTCGGCCATCGGCGGCCAACCGGACCTGCGCAGCGTCGCCAGCCACTGCGCCACGACGCCGGAATTCGTGTGCACGCTGCTCAAGCAAGTCAATTCGGGGATCCTGAAACCGGACCTGGCAGCCGAAGCTTTCGTGGCCGACGCCCGCATCAAGGCCGCCGTGGTGGCCGCGCCGGGACTGGGCTTTACCTTTGGCGCACATGGGCTCGACCAGGTCCAGGTGCCGGTCCAGCTGTGGAGCGGCGATCTCGATAGCACGGTGCCCTACGCCAGCAATGCCAAACTGGTACAGGACGCGCTGGGTGCACGGGCCGAATTCCACGCCGTCGCGGGTGCCGGGCATACCTCATTCCTCACGCCCTGCGGCCTGTTGGCGCCACCAGCGATCTGCGCCGACCAGGGCGCCTTCGACCGCAAGGCCTTCCATGCCGACATGAACCGCAGCGTCATTGCTTTCTTCGACAAGGCCATGAAGGCGCCCTGAACACATATGTATCCGTTTGCCTTTGCGCAGGCGAAGCGAACGGCGGATAATTCCCTTGCCGGCAGCGAGCCGGCAGCAAACAGGAGCGGGCAATGAACAAAGTATGGATCGCGGCAGTATTGACACTGGCAATGGCAAGCGGCACGGCCAGCGCAAAAGGTTGCGTCAAGGGCGCCGTCGTGGGCGGCGTGGTCGGCCACGTGGCTGGCAAACATGCTGTGGCGGGCGCCGTAGGCGGCTGCCTGGTGGGCCGCCACCTTGCCAACAAGAAGGCAAAGCAGGAGAAAGAAGCTGCCGAAAGCAAGAAGGCCGAGGCTGCTAACAACGATCCTGCAAAATAATCCTCCCCAAGCCACAAGCTTGCCATCTTTTCCTTGCCAAGGGTCTTTGTCAGGCTCGAAAATAGGAAGTCGAAGTCCAACTGGGGAGGAAGAGAACATGAGCAAGTCAACGATGGCAGGAATGCAGAAACACAAACGATGCGGTGTAGCGCTGCTGGCCTTGTCGGCCCTGGCCGCATGCGGTGGCGGCACCGATTATGTCCCCCCGCCCGTTGTGCCGCCTGTGGTCAATTTGACCGTCACCGGAACTGCCGCGACCGGCGCCGCACTGGCTGGCGCCGCGATTGCCGTGACTTGCAGCACCAATAGCGGGACAGCGACGTCCGCCGCGGACGGGACCTTCAACGTCGTCATTGGCGATGGAAAGGGGCCGTGCATCCTCACTGCCACCAAGGGCGCCACGGTACTGCGTTCGGTGACACCCGGCGCGGGCGTGGCCAACATCACACCGCTGACCGATATGCTGACCGATTACCTGGCCACGCGCGCCGGTACGACGGCCGCCAATTTGCTCACCAATACCAACGGCAAGGCGATCCTGAGCGATTCGAAAGCGCTGACGGATGCGCAGGCCGGCCTTGTCAGCCTGCTCAAGACCAATTACAACGTCACGCTCTCGACGACGAATTTCCTGACGGCGACGATCACGACGCCGACTGGGGGGACCCAGAGCGCTGGCGACAAGGACCTTGACCTACTGAAGACGAACGGTTTGACGACCACGACCGGTACCCTCACCCCGGCCGTCACCACCACTGCCATCAACCTGGCCAAGACCCAACCGTTCACGGTCACGGGCGGCACCTAAGCCCGACGGGCGCCCTGCCAGGCTGGCAGGGCGCCTCATTTCTTGCTGAGCGCTTTCGTGGCGCCCTTATAGATGCTTTGGCACAGCGCGTCGAGCTTTTGCGGGCAAGCACTCGTCGCAAGCGACGCAATGCGCTCAAGGTCGGACGGCATGAGGGTCGCGTCGATGTGCTTTGTAACGAACAGCGCGAACTTTGGATCGGCTTGGACGAGCCTGGCGAGCCTCGGCAAGTCTGACCAGTGATCGACCAGCATCCTGGCGATCGCCTCCGAAAATCCTTCAGCAATCCCGCCATCGTCGCAATGACCAAAGCGATGCACAGCATTTTGGATTTTATTCCAGCTGTCGAGACCATCGACGATCGCATCAGCCGCTTCTGCCTCAGCCGCGCTGCATAGTTTTGCATTCGTGTGCAAAGGCAAGGCAAGCGCCAGACTGATGACCAATCCGCCCGCCGCGCGACCTGAAAGCCGATGCAACATCCTATATGCGGCAGGGATCATGGAGCGTCCGAAAATGATTTCTTACCGCGGCATGGCGCGCAACACCGGCGCTATGATTCGTCACGTCGATCGTGTCGAGCGGATCCGTTTTCATGAGAGTTACGATGGCCTCCATCGCGGCATCTGTAGTGCGAATGCAACCCATAGTCGCGTGCGTCGGCCCCGGCTCGCTGCGTGCATTGGCCCGACCTGAATGCACGCCAATACCCGGATGCCCCGGCACATTGAATCGAATTATTCCGTGCAGCCCATATGGGCCATTGGCCTTCGCCTGGTGCCGGCGAGGAGCATTGCGATCCAATACCATGTAGGTGCCGTTGCGGACATGCGTGAGGGTCGCATGCCGGTCGACGTTGTTGTACGCGATCCAATGAGCAATTGTCTTGCCATCCTTACCGACAAGCGCAATTTGATGAGCTTCCCCATCGAAGACTAAAGTTGACATAAGTGAGCACCTCCCTTGATGTGTATTGGAGACAGAACACTCACCTTATTTCAAATTGAACTGCCGATCTTGACATGCAGCAATTCACATTCGCCCGCCCTTAGTCCTCAAGCGCGGCCTTGAAATCGGCCAGCAGGTCGGCTTCGTCTTCGATGCCCACCGACACGCGGATCAAGGACTCGGCGATGCCCATGCTGGCGCGCCGCTCGGGGCCCATCTCGTAGAAGATCGTGTGCGCGACCGGAATGACGAGCGTGCGCGTGTCACCGAGGTTGCTCGCCGCGATGGCCACCTGCAGCCGGTTCAGGTAATCGAAGCAGTCGATCCCCTCTTTCAATTCGAAGCTGAACAGCGAACCGTAAGAACGGAACAGCTGCGTCGACAGCGCGTGCTGCGGGTGCGAGGGCAGGCCCGGATAATGCACGGCGGCGACGCGTTCGTCCGCGTCGAGCATGCGCGCCAGTGCCAGCGCATTGGACGAAGTACGCTCCATGCGCAGGGCCAGGGTCTCGGCGCCGACGGCGATGTGGTGCGCCGCTTCCGGCCCCAGGGCAGCGCCAAAGTCGCGCAAGCCCTTGGCGCGCAACTGGGCCATGCCCCACTGCTTCGGCGGATTCTTCCGGTAGTTCTCGGCGATGTGCGGGTAGGCCGTCCAGTCATAGGCACCGGTGTCGGTCAGGGCGCCGCCGAGGGCATTGCCATGGCCACCGATCGACTTGGTGAGCGCATTGACGACCAGGCCCGCGCCAACCGACTTGGGACGGAACAGGTAAGGCGTCGTCATCGTGTTATCGACCACGAACAGGATGCCGCGTGCCTGGCACAGGGCGCCGATGCGCGCCAGGTCCGCCACCTGGGTGCGCGGGTTGGCGATGGTCTCCACAAAGACGATGCGCGTTGCCGGCGTCAGCGCCGCTTCGACGTTTGCCACGACGGTGGCGTCGACAAAGGCCACGCCCACGCCCTGCCCGGCCACGGTCTGCCACAGGCTGTTGGTGTTCCCGAACAGGAAGGACGAGGACACCACATGGTCGCCCGCGCGCAGCAGCGCCTGGAACACGGCGCCGATGGCGCCCATGCCGGTGGCGAAGCACAGCGTGGCAACGCCATCTTCCATGTTAGTGATCTTGTCTTCCAGCGCAGACACCGTCGGATTGCCCTGGCGGCCGTAGCGGAAGCCCGGCTCCTTGCCCTGGAAAACCGAGGCAAGCTGGCGCGCGTCCGCATAGCCGAAGGCCACCGAATTGTGCACGGGCTTGTGCAGCGAACCCTGCTCGATCGCCTTCTGGCGATCGTTGTGCAGGACCGTGGTGGTGAAGCCGAAGGTCTTTTTCTCGCTCATTCGGCCGTCGCCAGGTTCAGGTTCAGCTGCGTGCGGGCGGCATCCTCTGCCGGCGCGGCCTTCGGGTTGTGGCGCGCATGTTCGAGGCGGTCCAGGTAGTCGGGCGTGACGTCGCCGGTGACGTAGATGCCGTCGAAGCAGGACGCTTCAAAATTCTGCAGCGCCGGATTGACGTCGGAAATCGAACGCTTGAGCGCGTCGACGTCCTGGTACACGAGGGCGTCGGCGGTGATTTCGCGGCAAATCTCTTCGTTGCTGCGGCCGTAGGCGATCAGTTCATCGCGCGTCGGCATGTCGATGCCGTACACGTTGGGGAACAGCACCGGCGGCGCGGCCGAGGCGAAAGTGACGCTCTTGGCGCCGGCGTCGCGCGCCATCTGCACGATCTCGCGGCTGGTGGTGCCGCGCACGATCGAGTCGTCCACCAGCAGCACATGCTTGCCCTTGAATTCGGAGCCGATCGCGTTGAGCTTCTGGCGCACCGATTTGCGGCGCGCCGCCTGGCCCGGCATGATGAAGGTGCGGCCGATGTAGCGGTTCTTGATGAAGCCTTCGCGGTATTCGATGCCCAGCTTGAGCGCCAGCTGGATCGCGGCCGGACGCGAGGAATCGGGAATCGGCATGACGACGTCGATCTCGCCCGAGCGCAGCTGCGCCTTGATCTTGTCGGCCAGGTATTCGCCCATCTTCAGGCGCGTGGCATACACCGAGGCACCGTCGAGGATCGAATCCGGGCGGGCCAGGTAGACGTATTCGAAGGCGCATGGGTTCATCGACGGATTGTCGGCGCACTGGCGTTCGTGCAGCTTGCCGTCCATGTCGATGAAGATCGCCTCGCCCGGCGCGATATCGCGCAGGAACACGAAGCCCATGCCTTCGAGGGCTACCGATTCGGAGGCGACCAGGTATTCGGTGCCCTTGTCGGTTTCATTGGTGCCGATGCACAGCGGACGGATGCCGAAAGGGTCGCGAAAGGCCAGCAAGCCGTGGCCGGCGATCTGGGCGACGGCGGCGTAGGCGCCGCGCACGCGGCGGTGCAGCATGGTGACGGCCTTGAACACCGCTTCCGGGTCGATGGTAAAGCCCGTCGTCGCTTCCTGCATTTCGTGGGCCAGCACATTGAGCAGCACTTCCGAGTCGGAGTCGGTGTTGATGTGGCGGCGGTCGTTGCGGAACATCTCGATCTTGAGCTGTTCCCAGTTGGTCAGGTTGCCGTTGTGGGCCAGCGTGATGCCGAACGGCGCGTTGACGTAGAACGGCTGCGCCTCTTCCTCGGAGGAGGAGCCGGCGGTCGGGTAGCGCACGTGGCCGATGCCCGAATTGCCCTGCAGCGAACGCATATTACGCGTGCGGAAAACGTCACGCACCAGGCCATTGGCCTTGTGCATGGTGAACATACTGCTATGGTTGGTTGCAATGCCCGCCGCATCCTGGCCGCGGTGCTGCAGCAGCAGCAATGCGTCATATAACAGCTGGTTGACGGGATTATGCGAGACGACGCCGACGATGCCACACATGGTGTGCTCCTAAAGACTGGTACTGCCGATTTTAAAAGAATTCAAATATGTACGTGCTTGGCCAGGGCTTCTGGCAGGAAGGGCTTGACCAGGTGGACACCGGATTCCGCGACGGGACTCAATACGGCATCCTTCCAGAACGGCTGCTGCGGCATCGAGGTCATGCTCGCCACCATCACCGCAGCGACCACCATCAAGGCGCCGCGCGCCAGGCCGAACACGGCGCCCAGGCCGCGGTCAATCAAGCCCAGGCCACTGGCCTTGAGCAGCAATTCAATCATCAGCGTGGCCAGGCCGATCAGCACGCGCACGCCGATGAACAGGGCCACGAAGCTCACCACCATGCGCAGCACGTCGCTGGTGATCAGGTCGAGCATCAGGTTGGAAAACTCCGCCGCGTAGGCGTTGGCGATGACGAAGGCCACCACCCAGCCCACCAGCGCCAGCACTTCCTTGACCAGGCCGCGCATGAGGCCAATGACCACCGAGGCGGCCAGCACAAACAACACCAGGTAATCGAAAATGGTCACAATTAATTATTCACGAGCGTGGACTTGAGGCCGATCTTTTCCAGCTTGGCCAGCGTCTTGTCCGCTTCTTCCTTGCTGCTGAAAGGCCCCACGCGCACGCGGGTTTTTTCGCCCGACTGGGTCGGCACTTTCTGGGTAAACGACTTGATGCCAGCTTCCTTGAGCTTGCCCTGCAATTCGTTGACCTTGTCCTGGGTGGCAAAGGCGCCCACCTGGACCATGTATTTTTGCGCGGCCGGCTTGTCCGCTTCCTTGCCTTCCAAAATGGCCAGGGCGCGCGCATCGTTGGGCGCCGCGACGACCGCTTTCTCCTCGACCTTGGCCGGTTTCGGTGCCACCTTCACTTCCGGGGCCTTGGCTTCCGGCTTGGCGGGGACCTTCGGCACTTCCGGCTTGGCGCCGGTCTTGACCTCGGCGATGGCCAGCGCATCCTTGGCCGGCGGCGCCTTGGGCGCCGGCTTGGCCGGATCGACAATCTCTTCGCGCGCGTCGAGCGCGTCGGCCGCTTTCACGGCCGGGGTGCTGGCCACGGGCGGCGCGGCGGCGGGCACGGGCAGCGGGGCCGGCTTGTCCTTGGACGGGATCTGGATGGCGATATCGGCCGGCATCGGCTTCGGTTCCGGGTCGAGCAACATCGGCAGGCCGACGGCGACAGCCAGCGCCAGCGCGACGGCGCCAACGAGGCGGCGCCGGGCGCGCTTCTTTTCGGGGAGGATGGGGTCGTCGGCGGCCTTGGACGCCTTGCCGCGCTTGGGCGCGCCCTCGCCGTTGGAGGCGGCACGCTTGGACTTGGCACGGGCGCTCAGTGCTTCGTCGTCTGCGCGGGAATGATAGGCGCCGTCTTCGTCGACGGTTTCTTGCTTGTTTTTACTGAGGAACGAGAACAAGCCCATGCGGATACTTTTCAGTGATGTGAGGTTTTTCGGGCGGCCATGACACCGGCAACGGTGTAGAAGGAGCCAAAGACCACAATTCTATCATTCTCCCCGGCGCGGCTGACCGCATTTGCGTAGGCGGCGGCCGGATCCGGGAAGGCGGTGGCACTCTTGTCAAGGTCCCCGCCCTGCAGCGCGGCCAGCTGCGCGGCCAGTTCGCCCGACTTGGCCGAACGGGGCGAGTCGAGGTCGGCCACGCACCAGTGGTCGACGAAAGGCAGCATCGGCTTGATGACGCCTTCGATATCCTTGTCCTGCATGACGCCAAACACGGCATAGGTATACGGGTGGAAGCCCATATTGCCCAGGTTCTGGGCCAGGGCCGAAGCGGCGTGCGGGTTGTGCGCCACATCGAGGATCACGCTCGGGCGGCCTGGCAGTACCTGGAAGCGCCCCGGCAGCTCCACCACCACCAGGCCGGTGCGCACTTCCTGGGCGCCCACGGGCAGCGCGAGCCTGAGCGCTTCAAGGGCGGCCAGCGCGGCCGAGGCGTTGAGCAGCTGGTTGGCCCCGCGCAGGCTCGGATAGGCCAGGGAATTGCGGCGCAGGCCGCGCCCGCCGTAGTTCCACTGCTGCTTGTCGCCCGAATAATTGAAGTCGCGCCCCAGCAGCCACAGGTCGGCGCCGATCTCGGTCGCATGGTCGATCAGGGACTGCGGCGGCACCGGGTCGCTGCAGATGGCCGCTTTGCCGGTGCGGAAAATGCCGGCTTTTTCGAAACCGATCTTCTCGCGCGTGTCGCCCAGGTAGTCGGTGTGGTCGATGTCGACGCTGGTGACGATGGCCACATCGGCGTCGATGACGTTGACGGCGTCGAGGCGCCCGCCCAGGCCCACTTCGAGGATCACCACGTCCATGCCGGCGCCGGCCAGCAGGTGCATGATGGCCAGGGTCGTGAATTCGAAATAGGTCAGTGAGACGGCACCGCGTTTTTCCTCGACGGCGTTGAAGCTGGCGATGAGCTGGGCATCGCTGGCCAGGTCGCCGTTGAGGCGGGCGCGCTCGTTGAAGTCGAGGAAGTGCGGCTTGATGTACAGGCCCACCTTGTAGCCGGCGCGCAGCAGGATCGCTTCGAGCATGGCGCAGGTCGAGCCCTTGCCATTGGTGCCGGCCACCATGATGACGGGACAGTCGAAGCCCAGGCCCATGGCCTGCTTGACGGCCTGCACGCGGGCCAGGCCCATGTCGATATGGGTTTCGGCGTGGCGCGACTCAAGCAGGGCCAGCCAGTCTTTCAGGGTAGTCGGTAGCATAGGTAGGGTGGGCCCGTGGGCCCACGCGGGGAGCAGGCGATGCAGCGCGTGGGCCCGTGGGCCCACCCTACACCGGGTTCAATCACATTCAGGCCAGGACTTCGGCGGCCTGGTCTTGCAGCAGTGCCAGCAGGCGGGCGATTTCTTCGCGCATCTTGCGGCG
The DNA here is from genome assembly GCA_040390345.1 of Pseudomonadota bacterium. Lineage (GTDB taxonomy): Bacteria > Pseudomonadota > Gammaproteobacteria > Burkholderiales > Burkholderiaceae_D > Telluria_A. The sequence goes on along the minus strand of JAZJYP010000012.1, from coordinate 119 downwards.
GTCGACGATCATGTCCACGGCGCCTTTTTGCACCAGGAACTCGGCGCGCTGGAAGCCTTCAGGCAGCTTTTCACGGACGATGTTTTCGATCACGCGCGGACCGGCAAAGCCGACCAGGG
>JAZJYP010000011.1:846-2482 GCA_040390345.1 Pseudomonadota bacterium | reverse complement strand
CACGTATGGCTACCCGTGGCGGTCGCGATGTGCTCAACGCACGCCGCGCCAAGGGCCGCAAGCGCCTGGCAGTATAAGTCTGGCTCCTGCAGCCGGACCGATATTGGCCATGACAAGCGAAGGTTCACACGACTTCGCGCGCGCACGCCGCATCATTAAAACGGATGAATTTTCATCCGTTTTTCGTTTGCGGCCTGCGCAAAAAACGGCGCATTTCGTGCTCTACACCCGCTCCAACGAACTGCCGCATGCGCGGCTGGGCGTCGTGGTAGCGAAGCGGTTTGCCCCGCGCGCAGTCACCCGCAACACGATCAAGCGCGTCACGCGCGAGCTGTTCCGCCAGGCCGCGCTGCCGGCGCTCGACTGCATCGTGCGCCTGTCCGGCCCGGTCAATCGCAAGGACGGTCCGGCGACCAATGGCGCGCTGAAGGTGGCCATCCGCACCGAGATCGCGCGCCTGTTCGCGTCCCAGGCCGCGCTGCGCGCCAAGGCGGCGCCATGAAGCGCGCCTTCGTGCTGTTGCTGCGCGCCTACCAGTTGCTGGTCTCGCCCATGTTTGGCCCGAGCTGCCGTTTTTACCCGACCTGTTCCAACTACGCGATCGAAGCGGTGCGCACGCACGGCTCGGCGCGCGGTGGCTGGCTGGCGCTGCGCCGCGTGTGCCGCTGCCATCCGTGGAACGAGGGCGGCGTCGACCTGGTGCCGCCGGCAGCACCGAAGAATTCATCTACAACCGCCTGCGGTTGCCACCACTCCTGACAAAATCGCTCAATGGATATCAATAAACGTACCATCCTGTGGATCGTGTTTTCGCTGTCGCTGGTCATTCTCTGGAATGACTGGATGGTCTCGAACGGCAAACAATCCCTGTTCGGCGGTCCGGCACCTGCCGTCGCCTCGGCCAAGGCCAGCGCGTCGGCAGTGCTGCCAAGCGCCGCCGCCGTCGCCGCCACGCCGGGCGCACCGGCCGCAGAAGCTGCGCCGGTGTTCAAGGCCGAAACGATCACCATCACCACCGACCTGGTGAAAGCCGACATCGACACCCAGGGCGGTGTTTTGAAGCGCCTGGAGCTGTTGAAGTACAAGGACGCGCTCCATCCAGAAAAAAACGAAGTGCTGTTCGACGCCACTGCCAAGGGCACCTCGCTGGCGCAGACGGGCCTGGTCGGCGCGCCTGGCATCCCGAACCACACCACGGGCTTTACCGCCAAGCCGGGCGTGCGCACGCTGGCCGACGGCACCAACGAAGTGCAACTGGTGCTCGAAGCGGAGCAGGGTGGCGTCAAGCTGACCAAGACGTTCAGCTTCAAGCGCGGCGACTACACCATCGGTGTGCGCCACGACGTGACCAACACCGGCGCCGCCGCCGTGTCGCCATCGCTGTACCTGCAGCTGACGCATGACGGCAGCAAGCCGGAAGGCAACTCCTATTTCAACAGCAGCTCGATCAACCCGATCGTCTACACCGACGCCGAGAAGTACCAGAAGCTCGACTTCGAGCACATCGAGACGAGCAAAAAATGCACGCACGCGCGCGATGAGTTGCGCGCGGAGTTTTAGTGTGGCAAGCGACGTGGTGGGTCGCCAGTCGCTGTGCTTGTCCGGCGCCATCGGAGCGATGGTTTAAGCGCGCGAG
>JAZJYP010000011.1:0-836 GCA_040390345.1 Pseudomonadota bacterium | reverse complement strand
CAAGGCCGACCACGCGACCAAGGCCACCGACGGCTGGTTCGCCGTGGCGCAGCACTTCTTCGTCTCGGCCTTCGTCCCGGCCGACAAGGCAGCGCGCGAGATCTTCACCAAGAAGGTCGACACCAACCTGTACGCCATCGGTACCGTGCAGCCGCTGGGCGCGATCGCCCCCGGCGCCACGCTGTCGAACGACGCCAAGCTGTATTCGGGTCCACAGGATGAAAAGATCCTCGAAAAAGTCGCCCCACGCCTGGAACTGGTGAAGGACTACGGCAAGCTGACCATCATCGCCCAGCCGATCTTCTGGGTCATGGACCACCTGCACGCCCTGCTGGGCAACTGGGGCTGGACCATCATCGCCTTCACGATCCTGATCAAGCTGGCCTTCTTCCCGCTGTCGGCTGCCGGTTACCGCAGCATGGCCAAGCTGAAGGTGGTCACGCCGAAGATGCAGGCCATCCGCGAGCGCTACAAGGACGATCCGGCCAAGATGAACCAGGCCACGATGGAACTGTACAAGACCGAAAAGATCAATCCGCTGGGCGGCTGCCTGCCGATCCTGGTGCAGATGCCGGTGTTTATCGCCCTGTACTGGGTGCTGCAGGCGTCGGTCGAGATGCGCGGCGCGCCGTGGCTGGGCTGGATCACCGACCTGACCGCGCCTGACCCGTTCTACATCCTGCCGGTCGTGTACGCGATCTCGATGTTCATCACCACCAAGCTCAATCCGGCGCCAGCCGATCCGGTGCAGGCCAAGATGATGCTGTTCATGCCGCTGGCCTTCTCGGTGATGTTCTTCTTCTTCCCGTCCGGCCTGGTGCTGTACTGGGTGGTGA
>JAZJYP010000010.1:747-7319 GCA_040390345.1 Pseudomonadota bacterium | reverse complement strand
ATCGTGGTCTGACCCCGGTTGTCAAGCAATGTCCGAATGTCAGATGTGACCCCGAAGTCGCCAGTCCGTGCTATGTTTAAGGCAATAACATCAAAAACACAATAAACCGGGGATGCATGCATGCACGCCATCGTGTCTTGGCTTGAGCAGTTCTTCAACGCGATTCCCTTGTCGATGCTCGAAGTATGGGGCCGCTTCGGCTACCTGCTCGGCTTTGCCCTGATGCTGTGCGCCTATGGCGGCCTGACCTTCAAACCGGGCGGCCACTGGGGCCTGGGACTGCAGCGCCAGACCTGGAACACGCGCGCCCTCGTCGCGATGCTGTTGACCTTCGTGCTCATCTTCGTCACCGGCTATATCGGCTCCTTCATCGTGCTCGTGCCCGGCGCCCAGACCTTCGAGTCGCTCAAGGACCTGTCGGTCTTCCTCTGCGTGGTCCTGTTCGGCTACCCTGCCCTGCTGATCGTGCCCTTCGCCTACGGCCTGTCCGACCTGGCCGAAGGCGTGCCGCCGGCCTTCCTGCTCGACTGGAACGTCGGCTATTTCATCAACCCCGCCTGCTTCTGGGTCGCCTGGCAGCTGATCGGCCGCGACCCAGACTTCCGCCGGCCCGCCACCTGGCTGCGCTACGCCGGCTTTGTCGCCATCTTCATGGCCATCGAGCCGCAGCTGTGGGGCTTCATCACGGCCACCCAGTTCACCAGCGCCATCGCCTACCGCACCGTCACGCCTGCCCTGTTCTTTACCACCGCCATCACCTGGATCATCGCCCCCTTCGCGATGCTGCTGGCCCTGCCGCTGGCGCGCCGCTACCAGATGTTCTGGAGCGAGATCGCCCAGCACGTGCGCGAGCGCCCCCTGTTCGGCCACGACTGGCGCTTTGTCGACGGCCACCAGGGCGAGCGCCGCGGCGGCTTGCCGATCCGGATCTTCCTGGCCGCTCCCTTCATCGCCCTGGTGCTGGTGCTGGTCGGCGCCACCGCCTACCTGACCCTGCACAGCTCGGAGGCGGCGGCGAGCAAGCTGGCCGCGCGCCTGCACCAGGAGGTCGCCGAAAACATCAACCTGCAGCTCGACGATTTCCTCGCCAACCTGCAGGCCACGCACGCGCCGCTGCGCGTAAACGACGTCAATGAATTGCTGCGCAAGCTGCCCGTGGCCAGCCATGGCCGCGCCATCGTGATCGACCGCGCCGGGCGCAAGATCGCCGCCTCGTCCGAACCTTCCCACTTCGGCAATCCCCTGCCCGGCCCCGTCCTCGATGACCCGGTGGCCGCGCGCGCCATCGAGGAACTGCGCAAGCGTTTCCTCTCGCTCGACGCCCTGCGCACGGCCGAGCAATTCCGCTTCGACGTCGTCACCGCCAAGCCGCTCTCGCGCGAGACCTGGCTCTCGCAAGCCACGCCCTACCAGGACCGCAGCGGGGAGACCGACTGGATTCTCGTCACCGCCATGCCCGAAGCCTACTACCTCGAAGGCGTGCGCACCGGGAACAGCCAGTCGGCGCTGGTGTTCGCCGTCGCCCTGGCCCTGGCCCTGGTGGTGGCCATCGCGCTGGCGGCGATGGTGACGGCCCCGATCCGGCGCCTGGCCCTGGCCACGCGCGCACTGGCCGATGGCGACCTGGCGCAGCGGGTCGCGCCGGGCCCGCTGGAAGAAGTCGGCGCGCTGGCCGACTCCTTCAATGCCATGGCCGGCCGCCTGCAATCATCCTTCGACGACCTCGCCAACGTGAAGGCCGAACTCGAAGCGCGCGAACGCCTGCTTGAAGACAGCGAACTGCGCTACCGCACCCTGTTCGCGAACGTGCCCATCGTGCTGTTCCGGGTCAGCCACGGCGGCCAGTTCCTGGAACTGAACGAAGCCGGCCTGGCCCTGCTGGGCGTGACGCGCGCGCAAGTACCGGCCCTGAATGTGCTGGACCTGTACGCCGACCCGGTGGCGCGCGTGCGCTGGGAAAAGGCCGTCCCCGAGCGTGATGGCGTACCAATGCGCGCCGAAGTGCTGATCAAGCGTCGCAGCGATGACCGCACCGTCGTCGTCGACGTCATCTCGCGCATCGTCCGTTCGTCCGACACGGGCGCCGTCAGCTATTACGAGGGCAGCATGCAGGACATCAGCGAGCGCAAACGTGCCGAGGCCGAACTGCTGCGCCACCGCGACCACCTCGAGGAACTGGTGCGCGAACGCACCGATGCGCTGGCCTCGGCCCTGGCCCGCGCCGAAGCGGCCAACCGCGCCAAGAGCGTGTTCCTGTCGAACATGAGCCACGAACTGCGCACCCCGCTCAATTCGGTGATCGGCTTCTCCCAGCTGCTCTCGCACAGCAAGGGCGTCTCCGGCGACACGCGCCACAAGCTGGGCATGATCAACCGCTCCGGCCACCACCTGCTGACCCTGATCAACGACATCCTCGAATTGTCGAAGATCGAATCGGGGCGCATGGACCTGATCGTCGAAGCGGTCGACCTGCATACTGTGCTCGAAGAGGCGCTGGAAATGGTGCAGCTGCGCGCCGACCAGGGCGGCATTGCGCTGACCCTGAACGCCGGCCCCCTGCCACAGGTGGTGCGCACCGACGCCGCCAAGCTGCGCCAGGTACTGCTCAACCTCCTGTCGAACGCCGTCAAATTCGCCGAGGCGGGCTCGGTGCGGCTCGACCTGCACAGCCGTGAACTGGGCGATGCGCGCGTGGGCCTCGACTTCGCCGTCAGCGACACCGGCCCCGGCATCGCCGCGGCCGACCTCGAACGCATCTTCCAGCCCTTCGTCCAGGCCGACACGCCCGCCACCCAGGCCGGCACCGGCCTGGGCCTGACGATCTCGCGCGAATTCGTGCGCCTGATGGGCGGCACCCTGGCCGTCGATTCCACGCCGGGCCAAGGTTCGACCTTCCGTTTCACCCTCGAGGTCGAGCGCGGCACGGCCATGCTGGCCACGCCAGGCAGGGACAGCCACGTGGTGGGCCTGCCGCCGTCCGAGCGCGGCCACAGCATCCTCATCGCCGACGACAACGCCGATGGCCGCGAACTGCTGCGCGACCTGCTCGAGCCGCTCGGCTTTGTCGTGCACGAAGCCCACGACGGCCAGGACGCGGAAGAAAAGGTCGCTGCCATCCGGCCCGACCTGGTCTTCATGGACTGGCGCATGCCGCGCCTCGATGGCCTGGCCGCCACGCGCCGCATCCGCGCGCGCCACGACATCATCCAGCCGAAGATCGTCGTGCTCACCGCCAGCGCCTTCGAAGAGGAGCGGCGCGAAGCCGAATCGAGCGGCGCCGACGACTTCCTGCGCAAGCCGGTCGAACACGCGCAGCTGTTCGACGTGCTGGCCAGGCAGCTGGGCCTGCACTTCCAGAGCGCCGCCAACGAAGAAGACACGCCGGCATGGGCCGCGCGCCAGCCCTTGCAGGCCGACGACCTGGCAGCGCTGGACTTGCAGGTGCTGGCCGACCTCAAGCGCGCCGTGGCGGAGATGCACACGGTGCGCATCGGCGCGGCCATTGTCGCCATCGGCGCGCAATATCCGCAAGTGGGGATGCGCCTGCAGGCGATGATCGAGCGGGCCCAGTACCAGCAGCTGTGGTCCCTATTGCACCAGCGGGTACCCGGATAAGGCGGCATCCCAGGGCGGCACCGGCTGGTATTGCTCGACCAGGAAGTCGATCAGGGCGCCGACCTTGGGCGAGCGCTTGCGCGCCGCCGGATACAGCGCGCACAGGTCATTGAGCGGCAGTTCCCAGTCCGTCAGCACCGGCACCAGCGCGCCATCGAGCAGGTGGCGCCAGGCCAGGAAGGTGGTGTTGTAGACGATGCCCAGGCCGCGCAAGGCCGCCTGGTGCAGCACCAGTCCGTTGTTCGAGGTGAAGGCCGCATGCACGGCCACGGTACGCTGCTCGCCGGCGCGGCGGAACTGCCAGCCGGTGCCGCTGGTCAGGTGTGAAAAGTGCAGGCAGCGGTGCGCCAGCAAATCGTCCGGCTCCTGCGGCGTGCCCCATTGTTCCAGGTAGGCGGGGCTGGCGCACAGCACGCCACGGCAGGGCGCCAGGCGGCGCATGGCCAGCGCGCTGCTGTCCGGGATGCCGCCCACGCGTATCGTCAAGTCAAAGCCGTGGCGGATCGGGTCGAGCAGGGCGTCGTCCGCCACCAGCGTGGGTGTGAGCTGGGGATGGCGCAGGTTGAAGCGCGCCAGCGCGTCGGCCAGCCAGGCCGCGCTGAAACTGGTCGGCGCTTGCACGCGCAAGGGGCCGGACAGGGTGCCACCGGCCGGGGTGACGGCGCGTGCGGCCTCGCGCGCCTGTTCGAGCGTGGCCATGGCCGGGGCCAGGTAGGCCTGGCCGGCGTCGGTGAGGCTCACTTCGCGCGTCGAGCGGTGCAGCAGGCGCACGTCCAGCCGCGCTTCGAGCTGGAGCACCAGTTTGCTGACCATGGCGCGCGTGAGCCCGAGGCTGCGCCCCGCTGCCGAGAAGCTGCGCAGGCGCGCCACCTCGACAAACACTTCCATTGCATGCAGTTGGTCCATGCGTGGATTGTCAACTGTTTGGAGACAATGTGTCAACCATCTGCGCATTGGTGGGCGCGTGCGCCCACCCTACAATGGCAGCATTTACCCGCCAGGAGCGCCCCAAACCATGCTGACCCCTGACCAGTGCGCGCAATTCCAGCGCGACGGCTACCTAGTCCTTCCCGGTTTCAAGAACGCTGCGGAGATTGCCGCCCTGCGCCAGCGGGCCGGCGAGATTGTCAACGATTTCAATCCTGGCGAGCGCCAGTCGATCTTCTCGACCGTCGACCAGTCCAAGACCAACGACGACTACTTCCTGCGTTCCGACAACAGCATCGCCTGCTTCTTCGAAGAGGAAGCCTTCGATGAACACGGCCAGCTGCGCCAGGACAAATCGCTCTCGATCAACAAGATCGGCCACGCCCTGCACGACCTCGATCCCGTGTTCGAGCGCTTCTCGCGCGACGCGCGCCTGGCCTTTGTCGCGCGCGAGCTGGGCCTGCAAGAGGCGCTGGTCTGGCAGTCGATGTACATCTTCAAGCAGCCCGGCATTGGCGGCGAAGTACGCTGGCACCAGGACGCCACCTATTTCGAGACCACGCCCATCAGCGTGACGACGTTCTGGTTTGCGCTAGAAGATGCGACCATCGACAACGGCTGCCTGTGGGTGCAGCCGGGCGGCCACCGCAGCCCGATGCGCGAACGTTTCGTCCGCATCGGCAACGACATCCGCATGGAAAAGCTCGACGACACGCCCTGGCCCGACGACAGCAGCGCCGTCGCCGTTGAAGCCAAGGCGGGCAGCCTGGTGGTCTTCCACGGCCTGCTGCCCCACTACAGCGCGCCCAACCGCTCGCCCGTCTCGCGCCACGCCTACACCTTGCACGTCACGGACGGGCGTACCGAATACTCGCCACAGAACTGGATCCAGCGCGACGTCGCCTTCCCGGCGCGGGGCTTCATCTGATGGAGGTCAAGATCTTCGCGCCCCACTGGGGCAGCAATGAACTGGGACCGGACGAATTCATCGGCCGCGTGCGCGAGGCCGGCTTCGACGGCATCGAAATGTCGCTGCCGCAGGACCTGCATGCGCGCGAAGAGTGGTGCGCGCGGATCCGCGAGGCCGGCCTGCTGCTCATCGCCCAGCAATGGGAAACCGTCTTCCACCCCGTCTACGAAGCGCACCGCCACGCCCTGGCGGCCTACCTGGAAAACGCCTGCGGGGGCCGTCCGTTGTTCGTCAATTCGCATACCGGCAAGGACTACTTCACGGCGCAGCAGAACCTGGCCCTGATCGCGCTGTCGACCGATATCGGCCAGCGCCATGGCGTGCCGATCGTGCACGAGATCCACCGCAGCCGCTTTTCCGGCCATCCGATGCTGATGCTGCCCTACCTGGACGCCCTGCCCACGCTGGAACTGACGGCCGACCTGTCGCACTGGTGCTGCGCCTGCGAGTCGCTGCTGGAAGACCAGCCGCATACGCTGGCCGCAACGTTCCCGCATGTGCGCCATATCCATGCGCGGGTAGGCCATGCGCAAGGCCCGCAGGTGAGCGACTTTCGCGCGCCCGAAATGGCCGCGCCGCTGGCCGCCCACCTGGATTGGTGGGACCGCATCGTCGCCCAGCGCAAGGCGGCCGGTGCCAGCTACCTGACCATCACGCCCGAATTCGGCCCGCCGCCTTACACTCCCGCGCTGCCTTACAGCGGCGTTCTGGTGTCCGATGCGTGGCAGCTGAACGTGGCGATGCTGGACCTGCTGCGCGCGCGTTACGGGCGCACGCAGTAGGCCGGCATCAGTTCACCCACAGCAGCTGGCGCAGGAAGAACATGCCGGCGCCCTGCTCGGCCTCGGTGCGATTGCTGTACTCGAGAATGAAGTCGAACATGCCCGACGCCTGGTGGGCCGCATCGAGCCGCTGGCAGAGGGTGGCGAAGTATTGCTGATTGAACTGCGAGTCCGGGTAGCGCGGCGGCTGGTCGTAAAAGCGCGTGACATTGAAGCCTTGTCCGGCCGGGCAGATTTTGGCGATGCTGCCCAATATGCCGCCCGCCTTGGGATTGGCC
>JAZJYP010000010.1:0-737 GCA_040390345.1 Pseudomonadota bacterium | reverse complement strand
ATCATGTGGGCCAGCGCCTTGCCCCAGATCTCGAAGTCGATCGCGTCCAACGGCAGCGGAAATACGCTGTTCTTCTGATTCGGATTGGCGATCCATTCCTGGTCGTCGTCCTTTTCGGCCAGCACCGCACGCCGCATCAGCTCCGACGTCTGAAAGCCGCGCACCATCAGCCAGTTGGCGCGCTTCATGCCTGCCGCGTCGGCCAGCTCGATCTTGTTCTGCTCATTGATCGTGTACGACAGCACCGTTTCGATCAGCGACTCGGCGAAATAGTGGTACGACAGCGCCCAAGCGATGTCGCTCTGGTCGACCCGGAAGGTGGCCTCAAGCTGGTAATTTTTGGCGTAGTAGTCCGCATCGTTGCTCGGCATGGCAAACCGGAGCGGATGCAGGCCGCGGCGCGGGATCGCGAAGAAATAGCGCTCCCAGGTTTTGATCTCGGAGTCGTTGTTCAAGTCCAGCTGCCAGGTCGACGGCTTGAGCGTCAGCCCATCGTTTTTTCCCAGCTTGGTCTTTTCCAGCACCAGCCGCACGGCGCGCAGTTCGTCGCGCACATGGGTCAGTTCGCCGCGCAGGATTTTCCGGTCGTCGGCCGACAAGGATCCGACGCCGCCGTTGGCGTGTTTTTCAGCGACCGCGACGAAGGTGGCCACGTTCTGCACCAGTTGCACGTCGCGGCAGATCGCGAACGCCTGGCGCTGCTGGTCAAGTCAGACAAATGGCAAGTCGAAACCTAT
>JAZJYP010000009.1:0-5828 GCA_040390345.1 Pseudomonadota bacterium | reverse complement strand
TCAGATGTGACCCCGACGTTACAGCTGGGCCCGTGTCCGAATGTCAGATGTGACCCCGACGTTTTTTGTCCGGCGTTTGGGCTTACTTCAGCACGTCCATCTTGGTCTTCTTGCCGCCCTTGTAGGTGTACAGGGTCAGCGCGCCGTCCTTGATGTCGCCCTTGTCGTCGAACTGGATCAGGCCCGTCACGCCCTGGTACTTGATCTTCTTCAGTTCCGGCACGTACTTGGCAGGATCGGCCGACTTGGCGTTCTGCATGGCCTGGGCCATCACCATCACCGAGTCGTACACATACGGTGCGTACAGCTGCACTTCCTGGCCGTATTTCTTCTTGTAGCGCGCGTAGAAGTCGGCGAACAGTTTTTCCTGTTCGCCCTTGACGCCGCCCGCTTCGGCGCAGGTCACATTGCCTTCGCCGATGCCGTCGCCGGCCAGGCGCGGCAGCGCGTCGGTGCAGGCGCCGTCGCCGCTCATGAACTTGGCCTGGATGCCCAGCGCCTTCATCTGCTTGAGCAAGGGACCGGCCACCGAATCCATGCCGCCGTAAAACACCAGCTCGGGCTTCTTGGCCTTGATGGCAGTGAGGATGGCGGTGAAATCGGTGGCGTTCGGATTGGTAAATTCCTTGTCGACGATCTGGATCTGCGGGCCGCGGCCCTTGGCGCCCTTGACGAATTCGTCGGCCACGCCCTGGCCGTAGGCCGAGCGGTCGTCGATCACGGCAATCTTGCTGGCCTTGAGGGTGTCGACGGCGTAGCGCCCCAGAGTGCCACCGAGCTTGCTGTCATTGGCGACGACGCGGAAAGCCGAGGTGAAGCCTTGCTTGGTGTATTGCGGCGTCGTGGCGGCCGGCGAGATTTGCGGGATGCCGGCGTCAAAATAAATCTTCGAGGCGGGCACCGTGGTGCCGGAGTTCAGGTGGCCGATCACGCCCTGGACTTTGGCGTCGACCAGCTTTTGCGCCACGGCCGTGCCTTGCTTCGGATCGGCGCCGTCGTCTTCGTAGATCATTTCGATCTTGTACTTCTTACCGCCGAGCATGAAGCCCTTGGCGTTGAGTTCTTCGACGGCCATCTTGGCGCCGTTTTCATTGTCTTTGCCCAGGTGCGCGCTCGCGCCCGAGACCGGGCCGACGTGGCCCAGCTTGATCACGTCTTCGGCGCTGGCGCTGCCGGCCAGGGCCAGGGCAATAGCGAGGGGGATCAACGTCGTCTTGCACTGCATAGAATTCTCCGTGGGATAAATAGGGACAAAATCAGGCTAGGCCAAACGGTACAACAAATTGTCCGCTTAGCAAAGCGCAAACGCGGCTTACTTCTTTGAAGCCTGGAGGTGGGTGATTTCCTGGGCGACGGCGCGGGCGACGATCTTTTCTATCGTCTCCTGCAATCCCGTGCGGATTTCCGCGGTCAAGCCGGCCAGGGCGTGCTGGAGCACATCGGCCATGCTGTCGCGCAGGCGCTGTTCGAGTACGAAGTCGACCCGTCCCTGAAGTTGCTGCAAGATGCGCTCCGATAAGCGACGTTCCAGCACTTCCCAGTCGTCATCGCGCCAGCCATCAAGGGCGCGCTGGACCAGTTCGTCGCCCTTGGGCAGGCGCGGGACGGCCGCCTTGGGGGGCGATTCCTGGAACACTTCGGTCAACACGGGGATGTTGTCGTCGAAGGGGGAAGAAGGGCTCATGACGCTCCTGCGACGAAATGGGTCAGGGGATAGGACTGCTGTTTATATGCCACATAGCGCTGGCGCCCGGCGGCGGCATCGTGCTCGTCGGTGGAGATGATTTCGAACACGCGCTCGAAGCGGTCCAGATTGGCCGGGGTGGCGCGGCGTAGGTTGACCAGCATCTCGTAATGGGGCAGGGCGGCCGCGTCGCTGTCGGTGACGATGATGGGCGTGCATGGCGCCAGCGCGTCGCCGGCCATCACGTGGGGCAGGAAGTCGGTGTCGGACAGCGTCCACAGGGCCGCGTCCAATGCGGCGGCCTGGGCCGCGTCTTCGGCCAGCAGCACCACTTTGCCGCGCGCGCCGTAGGCCTTGCGCGCCAGCCGGCAGGCGTAGCTCAGTTTGTCGGGAATATTGGTGTGGAAGTCGATCCGCGTCATGGCTGGGCTCAGAACTGGAAGGCCGGCGCTGCGTTCACTGGCGGCAGGCGCTTCTTGCTGGCCTCTTCGGCGGCCAGGGCGGCGGCGGCGCGGGCGGCAGCGCGCGCCTGTTCTTCCGGCGTCGGACCGCGCGGCGGCGCCGCCGCTTCGGCCAGCGGGTACTGGTAGTTCGATGGCAACAACCGCTCGGTCGGATAGCTCGCCTCCGTCAGCGCGCCATGCCAGGCGCCCGCTTCGAAGCCGGTCAGCCTGGCGCGCCCGACCACCAGGAAGGGCAGCTGGCCGGCGCTGCCGGCTTGCTTGAGCCTGGCGATATCGTCATTTGTATTGACGGTTTTTTCGCTGAAGGGAATGCCGCGCGCCTGCAGCATGGTGCGGCCCTGGTTGCAGGCATCGCACTGCGACGTGGTGTAGAGCGTCACGGGCGCCGCACGCACCGCTTCGGCCAGGGCGTAGGGCAGGTCGACAGTGGGAGCACCGGCGAAGGTCTTCGTCTCGACCTTTTCTCCCGTGGTGGGCGCCTGGTCGCTGTAGTGGGTCACGCCCTTGGCATCGACCCATTTGTAGATTTGCGCCTGCGCCGTCGCTGCCCACAGCAGCATGGCGCCCAGCCCCAATGTCAAGCGCATCGTCATCCTCACTTCTTCATGCCGCTGTGGCGCAGCAGCGCGTCAATATTCGGTTCGCGGCCGCGGAAGGCCTTGAACGACTCGAGCGCGGGCCGCGATCCGCCGACGGCAAGAATCTCTTGCTGGAAGCGTTTGCCGGTCTCTGCCGACAAGGCGCCGCCGCCCGCTGCCACCGCCTCTTCGAAGGCGGCATAGGCGTCGGCGGACAGCACTTCGGCCCACTTGTAGCTATAGTAGCCTGCTGCGTAGCCGCCTGCAAAGATATGCCCGAAGGAGTGTTGGAAACGGTTGAAGGCGGGCGGCATCATGACCGAGAATTTCTGGCGCACGTCGTTGATCAGCTCCTGCACGCTTTGCGCGCTGGCCGGGTCGTAGTCGTAGTGCAAATGCATGTCGACGAGGGAGAATTCCACCTGGCGCAGGGTTTGCAGGCCGGACTGGAAGTTCTTGGCCGAGGTCATCTTGTCGAACAGTTCACGCGGCAGCGGCGCGCCCGTTTGCACGTGGCCGGTCAGCTGTTGCAGCACGTCCCATTCCCAGCAGAAGTTTTCCATGAACTGGGACGGCAATTCCACCGCATCCCATTCGACGCCCGAGATGCCGGACACGCCCAGCTCGTCCACTTGCGTGAGCATGTGGTGCAGGCCGTGGCCGAATTCGTGGAACAGCGTCGTCACTTCGTCGTGGGTAAACAGCGAGGGCTGCAGCGCGCCTTCGACGTCGGCTGGCGGCGTGAAGTTGCAGGTCAGGTAAGCGACCGGGGTTTGCACGACGCCGCCCGAGGCCAGGCGGCGGCCGCGCGCGTCGTCCATCCAGGCGCCGCCACCCTTGCCGCTGCGCGCATACAGGTCGAGGTAGAACTGGCCCACCAGCTGGCCGTCGCGCTCGATGCGGAAGAAGCGCACGTCCGGATGCCAGACCGGCGCCACGTCGGGCAGGATCGTCACGCCGAACAGGCCCTGCACCAGCTGGTACAGGCCGGCCACCACTTTCGGTTCCGGGAAATACTGCTTCACTTCCTGGGCCGAGAAGGCGTAGCGGCGCTCGCGCAGCTTTTCCGACGCGTACGTCAGGTCCCAGGCTTCGATGCTGTCGAGGCCCAGCTCTTCCCTGGCGAAGGCGCGCAGCTCGGCCAGGTCCTGCTCGGCGTAGGGGCGGGCGCGGCGGGCCAGGTCTTCGAGGAATTCGATCACATGTTCCGGGCTTTGCGCCATCTTCGGCACCAGCGACACTTCGGCGAAGTTGCGATAGTCGAGCAGCCTGGCTTCCTCGTCGCGCAGTTTCAAGAGCGTGGCGATGTTGTCGGTGTTGTCCCACTTTTGCAGTTCCGAAAACACGACGCCCATTTCCGAGGCCTTGGTGGCGTTGGCGCGGTAGATCGTCTCGCGCAGCGCACGGTTGTCGGCAAATTGCAGGATCGGGAAGTAGGACGGGAAATGCAGCGTGAACTGGAAGCCCGCCTTGCCATCCTTCTCGGCGGCGGCGCGCGCGGCCTGCTTGGCGTCGTCGGGCAGGCCGGCCAGTTCGGCCACGTCGCCGATCAGCAGTTTGTAGTCATTGGTCGCGTCGAGCACGTTTTCGGAAAAGCGCGTCGAGACGGCGGCGTGCTGTTCCTGGATGTCGGCGAAGCGCGCCTTTTTCTCTTGCGGCAGTTCGGCGCCGCCAAGGCGGAAGTCGCGCAGCGCGTTTTCGATGATCTTCTTGCGCGCCGGCGCGAGCGTGGCAAATTCCGCGCTCGCGTGCAGCGCCTTGTATTTGGCAAACAGCGCCTCGTTCTGGGCCAGGGCGGTCCAGAACTCGGTCACTTTCGGCTGGTTGTCGTTATAGGTCGCGCGCAGCTCGGGCGTATCGACCACGTTGTTGAGGTGGTTGACGATGCCCCAGGCGCGGCCCAGGTGCTCGGTCGCTTCTTCGAGCGGCGCGACGAAGTTGTCCCAGCTGACGGTATCGAAGGGCACTTCCAGTTCCTGCACCACGGCGCTGGCATGGGCGATCAGATGGTCGATGGCCGGGGTCACATGCTCGAAGGTGATGGCGTCGAAACGCGGCAGGCCCGAAAAATCGAGCAAAGGATTGGTACTATTCGTCATTCCGCACTTCTCCGGTGATCTGGCGTAGGGTGGGCGCATGCGCCCACGCGTATTAAAAACTTCAAACCCGTTCGGCCGCTTCCACGGTGTTCATCAGGAGCATCGTGATCGTCATCGGGCCGACGCCGCCAGGCACGGGCGTGATATGCGCGGCCACTTCCTTGACGCCGGCAAAGTCGACGTCGCCGCACAGCTTGCCTTCCGGATCACGGTTCATGCCCACGTCGATGACGATGGCGCCCGGCTTGACCATATCAGCAGTCAAGGTATTGCGGCGCCCGACTGCGGCCACCACCACATCGGCCTGGCGCGTGTGGTAGCCCAGGTCCGGCGTGGCACTGTGGCAGATGGTGACGGTGGCGTTCGCTTGCAAGAGCAGCAGGCCCATCGGTTTGCCGACGGTATTGCTGCGGCCGATGACGACGGCATGCTTGCCGCGCAAATCGAAGCCCGTGCTTTCGATCAGCTTCATGCAGCCGTAGGGCGTGCAGGGACGGAAGCCGCTCAGGCCCGTCATCAGTTCGCCGGCCGAGAGCACCGAATAGCCGTCCACGTCCTTGGTGGTCGAAATGGCTTCGATGACCTTGTGCGGATTGATATGGCGCGGCAGCGGCATCTGCACCAGGATGCCGTGGATGGCCGGATCGGCGTTGAGGGCCGCGATACGTTCGAGCAAGGCCGCCTCGGACAGGTCCGCCTCATATTTTTCCAGGATCGAATGGAAGCCCACATCGGCGCAGGCCTTGACCTTGTTGCGCACATAGACCTGGCTGGCCGGGTCTTCGCCGACGAGGATGACGGCCAGGCCGGGCTGCTTGCCCCTGGCCGTCAGCTTTGCTGCGCGCGTGGCGATCTCGGCGCGCAATTGTTGGGAGAGGAGGACACCATCGATCAGTTGAGCGGTCATGATAATCAGCGGGCAAGAGGGAAAGACAAGATTATACCCGGGGGTCAAACCCGGCAACTTGACAAATCGGGGACAGACCCTAAGCGCAGCGCTTAG
>JAZJYP010000008.1:0-2684 GCA_040390345.1 Pseudomonadota bacterium | reverse complement strand
GTGCCGATCGACGTGCACCTGATGGTCAAGCCGGTCGACCGCATCATCCCGGACTTCGCCAAGGCGGGCGCCAACATCATCACCTTCCACCCGGAAGCGTCCGAGCACATCGACCGCACCTTGCAGCTGATCCGCGATAACGGCTGCAAATCGGGCCTGGTGTTCAATCCCGGCACGCCGATGCACTACCTCGAGCACGTCATGGACAAGATCGACATGATCCTCATCATGTCCGTCAACCCCGGCTTCGGCGGCCAGTCCTTCATCCCTGAAGCACTGAAGAAGATCGCCATCGCGCGCCGCATGATCGACGAATCGGGCCGCGACATCCTGCTCGAAGTCGACGGCGGCATCAAGGTCGACAATATCGCCGCAGCCGCTGCGGCCGGCGCCGACACCTTCGTGGCCGGTTCCGCCATCTTCGGCCAGCCGGACTACAAGGCCGTCATCGACGCCATGCGCGCCGAACTCGCCAAGCAATGAAGCCCGGGCACAAGGCCATCCGCGCGGCCATCATTGACCTCGACGGCACGATGCTCGACACCGTGCCCGACTTCCATGTGGCGCTAAATGGCATGCGCGCCGGCCTCGGCCTGGCGCCGATCACGCAGGAGCAGATCAAGCTGATCGTCGGCAAAGGCTCGGAGCACCTGGTGCGCAGCGTGCTGGCCCTGGACATGGACACCGCCGCCGTCGAACAGCATGCCGGCGCCGCGCTGGCCGCCTACCAGCGCTACTACCACGAGATCAACGGCGAGCACAGCGCGCTGTATGTCGACGTCATCGCTGGCCTCGAAGCGCTGAGCGCGCAGGGCCTGCGCCTGGCCTGCGTGACCAACAAGCCAATCGCCTTTGCCCGTCCACTGCTCGAACAAAAAGGCCTGGCCGAGTATTTCGAGCTGGTCTACGGCGGCGACTCGCTGGCGCGCAAGAAGCCCGATCCCCTGCCCCTGCTGACCGTCTGCGCCGACTTCGACCTGGCGCCGGACCAGGTTGTGGCCATCGGCGACTCGTCCAACGACGCCATTGCGGCACGCGCGGCCGGCTGCTTTGTGCTGACGGTGCCGTATGGATACAACCACGGCGAGTCTATACACGAGACCGATTCCGATGGTATAGTGAGCTCGCTGCTAGAAGCGGCAACCTTGATTAGTTCGCACAACAAGACAGCAAACTGAAACAATAAACGCATGTTTTTCATCAAAAAACACCATGTCAACCAAACAGGCGCTCTTGAGGCCTGGCTATGGCGACGCTGGCAATCCTGGCCTAAGTAAGCCACTTGATTGCTGTCGGTTGCGCACGTGCGCCCGGCAGGTTTTTTGAAACCCACCGCCCTAACCACACCCGGGCGGCCTGGAGAAAAGCATGACCGAACTCGAATTCAAATCCCTCGCCAACGAAGGCTTCAATCGCATTCCATTGATCGCGGAAGCATTTGCCGACCTGGAAACACCGCTCACGCTCTACCTCAAACTGGCGCAGACACAGAACGCCGGCAAGAACACCTTCCTGCTCGAATCGGTGGTGGGTGGCGAGCGCTTCGGGCGCTACTCCTTCATCGGCCTGCCCGCTTCGACGCTGCTGCGCACCTTTGGCAAGCGCACCGAGATCGTCAAGAACGGCGCCATCGTCGAGACGCACGAAGGCAATCCGCTCGACTTCATCGAAACCTTCCAGGCCCGTTTCAAGGTGGCGCTGCGCCCCGGCCTGCCGCGCTTCTGCGGCGGCCTGGCCGGCTACTTCGGCTACGACACGGTGCGCCACATCGAGAAAAAGCTGGCCCACACCCAGCCGAAGGATGACCTGGGCCTGCCCGATATCCAGCTGATGGTGACGGAAGAACTGGCCGTGATCGACAACCTGTCGGGCAAGCTGTACTTGATCGTCTACGCCGACACGTCGCAGCCGGAAACGTATTCGAAAGCGCGCCAGCGCCTGAAGGACTTGCGCATGATGCTGCGCCGCGGCGTCGACGCCCCGGTCACATCGAGCTCGGTGCGCACGGAAGTACTACGCGACTTCCCGAAAGAACAATACCTGAAGGCGGTGGCCCGTGCCCACGAATACGTGATGGCCGGCGACCTGATGCAGGTGCAGATCGGCCAGCGCCTGCGCAAGCCGTATGTGGACAATCCCCTGACCCTGTACCGCGCGCTGCGTTCGCTGAACCCCTCGCCCTACATGTACTACTACAATTTCGGCGACATGCAGATCGTCGGCGCCTCGCCCGAAATCCTGGTGCGCAACGAGACTTCGCCCGCCACCGGCGAGAAGAAAGTCACGCTGCGCCCGATCGCCGGCACCCGCCCGCGCGGCGCCACGCCGGAACGCGATGCCGAACTGGCCACCGAACTGCTCAACGATCCGAAAGAAATCGCCGAACACGTGATGCTGATCGACCTGGCCCGCAATGACCTGGGCCGCATTTCCGAGATCGGCAGCGTCACCGTCACCGATCGCCTCGTGATCGAGAAATACTCGCACGTCCAGCACATCGTCTCGAACGTCGAAGGCAAGCTCAAGGCCGGCATGTCCAACCTGGACGTGCTGCGCGCGACCTTCCCCGCCGGGACCTTGACGGGCGCGCCGAAGGTGCGGGCCATGGAAGTGATCGACGAACTGGAACTGACCAAGCGCGGCATCTACGGCGGCGCCTGCGGCTACCTGTCCTTCGGCGGCGA
>JAZJYP010000007.1:45409-55465 GCA_040390345.1 Pseudomonadota bacterium | reverse complement strand
TTTCGACCAGGTACATGCCTTCTTCGGTCTGGCCCATCGTGCCTTCGACTTCCGGATGGCCGTCGTGGCCGATCATGATGATTTCGCAGCCCTGCTTGCGCATCTTGGCCACTTCCACGTGCACCTTGGTCACCAAGGGGCAGGTGGCATCAAAAATGGTGAGCCCGCGCGACTCGGCTTCGGCGCGCACCGCCTTCGACACGCCATGGGCGGAAAACACCAGGGTATTGCCGGCCGGGACATCATCGAGTTCTTCGATGAAGATGGCGCCCTTGGCGCGCAAGTCGTCGACGACATAGGCGTTGTGGACGATTTCGTGGCGCACATAGATCGGCGCGCCGAACTGGGTCAGGGCGCGCTCGACGATTTCGATGGCGCGGTCCACGCCGGCGCAAAAGCCGCGCGGCTGGGCTAACAGGATTTCATTGTCCATGGCTTTTATAAGACGGAGATCAGGTTCACTTCGAAATGCACGGTCTGGCCCGCCAGCGGATGGTTGAAGTCGAACAGGGCCGAATCCTCGCGCATCTCGACCAGCACGCCGGCAAAGGTGCCGCCCTTGGGCGCGGCGAATTCGACCACGTCGCCCACCTTGTACTGCGCATCGGGCACCGAGTTCTCGTTCAGCGTCGCCAATGATACCGACTGCACCAGCTCCGGGTTGCGCTCGCCGAAGGCCTGGCCAGGCGCCAGCGCGAAGGTCTTGTGCGTGCCCTCCGGCATGTCCAGCAGGCAAGCTTCAAGGAATGGCGCCAGCTGCCCTTGTCCCAGCATCAGCGTGGCCGGATTGGCGTTGAAGGTGGTGACGATATCGGCCCCCTCGGTGGTGGCCAGGCGGTAGTGCAGGGTCAGGTAAGACGAGGGGGTAACAAGGGCTGGCTTAGACATAAGGCAAGTCGATCAGGCATGCAAAGACCGATATTGTAAGCCAGGCCCGGCCCCTGTGCGCCGGTTCGGCTGATTTGATTGGAAAATCACATGGGAATTCACGAATGGCCAAGGCACCAGCGCCCGCGCGAACGCTTGCTCGACAAGGGCGCTGGCGCGTTGTCGGATGCCGAATTGCTGGCCATTTTCTTGCGCGTGGGAGTGCCCGGCAAGGATGCGGTGGCGCTGGGCGAGACCTTGCTCGATCGATTCGGCTCCCTGCATGGCCTGTTCAGCGCCTCGCTCGACCAGTTTTCGGCCGTGCGCGGCCTGGGGCCGGCCAAGTATGCGCAGTTCCAGGCCGTGCTGGAGCTGGCCAAACGCACCATCGGCGCGGAACTGGCCGCCGGCCAGGTGCTCTCTTCGCCCGACGCGGTGAAGCATTTCCTGCGCCTGCACCTGGGGCGTAAGCCGCATGAAGCGTTCTATGTGCTGTTCCTCGATGTGAAAAACCGCCTGCTGGCCTGCGAAGAAATGTTTCGCGGCACCCTCACCCACACCAGCGTCTACCCGCGCGAAGTGGTCAAGGCCGCCCTCGCCCACAATGCCGCCGGCATCCTGCTGGCCCACAACCACCCGTCCGGCTCGAGCGAGCCTTCCGAGTCGGACTTGCTGCTGACGCGGGCGCTGGTGCAGGCGCTGGCCCTGGTGGAAGTGCGCATCCTCGACCACTTTGTCGTCGCCGGCGCCCATGTGCATTCCTTCGCCGAACATGGGCAGATGTAATTGTTAAATTTTTGAGTTAGCTCATGACACCATTGTTTTTCACAAGTCCTTGATTTCGCGATGGATTTCAAGCTATACTCTTGTTTTTCCAAATTTGGATATATTTCAAGGAGTGCGCTATGGCACGTGTTTGCCAAGTAACTGGCAAGGGTCCGATGGTTGGCAACAACGTCTCCCACGCTAACAACAAAACGAAACGTCGTTTCCTGCCTAACCTGCAGAATCGTCGTATCTTCGTAGAATCTGAAAACCGCTGGGTCTCCCTGCGTCTGTCCAACGCCGGTCTGCGCGTGATCGACAAAGTCGGCATCGATGCCGTTTTGGCTGACATGCGCGCTCGTGGCGAAAAAGTCTAAATTAGGGAGCAATCATGGCAAAAACTGGCCGCGACAAGATCAAGCTGGAATCGACCGCAGGTACGGGTCACTTCTACACCACCGACAAGAACAAGCGCACGATGCCTGCGAAAATGGAGATCATGAAGTTCGATCCTAAAGCACGCAAGCACGTGATGTACAAAGAAACCAAGATCAAGTAATCGATCCTGCGTTCTTCAAAAAAGCCGCCCACGCAAGTGCGCGGCTTTTTTACTTTCAGTGTCATGAGAAGCCGCGCCACTCTTCCAGCGCGACGCCCTCTTCCGTCAGCAATTTGTTATAGGCAGCGATAAATTCGGCATGCTGCTCACTCCAGTGCACCGCTTCGCTCAGAGGAATTTGGGGCTTTTCGTCCGCCGTACAGTTTTGGCACGCCAGCGGCTTGGTATGCTCGAATTGGGAGTTCCCGAAAACCACTTGCGGCGATTGCATTAACGAGGCGCCCCGGGTCGACGTCAATTTTACCGAGTCTCGCCTTGATCCCTATCTCCCAAACAGATGCCGCCGAAACAAAAACGACTTCCGCCGATTTGATGAGTTGCGCCATGCCTGGCTTCAGGAGCTGCGATCCCGTTACCGACCACACAAAAATGTGCGTATCCAAAAGGAGGCGCACTAGCGTCCCTCGAATTCGGCGATGACATCATCTGGCAGTGGTGCATCGAAATCATCCGCAACCCACATCGCCCCCTTGAGGACAGCAAATTTGATTTCCGATTTGGGCAGCTTGCGGGGGCGTGAAATTTGAACGAATGGCTGACCGTCTCTCAGAATCAGCAGGTCTTTGCCTGTGGCGACTTTGTCGAGTAACGCAACGAGATCATTTCCCAGATCCTGCACAGTAACAGTTTCCATGATTGCCGCTATTTGAATGACCCCAATTTCAAGTCTAGGCGTGTTCAGGATCCAAAGCAAAGCGCAAAATCAAAAGAAACACTCAGAGTTTGGCCGATAGCAAGTTCAGCTCCTGCACCTTAGGATCCTTCTCGGGAGTCAACGTGAACGACACTTTCAGTGCGCCGTGCTCGCCGGTGAGGACGAAGCTGCCGCGCAAGAGGTTGTCGGCCTTGAGCGGACCAACTGAAATGACTTTGCCAAGCAGGTCCTTGGTGTCGGCGATCCAGTCGGCGCGCGAGCGGTCGAGGAAGAAGTTGTCGGCGGTGACGGCGGCGGCCAGGGCCGGGTCCCAGTGCTGGATCAGCTCGACCAACTGCTGCTGGCGCTGCAGCAGCACGGGCGATGGCGGCACGGCGCGCGCCGGCAGCACGGCCCTGGCGACCAGCGTGGCCAGCGCGCTGATCGTGGGCTGGTAGACCGGCCCGTAGCGCAGGTTGCTGAAGGCGATGATGCCGATGCCCTGCTCTGGCGCCAGCCGGTACTGGCTGCCGAAGCCGGGTAAGCCACCGGAATGGCCCACGTCAAACATGCCCTTGGCGTTGACGCTCGAGCGCATGCCGAAGCTGTAGAAATTGGTCAGGCCCGCGGTAGGCGTGCTGCCGGCCAGCATTTTGGGCAACTGCATCTCACGTACGGTGGCGCGGCGCACCGGGCCAGTGTCGGCGCCATCGCGGGCCGGCCAAGCGTTGAGGTGGAAGGCGACGTAGCGCGCGAAATCGTCGAGCGTGGTCAGGACACCGCCCATCGCTGCGGCCGCACCGTCGTGCAGCATCGGCTCAACTTCCCAGCCCTGCCCGGTCCAGCGGTAGCCCAGCGCCAGCTGGTCGGCCGGCACGGACGCGTATTCCCAAGTCGTGTCCTTCATGCCGAGCGGCTGGAAGATGTGCTGCGTCACATAGTCCTGGAAACGCATGCCCGCCACTTTCGTCACAATGCGCCCCAGCATCACGTAGCCGAGGTTGCTGTACTCGTAATAGCTGCCCGGCGCATTCGAAAACGACAGGCCGCCGGCCACGAAGCGCGCCAGCTCGGCCTCTTGCATTTCCATCTGGCGGTCGCCCCAGGGGTCGTCCTGCGGCAAGCCAGTCGACATGCTCATCAGGTGGCGGATCGTCAGCGTGGGCGAATCGCTCGTTGGCAGGCGCAGCGTGGACAGCTCGGGCAGGTAGCGCGCCACCGGGTCATCCAGCCGCAGCTTGCCTTCGTCGCGCAGGCGCAAGGCGGCCATGGCGACAAAGCTCTTGCTCATCGAGGCGATCCGAAAGCGCGTTGCCGTCGTGGGCGGCAGCTGGCGTTCCACATTGGCCAGGCCGTAGGCTTTGCTGTGCACCAGCTTGCCGTCGAGGACCACGCCATAAATAAGGCCGGGCAGATGCTCCTTCGCCGCCAACTCGGCATACATGCGGTCGATCTCGGGCAGGGTCGCCTGCACCCGGCCCAGCCGGCCCTCCTCGGCCGTTGCCGCACCGCAGACGAGGAAAAGGAACAAGACGCGCAAGATCATGGTGTCAGCCTCGACGTTGTAGGGTGGGCACCTGTGCCCACGCGCGGACCTGCGACTCAGCCCGCGTGGGCACCTGTGCCCACCCTACGGCAAATCGACGTGGATGTTAGTAATGAAAACGGCTCCCGAAGGAGCCGTCATCTTAAGCGTAGCTGCGTAGTCGCAGTGAGAATTCTTCCAGCGATTTCACGCCGGACGCTTCGGCGCGTGCGCACCAGTCTTGCAGGCGCTGCAGCAGTTCGTCACGGGTGAAGTGCGATCGCTCCCAGATCGCGCCCAGTTCCACGCGCATCTGGTGCATCTTTTCCAGCGCCTTGCTGTGCTCGAACAGCTCGCTCAGCTGCTGCTTTTGCGACGCTTCCAGCTTGGCCGGCTCGCGCTGCATCAGCTTGCGCGAGGACTTCAGGAAGCGCGCCTCCAGTTCGGCCTTGTGCTTCAGGTGTTCGATTTCTTCATGCCAGGCTTGCTTGACCGACTTGGCGTACTTGGCCATGACGTCGTAGCGGTTGGCGATGACGGACTGCAGTGTGTCGAGGTCGGCCACCAGCTTGCCGTGTTCAAACGTTGGCTTGGGCGCGAGCTTCTTGACCTTGGCCAGGCCCAGGATTTCCAGCGTGCGGATATAGCCCCAGCCGATATCGAATTCGTACCACTTCGACGACAGCTTGGCCGAGGTGCCAAAGGTGTGGTGGTTGTTGTGCAGCTCTTCGCCGCCGATCAGGATGCCCCAGGGGACGATATTGGTCGCTGCGTCGTTGCAGTCGTAATTACGGTAGCCCCAGTAGTGGCCGATGCCGTTGATGATGCCGGCGGCGGTGACGGGAATCCACAGCATCTGCACGGCCCACACGGTCACGCCGGCGGCGCCGAACAGGACCACGTTGATGATCAGCTGCAGGCCGACGCCTTGCCACGAAAAACGCGTGTACAGGTTGCGCTCGATCCAGTCGCTGGGCGTGCCATGGCCATACTTTTCCATGGTTTCCAGGTTCTTCGACTCGGCGCGATACAGCTCGGCGCCTTCGAGCAGCACTTTCTTGATGCCGCGGGTGACCGGGCTGTGCGGGTCTTCCGCCGTTTCGCATTTGGCGTGGTGCTTGCGGTGGATCGCAGCCCACTCCTTGGTGACCTGGCCCGTGGTCAGCCACAACCAGAAGCGGAAGAAGTGGCTAGGCAGGGCGTGCAGCTCCAGCGCGCGGTGCGCCTGGTGGCGGTGCAGGTAAATGGTGACGCTGGCGATCGTGATGTGGGTGACGATCAGGGTGTAGACAAGAACTTCCCAGCCAGAAAAGCCGGTGATGCCGGTCGACATGAAGTCGAGCACAGCATTCAGAATGTTGCTGAACAAATTCATTACTGCTCCAAAGTGGATTTCTTTGCCGCTTGCCGTCTTCTAGGAAACGGTCGCAAGTCTGTCATTTTACGCTCATATGATGACGTGCGGAACGTTTTGGGCAAATCATTTCGGTTCCGGCTGCGCGATAATGCGCACATCTCGCGTCGGATACGGTAATTTGACGTCATTTTCTTGCAATAACGCCCATATTGCCTTGTTGGCGTCGGAGAGCACGCCGCCGCGGCCGTTCTCGGGATCACCGATCCACATGCCCACTTCGATGTCAAAACCGTCAGCCCCGAATTTGAGGAAAACGGCCCCCGGCGCCGGTTCGGCGAGCACGCGCGGGACCTTGACGACCACTTGTTCAAGCAGCGGCAACAGGCGGTTGATGTCGGTATCGTAGGCAACCGTCAACTGTGTGGCGATGCGCAGCTGGCGGTTCGACAGCGAATTGTTTTGCACGGGGCCGGAAATCAGCATCTCGTTCGGCAGCACCGACTCGGTGCCATCGAGGCCCTGCAAGACCGTGTAACGCGTATTGATCTGCGTGACCTTGCCGTTGTATTTATCGACGATGATCATGTCGCCGATCGACAGGCTGCGTTCGAGCAGGATGACAAAGCCGGACACGTAATTACTGGCGATCTTTTGCAAGCCCAAACCGAGGCCGACACCGAGCGCGCCGCCAAACACCGACAGCACCGTCAAGTCGATGCCCACCAGCGACAGGCTCACCAGCACGGCGACGACGATCAGGATGGCGCGGCCCAGGCGCGCCGTCACCACGCGCAGCGAAGAGTGCACGTTTTCAAGCGACATCAGGCGTTCTTCGAGCACGGCGCCGGCCCACATGGCCAGCACCAGCAGCACCACCACCGAGGCCGACGCCTGCAAAATGGTGGCCACCGACACGTTGTGGCGGCCCAGCGGCACTGTCGTCGTGTCGAGCAATTCGATGATGTCCGGCCACAAGCCGGCGATATACAAGGTCACGGCCAGCCACACCAGCAGCGAGAAGACTTTTTCAAACGTGAGGATGGTGGCGCCCACCTGGCCGCCGCGTGCAAAGACGCGGCGCATCAGGTAGAAGGCGGTGCGGATGACGGCCAGCGAAGCGAACACGGGCAGCGCCACGCGCAGCAGGTTCACGTGCATCGACTTGGCCATGAACAGCTTGGCCAGCGCCAGCAAGGCGACGATCAAGAGCGGCCCGAGCACGCGGGCAAAACTCTCGACGCCGATTTTGAGCAGGGCGCCCTGGTCGTCGCGGGCGACAAAGGCGCGCCGGATCAGGCGCGCCAGTCCCCAGCCCAGCACCGCACAGACGGCGATGGCACCGACCTGCCAGAGCAGATTCGGATCACGAAAATCGTCAAGGAAATCGGCAAGCAGGTTGGAGATGGGCATGGTCGTCAAGGTCGATTAGTCTTCCGCTGCGTCTTCTTCTTCCACTTTCGGGGCCTTCTTCGGCATCGGCTTGCGCTCGAGCACGGCGGCGAAGAAACCATCGGTCTGGTGCTTGTGCGGCAACAGCTTCAGGTAGTCGCCCATGTCCAGCGCGATCTTCTGCTCGGCCAGCACCTTGTGCATCGGCACCAATTCAAAGTCAGGATGGCTGGCCAGGAATTGTTCGACGATGAAGTCGTTCTCTTCATTGAGCATACTGCAGGTCGCATACACGAGGCGCCCGCCGCCCTTGAGCAGGCGTGCGGCACCGTCGAGGATCGAAGCTTGTTTCTCCTGCATTTCGGCAATCGCCGTTTCCTTCTGGCGCCACTTGACGTCGGGATTGCGGCGCAAGGTGCCCAGGCCAGAACAAGGCGCGTCGACCAGCACGCGGTCGATCTTGCCGGCCAGGCGCTTGATCTTGGCGTCCCTTTCGTGCGCGATCTGCACCGGGTGCACATTCGACAGGCCGCTGCGCGCCAGGCGCGGCTTGAGCTTGGCGAGGCGTTTCTCGGAAATATCGAAGGCGTACAGGCGGCCGGTATTGCGCATCGCCGCGCCCAGCGACAGCGTCTTGCCGCCCGCGCC
This sequence comes from Pseudomonadota bacterium, assembly GCA_040390345.1. Taxonomy (GTDB): domain Bacteria; phylum Pseudomonadota; class Gammaproteobacteria; order Burkholderiales; family Burkholderiaceae_D; genus Telluria_A. Next base: position 47,661 of record JAZJYP010000007.1, on the reverse strand, counting down.
GGCGCAGAAGTCCACCACCATCTCGCCGCGCTTGGCGCCGACCAGCTGGGACAGCAGCTGGCTGCCTTCGTCCTGCACTTCGATCGCGCCTTCCTTGAACAGCGGCAGGTTTTGCAGGGCGGGCTTCTTCAGCACGCGCAGGCCCAGTGGCGCAAACGGGGTCGGCTCGGCCAGGATCGGCGCCTGCGCCAGGGTGGCGATGACGTCGTCGCGGTTGGCCTTGATCGAATTGACGCGCAAGTCCAGCGGCGCCGGCTTGTTCATCGCGTCAGCCAGCGCCAAAGTTTCCGCTTCGCCGAACTGGGCGACGAGCTTGTCAAACAGCCACTTCGGCAGGTTCGAGCGCATCAGCACCGGCATCAGGGTGCGGTCGATGCCGTTGATGCGTTCGAGGAAGGCGGTTTCTTCTTCCGTCAGGCCGCCCAGGGAATCGGCGCCCATGGCGTCGGCCAGGCCCATGATGGTCAGGCGGCGCATGGTCGGCGTGGAACCGGCTTCGGCGAAATCGGTGTAGAAGGACTTGTTGCGCAAGACCGCGTAAATGCCTTCGGCAACGGCGCCGCGCTCGCGCGAACCCAAGCGCGGGTGGTCTTTGAAGTAGCGTGACAGGGTGGTGTCGGCGGGCGCGGAAAAGCGCAAGATCTCGCGCAACACTTCTTCAGCGTTGCCGAGCACTGCGGGTGGCAATCTCATTATGATCCTTCGTGTAATGGGGTGATGCGGCCGTCGATGACAGCGCGGACCGCTTCGGGGTAGAGCTTGTGTTCCTGTACCAGCACGCGAGCGGCCAGCGTTTCGGCCGTGTCGCCCGGCAGCACCGGCACTTTGGCCTGCGCCACCATGGGGCCATGGTCGAGTTCGGCGGTGACGAAATGCACCGTCGCGCCGTGCTCGCTGACGCCGGCGTCAAGCGCCTGCTGGTGCGTCGCCAGGCCGGGGAACAGCGGCAGCAGCGAGGGGTGGATATTGAGCATCCGCCCCGCATAGTGTTCGACAAACGGCGCCGTCAGGATGCGCATGAAGCCGGCCAGCACCACCAGGTCGGGCGCGAAGCCGTCGATGGTCTCGCGCAGCACGGCGTCGAAGTCGGCACGGTTGGCATAATCGCGGCTTGGCACCACGGCCGTTGGAATGGCGCGCGCCTGGGCGAAAGCCAGGCCGCCGGCGTCGGGCTTGTTGGCGATGACGGCCGCAATGCGCGCCGGCCACTGCTGCGATTCACATGCGCGCACGACCGCTTCCATATTGCTGCCGCGCCCGGAAATGAGGATCACAATGTTTTTCATAGGGCGCCATTGTACCCTTTAGCGCGTTCGAACAGGAAAAATGTTGCGGCGCAGCACGCCGTGTACTGACTTACTCGAAGGAGTAAAACACGCGGAACGGCACTTTTTTCTCGGCCCAGTAGTCGGCCGCGTCGCGGAACACGTCGAGCAGGGTCTCGCGCGCTTCCTTGTCGAATTTTTGCGTGTTTGGCAACTGTTCAAGCACGACGATGAAGCCCGGCTGGGGACCGGCCTTGTTGATGGCCTCGGTGAGGCTTTCGCGCAGGGCGTCGAAATTCTTGCTCATCGGCTTGGGGAAGAAGAACGATTCGCCAATGCGCGCGCATACCTGCTGCTTGGTCAAACCATCGGCGCAATAGGCATACAGGAAATGCTGCCCCAGGCGACCTGCTTCCTCTTGCAACTCCACGACGCGGAAAGCACGGATGGACTGCACCAGGTTGGGCGGCACTGTTATCAACAAATCCATTTTTCCCTCAAGTGACCTTTCCATGCGCCAATGTTACCGTCATTCGTACTAGAGTACCGTTTTGTGGTAGTGGAATCAACCCGAATGTGATTTCAAACGCAAGATTTGTAAAAAAATAGAAGGTTTTACCCTAAAACTGGGCCTTTTTCCCTCGACAAGCCCAGTGTGGCAGTACTGCCGGTACCGCCTGGCGCCCTGTTACATTTTGTTGCTACACGGACTGCATTTGACGCAGCGCCAGCATTAACATACAACCATCGCATCCCCACATTGACACAACGAGGTAGCCCATGAATGTCCCAGCAAAACTGCTCGCCTGCGCCCTCGGCGTAGCCGCCCTGCCCCTGGCCCAGGCCGCCGATTTCGAAGATTACGCCCGCGTCGTGAAGGTATCGCCGCGCGTGGAGCAGTTCAACCGCCCGCGCCAGGAATGCCGCACCGAATATGTACAGGTGCCTGTACAGCAACAGCAGGAACGCAGCGCCGGCGGCTCCATC
>JAZJYP010000007.1:13314-45399 GCA_040390345.1 Pseudomonadota bacterium | reverse complement strand
AACCAGGTCGGTGGCGGCAGCGGCCGCGCCGCCGCCACCGCTGCCGGCGCCATCGCCGGCGCCATCGTGGGCGACCGCGCCGAAAACAGCGGCCGCCCGGCCCCGACCACGGAAGTGCGCGAACAAGCCGTGCGCCAGTGCCGCACCGTGGACGCCTGGGAGTCGCGTACTACCGGTTACGAAGTGACTTATGATTACCGTGGACACAACTACACGGCCATCATGCCGAACGATCCTGGCCAGCGCGTGCGCTTGCGCGTGTCGGTCGAGCCGCAAGTGAATTAACACGCCGCGTGGGCCCGCGGGCCCACCCTACGTGGGAACGTGTTCCCGCTCATGTCGCTTTTGCTTGCGCTATGGCAAGCATGGCCCCGATAATGCGACATGCTTATCAAACGAAAATCCATCGAACAGGCCGAATCCTCGCGCCTGCCCGCGCGCAAGCCGCGCTTCGCCCCCGTGACCCTGTCCGAACAGGACGGCGTGCGCTACCTCCACTTCGGCACCGAATGGGTGCAAGGTGCCATGCGCATCAGCAAGCCCGACTGGCCCGAACTCGAATACGCCCAGCAGATGATGGCCTGGATGCTGTTCAATGACGCCCCGCGTGCCATCGCCCAACTGGGCCTGGGCACGGGCGCGCTGACCAAGGCTTGCCGCAAATGGTTCCCCAAGGCTTATGTCGCGGCAGTGGAACTGAACGCCTCCGTCATCGCCATCTGCCACACGATGTTCAAGCTGCCCGGCGACGACGCCCGCCTGGCCGTGCTGGAAATGGACGCCCTCGACTTCGTCAACGACCCGCGCAACCTGGGCGCGATCGATGTGCTGCAGTGCGACCTGTACGACGCCACCGCGCGCGGCCCGGTGCTCGACACACCCGAGTTCTACCAGTCCTGCAATGCCTGCCTGGCGCCGGGCGGCATCATGACCGTCAACCTCTTTGGCGACCATCCTAGCTACGCGCGCAATATCAAAGCGATGAAGTTTGCGTTCGCCCATGTTATTTGCCTGCCCGAAGTCCATGATGGTAATGTGGTGGCGATCTGCTTCCGCGACCGCCCCAACCTCGACTTCGACGCGCTGGGCCAGCGCGCCGCGGCAATCGAAGCGGCCACCAAACTGCCGGCGCCAACATGGGTCAAGGGCATGCAGGCGAACTGACGGAGAACCCGAGTGAGCGCAGAGACGACAGCAGCGACGAGCAAGATCAGCGCCCCCAAGCCGGCGCCGCCGAAGACGCTCGACCTGCAAACGATCTTCTCGTGGCTGCTGGCCGACGGCATTGTCGCCAAGGCCGACGTCAAGGCCCACTTCGCGCAGGCCCAGGGCCTGCTGCGCAACGCGGTCGGCTCGATGCACCCGCTCACCGCCATCGCCCAGTGCAAATTCATCTCCGGCGTGCCGCCCCACCGCCTGCTCACGCTCGACGTGCTCTCGGAATGGTGCGCCACCAAGGTGGGCCTGAGCTTCATCCGCATCGACCCGCTGAAAATTGACTTTACCAAGGTGGCTGACGTGATGTCGGCCAACTACGCCGCGCGCTTTAACATCCTGCCGGTGGAACTGACGACGACCAGGCTGGTGGTGGCCACGGCCGATCCGTTCGCGCTCGAATGGGAAGCCGAGATCGCCAAGATCTCGCGCCGCCAGATCGAACTGGTGCTGGCCAATCCGCTCGACATCGCCCAGTACATCTCGCAGTTCTTCAGCCTGGCCAAGTCGATCAAGAACGCCAACAAGTCCAATGGCCAGGACCTGGCCATGCGCAGCAATTTCGAGCAGCTCGTCGAACTGGGCAAGTCCAACAAGCAGCTCGACGCCAACGACCAGCACATCGTCAACATCGTCGACTGGCTGTGGCAGTACGCCTTCGAGCAGCGCGCCTCCGACATCCACCTCGAACCGAAACGCGACATCGCCGTCGTGCGCTTCCGTATTGACGGCGTGCTGCACCAGGTCTACCAGGTACCGGCCGTGGTGATGATCGCCATGACGGCGCGCATCAAGCTGCTCGGGCGCATGGACGTGATCGAAAAGCGCCGCCCGCAGGATGGCCGCATCAAGACGCGCACCGCCAACGGCCAGGAAGTGGAGCTGCGCCTGTCGACACTGCCCACGGCTTTCGGCGAAAAACTCGTGATGCGCATTTTCGATCCCGAAGTCGTCGTCAAGACCCTGCCCGAACTGGGCTTCCCGCCCGACGACGCGCGCCGCTGGGATGCGCTGACCCAGCGCCCGCACGGCATCGTGCTCGTCACCGGCCCCACCGGCTCGGGCAAGACGACCACGCTCTACACCACGCTCAAGGCCCTGGCCACCACGCAGGTGAACGTGTGCACGGTGGAAGACCCGATCGAGATGGTCGAAGCCTCGTTCAACCAGATGCAGGTCCAGCCGGGCATCGACCTGTCGTTTGCCGACGGCGTGCGCGCCCTGATGCGCCAGGACCCGGACATCATCATGGTCGGCGAGATCCGCGACCTGGCCACGGCCGAAATGGCCATCCAGGCCGCGCTGACGGGCCACCTGGTGCTCTCGACCCTGCACACGAATGACGCCCCGGCCGCCGTGATGCGCCTGCTCGAACTGGGCGTGCCCTACTACCTGCTCGAAGCGACGCTGGTGGGCATCATGGCCCAGCGCCTGGTGCGCACGCTGTGCGCCAGCTGCAAGGCCCCCGACGGCACGGTCAGCGACGATGTCTGGCACAGCATCGGCGGCGCCTGGAACATTCCCAAGCCGGAGAAGGTGTACCGCCCGATCGGCTGCCCCGAATGCCGCCAGACCGGCTACCGCGGCCGCACCGGCATCTACGAGCTGCTCACCATCAGCGAGGACTTCACGCGCCTGATGCGTGGCCAGACCGACTTGCAGGCGATGCGCCAGCAAGCGGTCAACGATGGCATGAAGCCGCTGCGCATCGCCGGCGCGCACAAGATCATCGAAGGCGTGACGACCGCCGACGAGGTGCTGAAAGTGACGGCCGCGCTGTCGGCCTGAAAATTAGGGCTGGCAGGATTGGAAAACACCGGCTATAATGCTGCCTCTTCGGGTCGTTAGCTCAGCTGGTAGAGCAGCGGACTTTTAATCCGTTGGTCGCAGGTTCGAATCCCGCACGGCCTACCACGAATACAGTAGTACGAGAAAAAGCTTATCCGCTTCGGCGCATAAGCTTTTTTTCATTCCCACGAAAGAAACACCATGAAAAAGACCGGAATGGCAAAAAGCGATGCCAAGAAGCTGATGGGCAAGATGGTCGCCCCCGGCGCCGAATTCGGCAAGAGCGTGGTGATGGTCGACCGCCGCGAACAGCGCCGCCTCGACCAGGCCGCCGGCCTGGTGCCCTTCGCCACCAAGCTCAATGCCGAGCTGGTCGCCCAGGTCAACGCCCAGGCAGTCGCCCAGGGCACGGATGTCGGCACGGTCGTCACGGCGCTTCTGCAAAAGGCGCTTGCAAGCTGAACGAAACGCCGTATGCTTGACGATTCCACGGGCATTTCGCCCTGTCAAAGGAGTCTTCATGGCCAAGACAGCTTGTTCCGCCGTCCTCGGCGCCCTGCTCATTGCAGGACTCGCTCACGCACAGCAAGCCGCGCCGGTCGATAGCAAGGGCGTCACCAACAAAGCACTGGCGAGCCTGGAGCTTGGTCCGGAAATCGAAGGCATGGCTGGCCGCCACATGCGCTTGCGCATGGTTACCCTTGCGCCCGGCGGCACCATCGCCGCGCACAATCACAAGGACAGGCCGTCGATCGAATACATCCTCCAGGGCACGGTGACCGAATATCGCAATGGCATCGCGAAGGAATATGGCCCGAACGAATTCATCACGGCAGACAAGGGCACGACCCACGGCTGGGAAAACAAGGGGACGGTTCAGGTCATTCTCTTGCCTTTCGACCTCTTCAAACCATAAATCACCACGCCATTGTCCCAAGGGAGAAATTCTGGACCATGGCGTCTGGGCGGTCATTGCAGACTTTGGCGTCGCCCAGCCTGAGCTTGGCGATGGCCCGGCAAAGGCGGGCCGGTCGCAGGATGGGAAGCGGCCGAACATGCGCGCCACCGGCATGCCCGTGGCGCTGCCGGCCAGCACGATGTTTGGGCTATCATGCCATCGTTGAACTTTGAATGAAGGCAACGGGGGCAAGCCATGCACAGACGAGAAAGCCTGACATATCTGTTGAGCCTGTTCAGCATGGCGGCGCTGGCACCTGCCATGGCAAGCGAAGCGATCAGGCTCGTCACAATCAATAACGTCACCAGCCGCGTCAACGCACTCGTCCTGAAGGACGTGTATCGCCGCCTCGGAATCGAGTTGCAGATCCTGGCGATGCCACCTTCGCGCGTGACGGCAATGGCGACGCAGGGCTTGGCCGACGGCGAAGTCAACCGCATTCTTGCCTACGGCGATGCCCATCCGACGCTGATTCGCATCGAGCCCGCGCTCAACGTGTGGACCGTTTCCGCATTCTACAAAGTCGGTTCCGGACCGGCGCCACGCTCGCCGGCTGATCTGGCCGGACGCGATGTAGGCATCGTGCGCGGCATCAAGGCAACGGCCGACATGAGCAGCGCCTCGCACGTCAGCGTGGCGCCGTCATCGCGCGAACTGATGCTCATGCTCAATGGGAACCGCTTCGAAATCGCCCTCGACGGCACACCTGAATCCGAATTCTATATTCGTCGCCTCGGCCTGCAAGGCATTGCCAGCATCGAACTGAACCGCTACCCCCTGTACCATTACCTGCACGAGAAGCACCGCAACCTGGTCCCCGTTGTCGCGCGTGAAATCAAGAAGCTGGCCGATTCAGGCGAATTGAAAAGCCTGTTTGACGCTGCATCGGCAACGCTGCGCGACAGTGGCGAGGAGCCGTGAGCTAGCGCTTGGCGGCAGCGATGTCGCGAATCGGCATTGCCCAGGCACGGTGGGCATCCGGGTCCACCGGCTTGTAGACCACGGTGGTACCCGGTTGACGCGTCGCAACGGACAGGCCATTGATCCAGGCCCGGCTTGGGCGCACGGGGCGCGGACAGAAACCACCGCCGCAGTTCGGGCAGACATTCTCCAGCACCGCCTCGACGCACCGGGCGCAGAACGTGCATTCGAAACTGCAGATCATTGCGTCGGTGGCGTCGGGCGGCAGCGGCTTGTTGCAGTGTTCGCAGCTCGGTCGCAATTCCAGCATGGTCGGTCTCCTGGTGAACAAGCTGTATTGTCGCGCGCGCGCAGCGTTGCCGACAGTGGCTTATGCGCCAGTGTATGGGCACTTTGCGCCAAAGCCGGTAGGCGGCGTCGCGCCCTAGGTGTATATTCGCCCATTCCGGCCCACCGAGGCCGAAATGACAATATTGGGGGAGAAGACCTTGAAATCACTGCATCAACCTGCCGCCGCCGCGCTGTTCGCACTCACGGCCATTGCCTGCGCCACCAGCGCCCTGGCCGCAGCACCAGGCAAGCCGACCGTGGCTGAAGCCGAAAAATTCGTCGCCCAGACCGAAGCCAAGCTGGAAAAACTCAACATCGAAAGCGGGCGCGCCCAGTGGGTCGGCGCCAATTTCATCACGGACGACACCGAAGCGATCGCTTCCTACTTCAATGAGCGCCAGCTCGCCGCCGGCGGCGAAGCGGCCCTGGCAGCGCGCCGCTACAATGGCCTGAAGCTGAAAGAAGATGACGCGCGCAAGCTCAAGCTGCTGCAACTGACCCTGATGCTGTCGAACCCGAAAGAGCGCGAAGCCTACGCCACCAAGGCCGCCGCGCTGTCCGGCGCCTACGGCAAGGCCAAGTACTGCCCCGCCGATTCGAAAGAAGGCTGCCTCGCGCTTGGCGACCTGGAAAAAATCCTGGCCCGCAGCCGCGACCCGGCCAAGCTGAAGGACGCCTGGCTGGGCTGGCACAGCCAGTCGCCGGCCTACAAGCAAACTTATGTCGACTATGTCGCCCTGTCCAACAAGGGTGCGCGCGAAATGGGCTTTGCCGATACTGGCGCCCTGTGGCGCGCCCAGTACGACATGCCGGCCGACGCCTTCGCCGCCGACATGGAACGCATGTGGCAGCAGGTGCAGCCGCTGTACCAGTCGCTGCATACCTATGCGCGCTACAAGTTGCGCCAGGCTTACGGCCCGGACGTGGTGCCGCTGACCGGCCCGATTCCGGCCCACCTGTTCGGCAATATGTGGAGCCAGAGCTGGGAAAACATCTACCCACTGCTCAAGCCGGTCGAAACGGCCAGCACCTATGACCTGACCAAGGTCCTCGAAGAGCGCAACACGACGGCCAAGGACATGGTGTCCTACGCCGAGCGCTTCTACACGTCGCTGGGCATGCAAAAGCTGCCGGCGACGTTCTGGGAACGCTCGCTGCTGACCAAGCCGAAGGACCGCGACGTGGTCTGCCACGCCTCGGCCTGGACGCTCGACGGCAAGGACGATGTGCGCATCAAGATGTGCATCACGCCGACGGCCGAAGAATTCAAGGTCATCCACCACGAGCTGGGCCACATTTATTACGACCTGGCTTACCGCAAGCAGCCCTTCCTGTTCCAGGGCGGCGCCAACGACGGCTTCCACGAAGCCATCGGCGACACCGTCGCCCTGTCGATGACGCCCAACTACCTGAAAAAGATCGGCCTGATGGACCAGGCCACGCCGGCGCCGGCCGGCATCAGCGAGCTGCTGCAAACGGCGCTGGCCAAGGTCGCCTTCCTGCCCTTCGCCTACTCGGTCGACAAATGGCGCTGGGACGTCTATGCCGGCAAGGTCCAGCCTGCCGACTACGACAAAACCTGGTGGGCGCTGCGCGAAAAGTATATGGGTGTGAGCCGTCCGGCACCGATGGTCGCAGGCGGCTTTGACGCCGGCGCCAAATACCACGTGGCGGCCGATGTGGCTTATGCGCGCTACTTCCTGGCGCACCTGCTGCAGTTCCAGTTCCACCGCGCGTTGTGCCGCGAAGCCGGCTTCACCGGTCCGCTGCATGAGTGCTCGATCTACGGCAACGCCAAGGCCGGCGCCAAGCTGCAGCAGATGCTGTCGATGGGTGCAAGCCAGGCATGGCCAAAGGCCCTGAAGGCCATCTCAGGTGAAGACAAGATCGACGGCGGCGCGCTGCTCGACTACTTCGCCCCGCTCAAGACCTGGCTCGACGACCAAAACCGCATGCTGGCCGCCGCCGACCAGAAGAAGTAAAAACGTCGGAGTCGCATCTGGCTGTTGGGAAAATCGGGGACAGACCCCAAGACCGCAAGATCGGGGTCTGTCCCCGATTTTCCCAACAGCCAGATGTGACCCCGACGTTTCACCTGGCAATCAGCATTTTTCGTATTTCCAGTTGCGCGCCTTGCCTTCGCCGATCCATTCGAGCGCCTGCTCCATGCGGCGCTGGCGCGTCGCTTCGGTCTTGGCTTCTTCCAGCCATTCCACATACTCGCGCTGCTTGCTCGTGCTGAAGGCCTCGAAGTGGGTACGCGCCGCCGCGTGTTCGCCAAGGGCGCTGCGGAAGTAATCGGGCACGGTGAGCGGGCGCGGTGTGGCCGGCTTTTCGCGCGCCGGCGCCTTGATGCCGTCGTCGTTCAGGGCCATCGCCTTCTTGATGTAGCCGGCCAGCGCCTTCTTCGACGGCAGGTCCTTCACGGAAGTGATGCGGCCGAACTGGCCCATCGCTTCCTGGCCCTTGTCGTCTTCCGCGGCCATCAGCAATTCACCTTTCCAGAAACCGAAAGCGCAGTGGGCCTTGAAGGAGGCCATGCTGCACATCATGCCCTTGTACTGGAAGTGGGGGAAGCTCCACTTCATCGTCTCTTCGACCTCGGGGCAGGTGGCGTGGATCACCTCACGCAGGTGCGTGAGCACCGGCTGGGCAAACTCTGCGGATTTGGCGATATAGGCGTCGACGCGCGGGTCCAGGGTAGGCATGGCGGGGCTTCACGAGTTGGTGTGCTCGTAATATACCCAGCCTGCCCGGCCCCGTCCAGCAGCCTTAGAAGGTGGCGTGCAAACCGGCGCGGATGGCGCGCGGCGAACCCGGCGTGATGTTGTTGTCGCCGTTGGCCAGCGCATAGTACTTCTTGTTCGTCAGGTTTTCGACGTTCAGTTGCAGCTTGAGCTGGGCGTTGATCGTGTAGAACAGGGCCGCGTCGAGGCGCGTGTAACCCGGCAGCGTGACCGTATTGCTGGTCGATGCGAACATGTCGGTGCGGTAGATGACGCCGAGGCCGGCGCCGAAGTCCTGGCTGAAGTCGTAACGGTTCCACAGCGCGAAGGTGTGCTTCGGTACCATGCCCACCGAAGCACCCGACAGCGCCGTCGCCGAGGCCGTGGCCAGCAGCTTCGCGTCCTGGTAGGCGTAGCCGCCCTTGACACTCCAGTGGCGGCTCACATTACCGGACACGCCCAGTTCGAGGCCGTCGGTGCGCGCGCCATCGGCCAGTTGGTCGGCCACGCCGGTGCTGGCATTGACGATGGCGACATTATTGCGGTTGAGGCGGTACAGCGAGGCCGTGGCCATCAGGTCGGGATTGATTTCCCACTTGCCGCCCACTTCGTAGTTGATGAACTTCTCGGGCTTGAGGCCCTGGTTCACCACCGACAGGCTCGAAAGCTGGTCGCCGCCGCGCGGGAAAGTCGCCACGCTGTAGTTGGCGTAGAGCGTCGCCGCTTCAACTGGCTTGTACAGCACGCCCACGCGCGGCGAGACCAGCGTGTCGCGACTGGCCAGGTCGGCAGGCGCCGGCAGCAGGGCCAGCACGCCGGCGGCGCGGTTGTTGTGGTAATCGAGCTTGAAGCTGTCCACGCGCAGGCCGGCGATCAACTGCCACTGCTTGCTCAATTCGAGCTGGTCCTGCACATACAGGCCGACGATCTTGGCGCGGCTCGAACCATCGCGGTCGGAGTTGCTGCCGCCGAGGACATAGTTCACCGGCAGCGCGCCGTCGGCTGTCGCCAGCGGCACGTTGGCCGTGGTCGCCTTGTTGGCGAACACGCCCGTCTTGCGCAGGTAATCGGTGTCCTGCAGGCCCAGTTCCATCCCGGCGAGCAGCTTGTGCTGGCCGATCGTGAAAGTCAGGTCGGTCTGGTTGAAGAAATTCTTGCGCCACTGGTGGTTGTTGTAGGCCGTAATGGCCACGGTGGCGGCCTTGGCGTTGACGGCGCCGGAATTGTAGTTCTGGTAGACCTTGTCGTAGTCGGTGTAGCGCGTCTTGTTCGACAAGTGCAGGCCATTGGCGAAATCATGGTCGATGGTCGAGGACAGGGCATCTGATTCGAGGCGGGTCGGCCGCGTGTCCGGATTGGCGTCGCCGAAGAAAGCCGACACCGGCAGGTCCATCGGACGCCCGTTCAGCGACGGCACGCCGCGATCGGTGGTGCGCTTGTCTTCGAAATGCTCAAATCCAAGCACCACGCTGGTGTCCTGGCCGGCGCGGATGGCGACGGTCGGGTTGATGCCCTTGCGCTCGATCGAGGCATTGCGCTGGAAGCCGCCACTGTCTTCCACCAGTGCCGTCACGCGCACAGCCACGGTGTCGTTGACAGCCTGGCCCAGGTCGGCCGTCAGGCGGCGATTCTGGTAAGAGCCCAAGGTCAGGTCGGCGGCACGCACGGCGTTCCAGCCGGCCTGTTTCGGCACGCGGTTGATCACGCCGCCGGAACCGCCGCGGCCAAAGATCATCGCGTTCGGGCCGGTCAGCGCTTCGACGCGCTCGACGTTGTACAGGTCGCGGTAGTACTCGACGTCGTCGCGGGCGCCGTCGATGTAGAAGTCGCCCGAGGCGCTGGTGCTGCCGCGGAAGATCGGGCTGTCGCGGTTGCCCTCGCCGTTGGCCATGCCGATGCCTGGCACATAGCGCGCCACGTCGGCCATGCTCTGCATCGCCTGGTCCTTGATCAAGCCTTCGGTGATCACGGTGATCGACTGTGGAATGTCGCGGATGGCCGTGTCGGTCTTGGTTGCCGTCGAGGTGCGCTTGACGGCATAGGCCTCATGCTCGGACTGGCCGCTCACCACCACCACCGTCGGCAGCACCTTGTCTTGCTGGTCGGCGTCCTCGGCGTGGGCGGCCGGGATGACGGCGGCGCACAAGGCCAGGCGAACGAGCAGGGTCAACGGGGACAGGCGGAGCGAGGGGCGCGACATGATTCAACCTTGAATGTAAATGAGAATGAATCGCATTATCGTTAAAGTTTTGATTGTTGGCAAGTCCCGCGTGGCGTGCCGGCCCGGGACTTGTCATTTTTTTGACCTCGATCAAGCGCCAATGCCCTTGACCCTCACCTTGCGTGAGGGTTTATGCTGTGAACTCGATCCCGCCTGAAAGGCCGCGCATGTTATTGAAAGTCGGCGAACTCGCCAAACGCACCGGCATCACCGTGCGCGCCCTGCATCACTACGACACGATCGGCCTGCTCAGCCCTTCGGCGCGCTCGGAGGCCGGCTACCGCCTCTACAACCGCGACGACCTGGCGCGCCTGCACCAGGTGCTGGCCCTGCGCCGCTTCGGCTGGGCCCTGTCCGAGATTGCCGCCTTCTTTCGCGATCCGGACTTGCCGCTCGCCGAGCTGGTGGGCAAGCAGATGGCGGTGCTGTCGGGCCAGATCGAACAGGCCAGCGCCCTGCGCGCGCGCCTGGCCACCTTGCAGCAGCAGCTGGCCCGGGGCGAACTGCCCACCAGCGCCGACTGGCTCACCACCCTGGAGATGATGACCGTGTACGACAAATATTTTTCAAAGGAAGAACTGAACAAGCTGGCCCTCTATCAGCCGGAAGGGGCCATCGCCGAGGAATGGCGCGCCCTGCTGGCCGACGTGCGCGGCCTGATCGCCGCCGCGGTGCCCGCCAGCGACGTGCGCGCCCAGGAGGTGGCCAGCCGCTGGATGGACGCCGTCGTGCGCGGCACAGCCGCCCAGCCGCAGCTGTTCGCCAAGCTCAATGCCATGCACGAGCAGGAACCGGCCCTGCACCAGCATACCGGCATCACGCCGGCCATCACCGACTACATCGTGGCCGCCTTTGCCGAGGGCCGCCTGGCCATCTACGCGCGCTACCTCGACGCCGATGAACTCGCCTTTGCCCGTGCCAACTACGCCCGCCAGTCCGGCCAGTGGCCGGCCCTGATCGCCGACGTGCGCAACGCCCTCGACGCCGGCCTGGCGCCCACCGAGCCACGGGCGCGCGCCCTGGCCCAGCGCTGGATGGCCCTGTTTTGCAGCTATGCCGGCAACCATCCCGCCACCCACATGAAGTTCCGTGCCGCCCATCAAAACGAACCGGGCTTGCGCGTGGGAAGCTGGGTGACGCCGGACATGATCGCCTTCATCCAGGCCGCCAGCGCCCCGTGATTTTGCTTCCTGTCATGACATGAGAAGAGTATTATTAGTTTTTGCTTATAATCTAAGCAATCTTATTTAATATACATATATCTGAAGAGGACGAAGCGCATCATGAAAACCACCCGTATCCTGGCCGCCCTTGTCGCGGTTTTCCTGGGCATGTCCGCGCCCCTGCTGGCCCATGCCGAAGCGCGCACTTACGCCGTCATGTCCCTGGTGGGCGACAAACTGGCCATCACCAACTACGAGCCGTCGGTGGGCAGCCACCTGGACACGAACAAGAAGAAAATCCTCGACATCGGCGACACCCTGTTCGACGAAGCGGCCGTGCGCGCCGCCAACAAGGTGCTCAAAACGGCCGACGCCAGCGCCAGCACGACCATGATGCTCACGCGCGACACGGGCCTTTATAAATCGCAAAACGATATGTTCGACGCGCCCGAGGCCAACAAGGCCGACCGCGAATACCTGCTCAACCTGCTCAAGAATCGCAACGTCACCCACTTGCTCCTGATCACCAAGATGCGCACCGACGCCGACCTGAAGATGGACCATGAAAAGGCCGGCGACGGCAAGCTCGAAGGCCTGGGCTTCTACATCGACAACAACGTCGACGTCACCAGCATGAGCTCGCTGCGCTCGACCAAGGGTGTGATGGCGCCTTATGCCTACACCAAGATCCGCCTGATCGACGCCAAGACCTTGCAAGTGCTACGCGAGCAGCGCGCCATCGCCGGCCACGTCGTCGACACGGCAGCCATGGGCCCGAATGCGGCCACCGCGTTCAACGACATGACGTCCAAGCAGAAGATCGACTTTATCGAGCAGATGCTCAATTCGGCGATGGAAGGCGCCGTGCCTTTGCTCTCGAAGTAAGCACCAGTCCCGCCAGGCCCAGCAGCAGCATGCCTGCCTGGGCCGGCTCCGGCACCGGGGCGGCCAGCGCCAGCCCCGTGTCCGCGAGCACCGCCTCATCGAGCGCCGTGATGCCGTAGCGCTGCCCGTTGTAAAACACCCAGCCGTTGAACAAGTCGTTGACCAGGTCGGCGCCGGCCCCGTTCGGGTTCCCGAAGTGGAAATTGTTCCCCGTCGTGATCGGCACCGGGCCGCCATACACGGCCATCGCCTGCGGCCCGTTGAAGAACAGGTTGCTGCCGTTGAAGCTCACGTACTGGTCCCAGGTGGAGCCGTAGCCGTAGGTCGCGCCCGTGTGATGGTCGCTCCAGCCATTGAAGGCCAGCGCGTGCCCCAGCTCGTGGATGAACACCGACATGGCGTCGGTCTTGTTGTTCGGGACCGCGGCCGTGCGCGCCGCCGGATTGGGGTCGAACCACAGCTGGTTGGCCATGTAGTTCGGGTTCAGGTCCAGGATCACGTCGGGCGCATCGCCATTGACGTCGTCGCCGGTGGCCAGCTTGTAGGCCGCGCCCTGCTGCCACAGCGACATCGATGGAATATCGCCCACCCAGGCCGAGGTTTCCGAGTGGCCGGACGCGTATGGCAGGTTGCTCGATATGCGCACCTGGACGTCAAGCGTGCCGCCGGCGGCGATCTTGCTGCCCCAGTCGGCCGCGGCGGCGTCAAGGTGGGAGGTGATTTGCGCGCGATAGGCGGCGGCCTGGTTGCCCGGGTCGACGAAGCTCACGTTCAGGGTGATGGCGGCCTGCGCCGCCAATGGCGCGCCCAGGGCCAGCACTGCCAGCATGGTTTTCATGATGTCTCCTTGTATGGTTTTTGTGTACTGCTGATGCCGAATGTACGCGCCGGCCAACGCGCGGTCTTGAAGGATAGTGGCGCGGCGCCATGGCAAATCGGCACAGGGGGAGCACTGTCCGTTTCCGGACACTGGTGCACGGTGGCGGGCAGATGACATGCGTGGGCGCATGCGCCCACCCTACGTAGGGCCACGTGGCACGGAGATTGCTGTACCACCGCCATGGACATCGCAATCGATCAACTCACCCTCACCCGCCGGCGCCGCCTGCGCTTCGCGCTCGTTGTCGCTGTGCTCGCCAGCGTGGCCGCTGCCGCCTGGGGTATCAACCGCGTTGTCGGGCCCAGCGTGGGCGCGGCCGACATCAACCTGGCCGAAGTCAAACGCGGCAGCATCGCCAACACGATCAGCGCGGCCGGCGTCGTCATCCCGGTGCACGAAGAACTGGTCACCAGTTCGGTCCAGACACGCGTGGCCAAGGTGCGCGCCAAGCCCGGCCAGAAGGTCGCCGCCGGCGAGCTGCTGCTCGAACTGGACGACACCAGCATTCGCTTGGCCATCGACAGCGTGAAGGAACAGCTGGCGCAGCAGGAAAACCGGATCACCGCCCTGACCCTGGAGATGGAGCAAAAGCGCAAGCAACTGGTCTCGGCGATCGAGCTGCTGGAACTGGACCTGCGCAGCGCGCGCGCCAAATGGGAGCGCTCGCAAAAGCTGCGCCAGAGCGGCGGCGTCTCCGGCGAAGACTTGCTGACGTCGGAGTTGAACGTCAAGCGCGCCGAAATCCAGCTGCGCCAGCAGCGCGAACAAATCGAAGACACGCGCCGCTCCACGCAAACGAGCGTCGAAGGCGCCCGCCTGCAAAAAGCCATCCTGCAAAAGCAGCTGGAGCAGCAGAAAACACTGCAAGCCCAGTCGCAGGTGCGTGCGCCCTTTTCCGGCATGCTCACCTGGGTGATGGAAGAAGAAGGCGCCAGCGTCGGCGTGGGCCAACTGGTGGCGCGCGTGTCCGAACTGGACAACTACAAGGTCGAGGCGACGCTGTCGGACTTCCATGCGCGCAGCCTGGCCGCCGGCCAGCAAGTGCGCATCGAACAGAACGGCCAGGTGCTGGCCGGGCGCGTGCAGACGGTGCTGCCGGAAATCCAGAACGGCACCGTCAAGCTGCTCGTCACGCTCGAACAGCCCCAGCACCCGCTGCTGCGCAACAAGCTGCGCGTGGACGCCAATATCGTCACCGAACAAAAGTACGACGTCCTCATCGTCGCCGCCGGCCCCGCCTTCAACGGGCGCGGGCGCCAGGACGCCTGGATCGTGCACGACGGCGTGGCCCGCAAAACGCCGGTAGACCTGGGCAACAGCGATGGCAAGGTCGTCGAGGTCACGGGTGGCGCCCGCCTGGGCGATCGCATCATCATCTCCGACATCAAACGCTTCAAAGACCGCGACTCCCTGCGCATTTCGAACTAAGGACACGACCATGATTGAACTGAAATCCGTCAGCAAGACCTACCAGACCGACAAGGTCGAAACCCTGGCCCTGAAAGACATCGACCTGCACGTGAAGAAGGGCGAGTTCGTCGGCATCATGGGCCCTTCCGGCTGCGGCAAGAGCACCCTGCTCAACCTGATTGGCTTGCTGGACCGTCCCGGCCAGGGCGTCATCCATGTCGACGGCATTCCCGTCAAGACCTACCGCGACAAGGAAGTGGCGCAAATGCGCAACGACACCTTCGGCTTCATCTTCCAGAATTTCCACCTCATCAATGACCTGCGCGTGATCGACAATGTGGAGCTGCCCCTCCTGTACCGCAAGACGGGCAGCGCCGAGCGGCGCCGCCTGGCGCGAGAGGCGCTGGAAAAAGTGGGCCTCGGCGCGCGCATGGACCACTACCCGAACCAGCTCTCGGGCGGCCAGCAGCAGCGCGTGGCCATCGCCCGCGCCATCGTCGGGCGCCCGCAGATCCTGCTGGCCGACGAGCCGACCGGTAACCTCGACAGCAAGATGGGCGCGGAGGTCATGGACATCCTGATGAAGCTCAACGCCGAAGGCACGACCATCGTCATGGTCACGCACGACGAGCGCGAAGCCCAGCGCGTCAACCGCATCGTGCGCGTGTTCGACGGCCAGCTGGTCGCATAAGGGGAAGCCATGTTCCGAAATTACCTGCTCACCGCCTGGAAGGTCTTCATGCGGCGCAAGCTGTTCACCGCCATCAACCTGCTGTGCATCGTGCTCACGCTGGTGGTGCTGATGGTGATCACTTCCCTGCTCGAATTCACCTTCTTCCCCACCGGCGTGGAAGGGCGCAGCGACCGCTTCGTCCAAGTCATGATGATGGAGTCGCGCGGCCCGGTCGCCGGCAACGTACGGCGCGGCACGCTGGGCTACAAGGTCATCGACCAGTACCTGCGCCCCCTGAAATCGGCCGAAGCCGTCGCTGCCACGTCGATGCCCGATAGCGTCTCGATTTACCAGGAGGGACGTGTATCGACCCTGCAAATGCGCCACACCGACGCCAATTACTGGAAGATCCTCGACTTCAAGGTCCTGGCCGGGCGCGTGTATGACGACGCCGACGTCCAGGCCGGGCGCTTCGGCGCCGTCATCAACGCTTCGACGGCGAAGAAGCTGTTCCCCGATAGCGCGGCGGTCGGCCAGAAAATCGAAGCGAGCGGCCAGCGCTTCGAGATCATCGGCGTCGTCGAAGATGCCATGCACCTGAACGCGTACGCCGACATCTGGGTGCCGGTGACGACCTACCCGTCTAGCGAGTACAAGAGCCAGGTGTTCGGCGGCTTCGTTGCGCTGATCCTGGCGCGCAGCCATGCCGATATCGCGCAGATCCAGCGGGAAGTGGCCCTCGCTTCCACCACGGTGCAGTACGACGATCCGAAGGTCTGGAACCGCACGCGCATGATGGCCGATACCAAGCTCGAACTGTTTGCACGCATGCTCAATGACGATTCGCCAGACGCTGATCCGGGCACCGCGTATGTGGTCGGCGGCATCGTCACCTTCATGCTGCTGTTCATGCTGCTGCCGGCACTGAACCTGGTCAACCTGAACATGGGCCGCATCCTCGAACGCAGCGCCGAAATCGGCGTGCGCAAGGCCTTCGGCGCCACCGGGCGCCAGCTCGTGGGCCAGCTGGTGCTGGAAAATATCGTCCTGTGCCTGGCTGGGGGCTTGCTGGCCTTTGCCTGCGCCCAAGGTGTGCTGGCCTGGATCGGCAGCACGGGCCTGATCCCCTACCTGCACCTGAACCTGAACCTGGCCGTGTTTGCCTACGGCCTGGTCCTGACCATTGTCTTTGGCCTGTTCTCCGGCGTCATCCCCGCCTGGAAAATGTCGCGCCTCGATCCTGTCCACGCCCTCAAGGGAGCTGCCTGATGTTTCGCCATCTGCTCAAACTGATCTGGAAACGCAAATCCAGGAACCTGATGCTCAGCCTGGAAATCCTGCTGGCCTTCATGGTCGTCTTCGCCGTCGCCGCGTTTGGCGTGCGCAGCTACCAGCTGTACCACATGCCGCTCGGCTTCGAGCACCAGGACCTGTGGTCGGCCGACATCGAGGTCAGCGACGATTCGCCCGACAAGATCGACGTGGCCGTGTACGACACCTTGCGCCGAAGCCTGCTGGCCATGCCGGAAGTGACGAGCGTCGCCTTCGCCACGTTTTCTCCCTACCGCGATTCGACGTGGGCGGGTGAATTTTCGCTGCCCGACGGCAGCCGCAAGATCTCGAGCAACCTGCTCTTCGTCAGCGACGATTTCTTCCACACCGCAGGCATGCACCTGGCCGAAGGGCGCTGGTTTTCCAGCGTCGACGATGGATCGGCCGACATTCCTGTCGTGATCAACCGGCGCATGGCCGCCGACCTGTTCCCTGGCCGCTCGGCCCTCGGCCAGCGCTATGTCGAAACCGAAAACAGTTCGAAGCGCCACAACTCCTACCGCGTGACCGGCGTGATCGAGGAGTTCCGCGATCATGGGGAGCTGATGGCGCCGAAGGACTTCGCGCTGCAGCGCTTCACTCCCGCCACCTCGAAAGACCGGGCCCTGTCGATCCTGCTCAAGGTGCGCCCGGGCACGCCGCGGACGTTCGAAGCGGCGCTCAATCGCCAGCTCAAACTGGTGCGCAGCGACTGGGGCTACATGATTTCGCCTGTCGCCGACCTGCGCGCGTCGCAGCTGCGCCTGTCGATGATGCCGCTGATCATACTGGCGATCATCGCCGCCTTCCTGTTGTTGATGGTGTTCTTCGGCCTGTTTGGCGTACTGTGGCAAAACACCACGCAGCGCATTCCGGAAATCGGCCTGCGCCGCGCCCTCGGCGCCGGCAGCGGCGCCATCTACCGCCAGATCGTGGCTGAACAAATGCTGCTCAGCTCCGGCGCCATACTCGTCGCCCTGCTGCTGCTGGTGCAGCTGCCCATCACCGGCGCCCTGGGCGAGTCGCTGGGCTGGCCCGTGTTTGCCGTCGCCGCCGCACTATCGATGGCGCTGGTCTATCTGCTATCCTTGCTGTGCTCCTTGTACCCCGGATGGCGCGCCAGCCGGCTCAGCCCCACCGAGGCGCTGCACTACGAATAGACGATGCCGACACCGCCGAAACACACGATCCTCATCATCGACGACGACGCCGCCGTCCAGGTGTCGCTGGCCCTGCTGCTCAAACAGGCGGGCTACGCGGCCCTGTGCTGCGACGGCCCGGCCGAGGCGCTGGCCCTGCTGGCGGGCACACCGGTCGACCTGGTCCTGCAGGACATGAATTTTTCGCTGCAAACGAGCGGCGACGAAGGTCTGGCCCTGCTGGCCGAAATCAAACTGCGCCAGGGCGCCCTGCCGGTGCTCCTGATGACGGCCTGGGGTTCGATCGGCCTGGCCGTCAAGGGCGTGCAGGCGGGTGCGGCGAATTTTTTCACCAAGCCCTGGGACAACGCCCAACTGGCCGAACTGGTCAGGACCACGCTCGAAACCATGGCGCCACCAAGCCAGGCGTGCAGCTCGCGCGCGGCGCTCGACCGCGACTACGATTTTTCCGGCATCGTCGGCGAACACCCGAAGCTGCTGCAAGTGCTCGCCACCATCGGCCAGATCGCCGCCACGCGCGCACCGGTGCTGGTGCTCGGTGAAAGCGGCACCGGCAAGGAACTGGTGGCCGACGCCATCCACCGCAACAGCCCGCGCGCCGGTGCTGCCTGCGTGAAGATCAATATGGGGGCCATCACCAGCTCGCTGTTCGAGAGCGAGATGTTCGGCCATGTGCGCGGTGCCTTCACCGACGCCAAGGCCGACCGCAAGGGCCATGTCGCCAGCGCCCACGGTGGCACCCTGTTCCTCGACGAAGTGGGCGAACTCCATCGCGGCGACCAGGTCAAGCTGCTGCGCGTGCTGCAAGACCAGCTCTATCAGCCGGTGGGCGCCAGCCGCACCGAGCAGGCTGACATCCGCGTCGTCTCGGCCACCAACCGCGAACTGGCCGAACTGGTGGCCAGCGGCGAATTCCGCGAAGACCTGTTCTATCGCCTGAACCTGATCACGATCCGCCTGCCGCCCCTGCGCGAGCGGCGCAGCGACATTCCCCTGCTGGCGCGCCATATCATCAGCCAGGTGGCGCAGGACTATGGCTTGGGCGAGGTGACGGTCGCGCCGCAAGCCTTCGAATGGCTCTCGGCCCAGCCCTGGCCCGGCAATATCCGCCAGCTCAAGCAAACGCTCGAACGCACCCTGCTTTTGGTGGGCAAGCGCGCCCTGTCGCAGGCCGACTTCGTCGACGCCGAGGCGCGCCACCAGGGCGGCAGCGCGGCCCTCGGCGTGGACGGCATGACGCTCGAACAGGTGGAACGCCACATGATCGAAAAAGCACTGGAACAATACCAGGGCAATATCTCGCGCGTGGCCAAGGCACTGGGCCTGTCGCGCACGGCGCTGTACCGCCGCCTCGAACGCCACGGCCTCGGCACGCCCGACAGCGACGCCCCATGACGCTGCGCCATCGCCTGTATGCCTACCTGGGCGGCATCCACCTGGCGCTGTTCGCCTTTACGGTGGTGCTGTATCGCGACCGGCCACCCCTGTTCGTGCTGCTCGAGGTGCTGCTGCTGGCCAGCCTGGCCGGCGGCGTGCACCTGGTGCGGCGCGCGCTCGAGCCGCTCGACTACGCGCACCGCTTCCACGACCTGCTGCAGGACCAGGACTATTCGGCGCGCCTGCACGACACCCCCGACGGCGACCTGGGCGAACTGGTCGCCCTGTTCAACCGCATGCTCGGCGCCCTGTATGCCGAACGCCTCAAGATCGGCGAGCAGCAAGGCTTTCTCGATCGCCTGCTCGAGGCGACACCGAGCGCCGTTGTCGTCTACGATTTCGACGGCCGCGTGAGCCTGATGAACCCCAGCGCCCAAGCCCTGTTCCAGAGTGGCGGCGCCGCCCTGCTGGCCCAGATGGACGCGCTGCCACCGGGCGAGAGCATGCTGCTGACCGATCCCGATGGGCGGCGCTACCGTGGCCAGCGCGGCCACTTCTTCGACCGCGGTTTTGCACGCGATTTCCTGCTGGTGGACGAACTGACGGAAGAACTGGAAAGCTCGGAACGGGCGACCTACGAAAAGCTGATCCGCGTGCTGGCCCATGAAGTGAACAACACCGTGGCCGCCACCGGGTCGGTGCTCGATTCGCTGCTGTTCTACAGTAGCCAGTTGAACGAGCGTGACAGTGCCGACTTCAGCACCGCCACCATCGCCGTCAAGCGCCGCAACGCCAGCCTCGGCGAATTCATCGAGCGCTTCACGCGTGTCGTCAAGATGCCGGCGCCCGAGCTGCGCCCGACCGACGTCAAGGCCATGCTCGACGATATCGTCACCCTCTATCGCGAACCTTGTCGCCTGCGCGGCATCGGCATCGGCTGGGGCGTCTGCGCCGACCTCCCCGCGCTGCCGCTGGACCGCCACCTGATGGAACAAGCCCTCGTCAATATCGTCAAGAACGCGATGGAAGCGGCCGACGGCGGCAGCATTACCCTGGAACTGCGCCGGGAAAGCGGCGTGGCGCGCCTGTCGATCCTCGACTCGGGCAACCGCCTGGTCGACGTGCCGGCACGCCAGCTGTTCACCCCCTTCTTCACCACCAAGAAAGGCGGCCAGGGCATCGGCCTGCTGTTCGTGCGCGAGGTGCTGCAGCGCCACGATTTCAATTATCGCCTCGCCGCCAACGGCCAAGGCCAGACCTGCTTCGATATCTGGTTCGGCAACGCGCGCTAGTCGAGGGCCTCCACCAGTTCACGGAACATATGGCGCTGGACCATGTCGCGCATGGCCTGCGCCAGCGCCGGCTCGGTGGCCGCGATCGCCGCGATCATGGCATCGATTTTCGCCAGGTTCAGTTCCCGCAGGGCTTCGCTCAATTCGCTGCGCTGGGCCGCCGTCAGGCTGGCCAGCTGCTGCAGCGCCGGCGACGGCGCGTACTCTGGCGCCGCCGTCGCCATGCGGCGGAAGTGCACACCGAGGTGTTTTTCCAGCAGCATGAAAAGCTGGGTTTCGTCGAGCGGCTTGCGCATGAAGTCCGTCGCACCGGCCTGCAAGGCTTCCTGGCGCTGCTCTTCAAACGCGCTGGCGGTAAACATGATGATCGGCAGGAGCGCGCCGGCGTCGGTGGCGCGGATGCGGCGCATCGCCTGCAAGCCATCGAGCTGCGGCATATTCCAGTCCATCAGGATCAGGTCCGGTTTGCACTGGACGAACTGGCTCAACGCTTCGAGCCCGTCATTGGCCACGTGGACGACAAAACCGAGCGGTTCGAGCAGCTGGCGCAGCAGCGACTGCGATTCGAGGCGGTCTTCGGCGACGAGAATGCGCCGTCCGCGCTCCCCGCCTTCGAGCGCCAGCACTTCGCCGTGCGCGGCCGCATCGTCGCCGTCGCCGGCCACTTCCTCGAGCTCCAGTGCAAAGCTGAAGGTCGATCCGGCACCCGGCACCGATTTCACCAGGAGCTCACCGCCGAGCATGCGCACGAACTGGCGCGACAGGGTCAGGCCAAGGCCGGTGCCGGCCGATTGCGCATGGCTGACCAATTGGGTGAAGGGTTCGAAGATCGATTCCTGCGCCGCCGGCGCGACCCCGATGCCGGTGTCGGAGACGGCCAGCGCGACATGCCAGCGGCCCTGTTGCGCCGCCGCGCAGCGCACTTCCAGCGTCACGCCGCCGCGCAAGGTGAACTTGACTGCATTGCCCAGCAGGTTGATCAGCACCTGGCGCAGTTTGATCTGGTCGACCAGCACCAGCGCCGGCAAGGGATCGAGCACGACGTCGAGCGAGAGCCCGGCCTGTTCGGCACCGGCGCGCACCATCTCGGCCACGTCGATGAACAGGGCGCGCAAGCCGGTCGGATGGGCATCGAGCTGTACGCGGCCGGCCTCGATCTTCGACAGTTCCAGCACGTCGTTGATCAAGGTGAGCAGGTGGTTGCCGGAGCGGTTGATCAATTCCAGGTTGCCCCGCTCCTGCTCCGACAAACTGCCTGACCTGGCCATCAGGCGCGAAAAACCGATAACGGCATTGAGCGGCGTGCGCAGTTCATGGCTCATGTTCGACAGGAAGGCGCTCTTGGCGCGGTTGGCCGCGTTGGCCTGCTCCAGCGTGGCGGCCAGCGCCGCGGTGCGCGTGGCCACCAGTTCTTCCAGGTGCGCTTGCTGGGTGCGCAGCTCTTCGTTCAGGCGCGCCGAATTGGCCTCGTTCAGTGCCAGTTCGTGGTTCTGGTTCTGGATTGTCAGCAGCATGCGGTTGAAGGCCTGGGCCAGTTCCACCAGTTCGCGTGCGCCGCTGGCGGGAGCGCGCAGCGAATAGTCGCCGCTGTCGACGACCGCATTGGCGACCTGGCGGATCTCGGCCAGCGGGCGCGAGATCACGCGCTGCAGGCGGATCGCCAGCATGGCCGCCAATATCAGCGCCCCACCCAATGCCACGGCCAGCGAGACGAGCTGGGCTTCGAGGCGCTCGACCAGCGGCGCCGTGCTGGCGTTGACGATGATGGCGCCGACGATATTGTGGTCGGCCATGACGGGCAGCTGCACGCGCACCGAGGCGCTGTCGATCTGCACCTGTGGTTCACGCAGCGGCAACACGAGGCGGCAAGCGCCGGGAGCACCGCGCTGGTAGCGCGCCAGCAGCAGGCCAGCATCGGTATACAGGCAGGCCGAAGCGATGTGCGCCAGGTCGGACAAGGCGCGCAGGTTTTCATTGGCGCTCTTCTCGTCGAGGAAGACCAGCGAGGCGCTGCTGCGGTCGCCCACCAGGTTGGCAATCGTGCGCACTTCATTTTTCAGCGCTGCGCGCGAGCGTGCCAGTTCGCTGAAGAACAGCGTCATCCCGGCCGCGACCATCGCCAGTGCGCTGATCGACAGGATCACGATCACCAGCTGGCTGCGCAGCGACCTCATTTGACACGCTCCCCGACCACGGTGACGGCAATTTCAATGAGCTTGGCACTGACCTTGAGCTGGGCGTGCCGCACGGCCGCCAGGTTCATATTCCAGCGAATGCGGTCGGCCTGCTGCACGAAGCCGATGCCGATCCCCTCTTCGGCTGCATTGGGCGAGCTGCTCACGGTCAGCACCGTGGCGTCGGCCAGCGCCCTGGCCACGTCGCGCCCGCGCAGCTGGTCGCTGTAGAGGATATGGCAGTGGCGCGCCTCGTCCAGGTTTTGCGGATGGCTCACCAGAATCGGGTGGCCCTGCAGGCTGCGCTTCTGCACCGCCAACAGGGTCGCGCCGAAAGGGTCGGGGCCCAGTACGCAGATCTGGAACGGGGCGTCGGCCGCGCCCAGCGCAGCGGCCGGCCACTCGATGAACTGGCTGAAGTTGTAGATCAGGGCGACCTTGAGGCGGCGCTCCTCCAGGCCCATGTCGGCGTCGGCTGCGCGTGCCCACTGGCCCCAAGCCAGGAACAACAAAGCCATGGCGCGCAGGTGTCGCATCTCAGAAATGGTAGGTGAAGCGCACGCCAAGCGTGGCCGGCTCGTCGACGAAACGCACGCGCACAGGCGCGGCGGCGATATTGCCATCGTCCTGGGCGTAGCGCTTGTTGCCGTAACGGCCGATCAGGTTCTGGCCAAACAGCTGCAGCGCGGCGGTGCGCGTGATGGCATATTCAAGCAAGGCATTGACGCGCAAGTCGCTCGCATAGGTGTGCTCGATGGCGATGCGCTCGAGTGCCGCGTAAAAGGCAGGCGTCGCCGCCGGCGTGCCCGCCACGGCGCGCTTGAGCGCTTCGAGGCCATCGAGGGCGCCCTGCATGGTGCTGGTCCAGCGCGCGTCGGCGTGCATCGTCCAGCCCTCGGCGAATTTCCAGTTGCCGAACACTTTGACGGCATTGTTCGGCCAGTTGTTCAAGTCGTCGCCGAAACCCGTCTGGATCCCCGCGCCGGGCAATTGGGTATGGTAGTCGGCATAGCTGATGCCGCTGCGCGTGATGCCAGGCGCCAGCGTCCAGTCCTGCAGGCGCACATGCGAGACGTTCATGCCGATGCGCCCGCGCTCCCAGTTGTAATGCAGTTCGCCTTCCGCGCCGAGCGTGCGCAGTTGTCCGGTCAGGCGGTCGGTATTATCAAAGCCCTGGAAGCTGATGATGGCGTCGCTGCTGCGAAACAGCGCCAGGTTGAACCCGAGGCCCTGGGTCAGTTGCGCCGTGTAGGCCGCCTCCAGGCTGCTGGCGCGCTCGGCATCGGAAGCGCGCCCACGCACACTGTCGGCAAACATCTGGGCCGCCGTATTCATGCGCGACGAGCGCTGGGCCGACAGGCGCAGCACATGGCCGTCGGCGACGCTGCTGATCCACACCACGCGCGGCGAGAACAGGCTGTTCGAATAGGTGTTCTTGTCCAGGCGCGAAGAGAGCAGCAGCTTGTGGTGTTCGCCGACGTTCAGGTTCGCTTCGGCGAACAGCGAGCGCGTGCTGGCCGACCAGCCGTCGCCGACAAAGATCGGCGGCAGCAGGCGGTCCGCGCTGTTGCCATTGCCCTTCTGGATAGCCTTGGAATCGGGACTGTTGACGATGTCGCCGCTTTCGCCCAGGCGCATGTCGTGCACGTCGTCGCCCCAGCCGGCGCCGAAATGATCGCGGCTCAGTTCAGCGCCCAGCGCCAGCTGCGCCCACGGCGTGGCCTGCCAGTTCAGCACCGCGCGCGCCGTCAAATCGCTCTCGGCGAAATTGACGTTGTAGTTCAGCGTGTGGTTCGGGTCAGGCACGCGCGCCGCTGACGCACGCCGCTCGAAGTCGTTCGATTCGGCCGACAGGCGCGCCGACAGCGTCAAGCCCGGCGCCAGCGCCACCTCCTTTTGCACGTTCGACGACAACTCGCGGCTGCGCAAGCCTTGCTCGTTGGTCGGCACGCCGGCGAAGACGGTCTTGAATTCATTGGAAGCCCAGGTCGAGCCCTGCTGCGTGAAGCGCGACCACCATTGCCAGCCATTGGTGAAGTCAAGGCGCAGGTGCAGCTTGAGCTGGGGCTGGTCCTTGAAGTCGGCGAAGTACTCCATCGGTGCGTTGGACGGGAACACATCGTGGCCGACAAAACCGGCCTGGCCGTTCGAGCGCACCTGGAACAGCGGCTGCTGCACGCCCGGCGTGCGCACCACGCTGGCATGGGCGAACAGGCTGTAGTCGGCGCTCTCGTCGCGGTGGCTCAGCGTCAACGCGCGCGACTGGTAGGGCGAGACGTAGGTGGCGCTGGCCACGCTGCCCGGCGCGCCCTTGCCGCGCAGCGTCGTGATGCTGATGACGCCAGCGACGGCGCCGGGCCCGTAGGTGACCGAGCCGGGACCGCGCACGATCTCGACCCGTTCAATATCGCTCATGTCCCACTGTTCCAGTTCGGCGCTGGCGCCGGCGTGGGCACGGTTATTCATCACCTGTCCATCAACAAGAAGGAGGTACTGATAGTTGCGATTGGCCGTGCTGCCGCGCACATTGAGGTGCGGCCCCTGCTCCGAATTGGTCCACAGCGCGCCCGGTACATACACCTCGATCAGGTCGTAGAGGTTGCGCGCCGGCGTCAGGCGGATGTCGGCCGCGCTGATGACGGTGGTGCTGGCGGGCGCTTCGAGCAGGGTCAGGCGCGTGAGCGCCGCAGGCAACTGGAATTTGATCTTGAGCAGGTCGTCGAAGGACAAGTCCAGGTAGTCGTCATCTCCGCCAGCATGGACGGGGGCGCACAGGCCGAGGGAGACGAGCAGAGGAACGGCGACGAGTTGGCGTTTCATGGGCGTTCGCAGGTGGGTCTGTCTTGACGCCGATCATAGCATGGCATTTCCACCACGAAATCGCGGGGCAGCAGAATTTACTTGTCATAAACTGACAAGCGCTTGTCCTTTTGCACCATCGGCGGCGGCTTTGGTTATACTCTGCCCACTTGATTGTTCCGACCCGTAATGAGACCCACATGACCAAGATGATCCACACCGGCGCCGCGGCGCTGTCCCTGCTGTTACTGGCCGCTTGCGGCAATGGCACCGCGCCGTCGGCCAGCGCACCGGCGGCGCCGGCCATGGCCGCGCCCTCGGCGCCGCACACCGTGGCCGACTATTATGGCGCGGTCCAGCATATCTACCTGGCCTACTTCGGCCGCCCCGCCGATCCGGGCGGCCTGGACTTTTTCGCCGGCCGCCTGCTGGCCCTGAATGCACCGACCGACATCATCGACATCGCCAACCTGTACGCCAGCAACGCCGACATCAAGGCCCTGGTCGACGTGTTCGGCCTGTCGCAGGAATCGAAGGACCTCTATCCCGGCGACAACGGCAGTTTTGTCGACGCCGTCTACAGCAACCTGTTCGGCCGCGCGCCGGACGCCGCCGGACGCCTGTTCTGGGTCAATGCCCTCAACGCCGGCGCCGTCACGCGCGGCAGCGCCGCCGTCACCATCATGGCCGGCGCGCGCACCACCGACGCCGACCTCGTGACGGCCAAGTCCAGCGTGGCCGCCAGCTTCACCACCGCCATCGACACGCCGAAGGAAACGCGCGCCTACGATGGCCTGGCCGCGAACGCCGTCGTGCGCACGCTCATGGGCACGGTCACGCTGGCGACCAACCTGCCGGCCTTCCAGTCGACTATCGACACGACCCTGGGCAACCTGGTGGCGAGCCTGCCGCCGACGGCCGAAGGCATGTATGCGGGCACGCTCAATGGCAATGCCAACCTGCCTTTCCATGTGCTCGTGCTGGACGACAACCAGGCCTGGGCCTTCCATGGCACCAATTACACGGCCACCTTCGCCATCTCGGGCACCTTGCAGGGACCGTCAACGTCGAGCAATGGTGCCTTCACGTCGACCGACTTCAAGGATTTCGGCGCTTCGCCAGCGGTGGCCGACTCCCTGGCCGGGACCTTTGTGGCCAACACCAGCATCAACGGCAGCATCGCCACGGCCAGCGGACCAGTCACGTTTGCCACGACAAAAATCAGCAGCGCCATGTATAACTACGATGCGGCGCCGGTGCTGGCCGACCTGGTGGGCAGCTGGAACACCAATGGCGGTTACGCGCTGACGGTCAATGCCAACGGCAGTTTCACGGCCACCGGCAGCACCTGCACCTTCAGCGGCACGCTGGCCACGCGTCCGTCGAAAAAGAATCTGTTCAACGCCAACGCCAGTTTCACCGCCGGCACCGGCACCCCGTGCACGCTGGCGGGCCAGGCCACGAGCGGCATCGCGTTTTCATATCTGCTCAACGATGGCGCCACGCGCGAACTGGTGCTGACGGCCAATAACGCCGGCCGGACCTTGGGTGCCGTCTTCACCGCATCGAACACCACGCCGGCCGGCCAGGTAGCGAACCTGGTGGTCACCGATACCGTCGTCGGTAGCGGGGCAAGCGCCGTCGCCGGCCATACCCTGTCGATGCACTACACGGGCTATCTGTACAGCGCCAATGTCGCCAACAAGCGCAGCACGAAGTTTGACAGCTCGGTCGACCGCGGCACACCGTTCAGCTTTACGCTGGGCGTGGGCCAGGTCATTGCGGGTTGGGACCAGGGCGTGGCGGGCATGAAAGTGGGCGGCAAGCGTACCTTGACCATCCCGGCCAGCCTTGGCTACGGCAGCACCGGCGCATCGACCTCGATCCCGCCGAATGCCAGCCTGGTGTTTGATGTGGAATTGCTGTCGACGAACTAAGACAGCCGCGGCCCGACCTCAGACGAGCAGGGCCGCACTCATCGATTTGACGTCTTCGGCCGACTCTTCCAGGATGGCGGCCAGGGTGGCTTCGTCGACGACGAAGTCGAGCACCGACTCCTCTCCCGAGGCCAGGCCTGCGGTGGGCGGCGCCAGCGGCGAAGGCACTGGCGAGAACTGGTTCGCCAGCAAGAGCGTGTCGAGCAGGGTCGACGGTGGCATCTCGATCCAGCCATCGCGCAAGCCTTCAATGGCCGCCGCCACCGGTTCCGGGATCGACAATTTCTTCAGCACTTCGCGGCTGACCACTTCCTCGCACAGTTCCGCCCATTTTTCCGGGTCCTCGTCCAGCAGTCCCGGGAATTCGTCGGCGCGCGAGAGCAGGTAAAAGCCCCCCACTTCGTGCACGATGGCGGCAAACATGGCCGTGTCGGGATTGATGAAAGTCACGCGGCGCGCGATCACCGTGGCTAGCGCGGCCACATGGGCCGTGTGCTCCCACAGCTGCTCGGCCTTGGCGCGCACGGCCGGATCGACGATGCGGCTGCCGAACTGGCGCACCACCAGGCTGGCGACGAGGGTTTGCAGGCTGCGGTAGCCGATGCGCATGACGGCGGTGCGCACATTGGTCAGGGGGGCGTCGCCATTGCGGTTGAAAGCGGCCGAATTGGCCAGCGCCACCGTGCGCGCGGCCAGTTGCGGCTCGCCCAGCACCAGCTTGATGGCGTCTTCGATATGGCATTCGGGGTCGTCGAGCGCGAGCTGCAGGCGCAGGGCCGCATTGACGCTGGTGGGGAAACTGATTTCCCCACGGGCGGCCTGGGCGGCGATATATCCAAAGGCTTCGAGTCGGTTCACGAAAAAATTATACCTTGCGCAGCCCCGGTGCCCGAAAAAATCGCGCGGCGGTGATGGTGGCGCCACACCGGCGCCGCCTGCGCTCATCCTCTGGGCGCAAAAAAACGGCGACCCGGATGACCGGGCCGCCGCTGTGGGCTTATTTCACGGCCAGCGTGCTTTCAACCTTGGTCACGCCTTTGACGTTGCGCGCCACTTCGACGGCGCGGTCTGCATCGGCCGCCTTGGCGACGAAACCGCTCAGCTTGACCACGCCCTTGTCGGTCTCGACGTGGATGGACATCGACTTGAGCTCGGGCTCCTTGAAGATGTCGGCCTTGACCTTGGTGGTGATGGTCGAGTCGGCGACGGCGTCACCGGCCGCGGACGAGGCGTCGGCGGCCTTGGTGGCCAGGCTGGTGTCGTTGGCCTGGCGATCGGCCTTGGCGTCGGCCACGGCGCGGGTGTGATCGGCCTTGGCGTTACCGAGGCAGCTGTCCTTGTCATGGCCGGACAGGTCTTTGCACTTGTCCTTGGCCAGCGTGTATTCGGCGTCGGCCACGCTGATATTGGCCTTGCTGCGGTCCTTCACCGAATCCTTGTACTTGGCCACGGCGTCGGCTTCGGACTTGGCGCGGGCCAGCTTGGCCTCGTCCTTGCAGGTGGACTTGGCGTTGCCGCTGTACGCATCACATTTATCCATGGCCACCTTGTAATCGGCCTTGGCCTGGTCGGTCAGCGTGCGATACGTCGCGGGATCATTGTTCAACGCGGCCGTCGGAGCGGCAGCGCAGGCGGCGCTGACCAGCATGGTCAGCATCAGGGCGATCGGTTTGTTCATGGTGTGGTCCTCAGGGTTCGTGGTAGTAGGCCGATTAAAACCCACGCTCGCACTTCTATCTGTGCGACATCGAACACTGAAGCCCATTACTCATCGTCGAGCAGGCCTTGTTCCCACGCCGGCAGGGCGGCATCGAAGGTGCTGCCGGCAACGGCGAAGACGGCCGGATCGGCTGCCGCGCGCACCCAGGCACCCGTATCGTGCGTGCCGCGCGCCAACACTTGCGCGCCGCGCAAGCCAGCCAGCCAGGCGTGGACGGCCTGATATTGTTGCGGATGGGCATGGCGGACCCAGGCCAGTGCGGCGACGTCGGCAAAGCCTTCTTCGCGGCGGTGCTCGCGCAATTCCTTCGAGGCGGCCAGCAGGGCCATGTCGTCGGCCTGCTCTTCGCCCACCTCGACGAAGCCGGCCGGCAAGGCACGCCAGACCCCGTGCGCATAGCGCCAGCAGTGGCCCACTTCATGGGCCGTCATCGTTTCGATCAGCAAGGCGCGCTGGCTGTCGGGCACCTTGTCGAGGCTCGCTTCGGCGGCGGGGTTGCCGCGCAGCGACATGACGAGCTTGCAGCGGCCCTGGTCAAAGCCCATGGCCAGCGGCACGTCGCCAGCCTTCGCCTGCGGTTGCACGACAATATCGATGGGCAGTTGCAGGCGTGCGGCGTAGGCCAGCACGGGGGCGCCGGCTTGCAGCCAGCGGGTTTCCTGTTCGGTGAGGGCGGAGCCGGCGTGCGCAGCAGCGGCCGCCAGGCCCAGCACTGCGAGGATGATCTGCTTGAACACGATGAGGCTCCTTCACGAACACATACCTGCCTAT
The DNA here is from genome assembly GCA_040390345.1 of Pseudomonadota bacterium. GTDB lineage: Bacteria > Pseudomonadota > Gammaproteobacteria > Burkholderiales > Burkholderiaceae_D > Telluria_A. The sequence goes on along the minus strand of JAZJYP010000007.1, from coordinate 15,688 downwards.
CGTCAATTCTAAGACTGTTTTGTAGCCCTGTGGAAAAATATTTTTGCGTGGGAAAACATCAAGATTGCGCGATCGCAAAGCCGCGGCGCAGCTTGCTTGACAAGGCGCCAAGCCAATCCGACACTGGTTTCATGAATGCGCCTACGAGGGAAGAAATGAACGCCCGCCTCAAGCCCATGGAAACTGCGCTGGCAGACCTTCCAGCGGCGGTGTTGCGCACGGACTTGCGCGTGGCGGAGCTGCGCGTGGAAATTCAGAAACAGGGGGCCGACATCATCAAATGGGTAATTGGCACCAGCCTTGCCATTGCCGCGCTATTGCTCACAGTGATATTCGCGCTTAACAACGCCAACTCGCGGCAGACGGCAGCAGCGCCGGTAGCGGCGCTGCCACCCATCGTGATTAACGTGCCGCCTTCGCCTTCAGCAGCGCGTCAGCCGTGACGAAAGCTGGACGGATGTCGTTCGGTACCGACTTCTTCATCTTGTCGAGCGCCTTTTGCACGTCCGGGCGGATTACCACGTACTTGACCATCATCTCCTTGGCGCGGGCATAGTCGCCGCTCGCTTCGATGGTCAGGAATTCGCGGTCGAGGTCGATCACGGCCTGCTTGATCTTCTTGAAATCGACCGAGAAGGTGCCGTCGCCGTGCGAGACGAAGCCGCCCTTGTCGAGCAGGTAGTTCATCTGGATGGCCATGCCGCGCGCGTGCGAATCGGTCAGGCCGAAGTGCAGCGTGCGAAAACCCGAGGCGAGGAAAGTGTTGTACAGCTTGTGCTCGGCCGCTTCGCCCTGGCCCAGCGTGTCCTTGAGCTGGCCCTTGCCCATCATGTAGTCGAGCGCCCACAGGCCGGTGATGTCGGCCTTCGCTTCTTCGATCGTCGAATAGGCTTCCTTCAAATCCTGGCGCGGCGTCGAGGCCTTGCCATCCACCTTGGTCAGGTGCGGGCCCAGGCCGTGCGTGATTTCATGGGCGAGGATGTGGGTGAAGAAGGAATCGAAATCGAGGTCCTTCTGCGCTTCCGGGCGCAGCACCAGCTTGGCGATCGGCGTGAGCGTCGACTTGAATTTCGCTTCCTGGATATTCTTGAGCATGATGCGCTTGGAACCGCGCTCGCTGATGATGCGCTCGTCGTTGGGCAGGTTGTAGGCCGCCGTCTGCACGCCCATATTGCCGTCGCCGGCGCCATAGACTTCGTTGACCACCACCATCGGTGCCAGCGCGCCGACTTTCGGGTTGCGGTACTGCGCGTCGAGCGGCAAGTTGTCTTCCAGCTCCTGCATATGGCTGCCGAAGAAGTCGAGCTTTTTCGTCTCTTGCGGATCGCGGATGCTGACGTAGGCTTCAAACGCGGCCTTGTAGCCAAACAGTTCGTCGTTATAGGTCTCGTAAGGTCCGATGGTGATGTCGACCGGCGAATCGAGGTCCATCCAGGCAAAGTCGGAAGCGAGGTAGTCGTTCGACAGCACGGCCTCGGCGCGCAGGGTCAGGAATTTTTTCAGCGAGGCGTTGTCGGTCAACGCCGCGGCTTGCTTGAGCAGTGTGGCGAGCTTTTCCAGGTCGGCCTTGTATTCGTCTGAATACTTGACCGCCTTGTATTTGCCGTCGGCGCCGGCGCGCACGGTGGTGAAGAACCACTGCGCCTCTTCCTTCTCCTTGGCAGGCAGGCCGTTGACCCAGGCGTCGAGCGCCGGCTTGGTGGCGCCGCCCGGATAGAAGTTGGCCGCTTCCGGCTTCTTGGCCGGAATGGCGATGCCGGCATACTCGGCCGGCATGAAGGACTGGTGGTCGTCGAGGATGGACCAGGGGCCTTTATTGAGCCAGAAGTAGTTCAGGCGCGCCTTGCCCAGCGGCGTCGTGTCTTTTTTCAGCGCGGCCCACAAGGCTTCATTGCCCGCCCAGCGCTGGCGCAACTGCAAAGTGTCGACGATCTTGGCCGCCTCGATCAGCTTGACGATGGCGGCCTTGTCGCCCGCGGACAGCCTGGACGTATCGGCTTTCAGGTCCACCGGGGCGTAGCGCTTTGCCATCGTGGCCAGTTCGGCCACGGTTGCCGGATGCGGCGCCACGGCGGTGTCGGCCATGGCGGCTGGCGCGCCGAGCAACAGGAAAGGAATGAGCAGGGTCTTCATGGGTCCTTGGAATATCAAAAAGATAATGGGAGCGATATTGTAATCGCTCCCGCTCCAGGGACGGAAAACCGCTGTTTAGTCGGCCTTGGCGATGGTCGCCAGCGGCGCGTCCTGCTTCCAGCCGGCGCCGAGCGAACGGGCCACGGCGACGGCGGCGAGCAGGCGCTGGGTGCGGATCTGCACGGCGGCGCGGTCGGCGGCCAGGGCGCTGCGCTGGGCGTCGGTGACGTCGAGGTAGTTC
>JAZJYP010000007.1:0-13304 GCA_040390345.1 Pseudomonadota bacterium | reverse complement strand
GTCTGTCCCCGATTTATACAACAGGCGGCTGTCGCCGGCTTTTTCCGGCGCCGCTTATTGCGCGACCGTCGCCACGGCCGGCGCCGCGCTCCAGCCGGCGCCCAGCGCGCGCGCCACCGCCACCGTCGCCAGCAGGCGTTGGGTGCCGATCTGCACGGCGGCGCGCTCGGCAGCCAGCGAACTGCGCTGGGCGTCGGTGACGTCGAGGTAGTTCGACACGCCGCGCTCGTAGCGCGCCTGCGCCACCAGGTAGGCGCGCGCCGAGGCCTGCTGCGACTGGGCTTGCACCTGGCCTTGCAGGGCGCGCTGCTGCACGTCGGACAAGGCGTCTTCCACTTCGCGCAGGGCGTTCAAGAGCTTGCCTTCGTGGTTGGCCACCGCTTCCTCATAGCGCGCCTTCGCTTGCGCCAGGTTGGCCTTGTTGCGGCCACCATCGAAGATCGGCAGCGACAGGCCCAGTGGCCCGATCGAGAACTGGCGCGAACGCGCATCGCTCACATTGCGCAGCGCTTCCGAGGCGTAGCCGAAATTGCCGGTCAGGGTCAGCGAAGGATAGAAAGCGCCTTCGGCCACGCCAATCTGGGCGTTCGAGGCGCGCAGGTTGGCGACACTGGCGGCCAGGTCGGGGCGCTGGGCCAGCAGGCTGGCCGGCAGTCCGACCGGAATGCTCGGCGGCTGCGGCAGGTCGGCCTTCACCGAGGCCAGCAAGGGCTCACTGGGCGAGACACCGACCAACGTGGCCAGGCCGTGTTCGAGCGTGTTGCGCTGGCGCTGGATGTCGTGCAGGTCGGCTTCGGCGTTGGCGCGTTCGATGCGGGCACGCGAGAGGTCGAGTTCATTCGACAGGCCGCCGTTGAAGCGCGCTTCAACCAGTTGTTCCGATTCGCGGCGGGTGCCCAACGCACCGTTAAGGATAGCCAGCTCGGCGTCCAGGCCGCGCAGCTGCCAGTAGGTCTGTGCCACCTGGGCCGACAGCAGCAGGATCACGCCGTCGCGGTCGTCCTGGGCAGCGAGCGCTTGCGCGTCGGCCGATTCGACGACGCGGCGCACGCGGCCCCACAGGTCCAGTTCATACGACAGCGAAGCGCCGAGGGCGTAGTTATTGCCTTCAATGGTACGTCCGCCCAGCATCAGCGCCTGCGACGTCTCTTGCGAGGTGCGCGAATTCGACACCGACGTACTGACCGTGACGGTGGGCGACTGCGCCGCGCGCAGTACACCCAATTGGGCTTGCGCTTGCAGCAGGCGCTGCGCGCTGGCTTTCACGCCCGGGTTGTCGCGCACGGCGCGCTGTTCCAGGTCATTGAGCGTGCTGTCGCCGAACACGGTCCACCACTGCGCCGGCAGACGCGCGCGGTCTTGCGAAGTCGCGTGGCGATAGGCTGCCGTTTGCACCGGCTGCGGTTCCTTGAAATTGGGGCCAACCGTGGCGCAGCCGGCCAGGCTGGCGACGAGCGTTGCGAGGATCAGGGACTTGGTCATGATGTTCTCTTTTCGATTGTTTGATTAGTGCGCGCCAGCGCCGCCACCGGAGGGCGATTTGACTTTATCGGCGAACCACAGGGCGCCAATGCAGGCGATCAGCACGAAGCCGACGATATAGAAGCCATCGTTGTAGGCCATGACGTACGCTTCACGGCGCACGATGCGGTCGATGGCGGCGAGGGCCTGGTTGCCGGCCGTGACGGCGTCCATGCCGTTGGCCATGAACGACGAAGTGAGCTGGTCGATGCGGCTTTGCGTCGCGCTTGCCAACGAGGACACCGATTCGCCGATACGCTGCGAGTGGAAATGTTCGCGGTTGGTCAGCGAGGTGGCCAGCAGGGCGATGCCGATCGAGCCGCCCAGGTTGCGCGTCATGTTGAACAGGCTCGAGGCCGACGCCGTGTCTTTGGGCGAGATGCCCTGCATGGCGAAGTTCGACAGCGTGAGCATGATCAAAGGCTGGCCCATGGCACGCACGATCTGCGACCAGAACAGTTGGTCGTAGCCGGTGGTGGCGTCCATGTTGGCGTTCATCAGGCAGGAGTAGCCAAACAGCGCCAGGCCGATGGTGCACAGGATGCGGTTGTCGACCTTGGACGAGGCCATGGCCGCGAAGGGCATGACGAACAGCTGCGGCAGGCCGGCCCACATGATCACTTCGCCGATTTGCATCGGGGTATAGCCGGCGATCTGGCCCAGGTACAGCGGCAGCAGGAAGGACGAACCATACAGGCCCATGCCGATCGCCGCCGACAAGGCGGTGGCGACGAGGAAATTGCGCTGGCCGTACAAGCGCAGGTTGACGAACGGTTCGGCGCGCACCAGGCTGGTGGTGATCCAGCCGAGGATGCCCACGAAAGCGAGCGCCGCGAAGGTGATGATGAAGCTCGAATCGAACCAGTCCTTCGAATTGCCTTCTTCGAGGAAGATGGTCAGGCTGCCCAAGCCCAGGGCCATGAAGGCGATGCCGAGCCAGTCCGCGCTGACGAGCAGCTTGAGCTGGATCTTTTCCTTGTCCAGGCCCGCCATGATGCCGGCGATGAGCAGCACGCCCGGCACCCAGTTGATGTAGAAGATCGACGGCCAGCCATACAGTTCGGACAAATAGCCGCCGACGGTCGGTCCCATGGCCGGTGCCAGGGTCGCGGTCAGGCCGAAGATGGCCATGCCGGCGGCGCGCTTCGACGGTGGCAGCTTGGCCATCACGAGGGTCATCGCCATCGGAATCAGGGCGCCGCCGGTGAAGCCTTGCAGCATGCGAAAGACGATCATCGAGGGCAGGTTCCAGGCCGCGCCGCACAGGGTCGAGCACAGCAGGAATAGCGCGGTGGTGCCGATCATGTAGGCACGCATGCCGAACACCCGGGCGAACAGTGCGGTCAGCGGAATGACGACGATCTCAGCGCACAGGTAGGCGGTGGAGATCCAGGAGCCCTCTTCCTGCGTGGCCGACAACGTGCCGAGGATGTCCTTGAGCGAAGCGTTGGTGATCTGGATGTCGAGCACGGCCATGAAGGCGCCGAGCATGCCGGCGGCGACGGCCATCCAGGTGCGCGCGTCGACTTTTTCAGGAATGACGGGCATGGCGCCGGCCGTGCTGGTGAGCGAGGTGGTCATGACGGCCCCTGGTTACTTGGCGTCCTGGTGCAGCTTGATTTCGGCGATGGCCGACATGCCGGGCACGAGACGGCCGGACAGGCTCTTGATGTCTTCGGCGCGCAGCACGATCTTGACCGGCACGCGCTGGACGATCTTGGTGAAGTTGCCGGTGGCATTATCGGCCGGCAGCAGCGCGAACTGGGCGCCCGACGCTGGCGAGAAGCTGTCGAGCTTGCCGGTCAGTTCGCGGCCCGGGATGGCGTCGATGGTCAGCTTGACTTCCTGGCCCGCTTTCAGGCCAGCCAACTGGGTTTCCTTGAAGTTGGCGGTGACCCAGACATTGTCTTGCACGATGGCGGCGAGCTGCTGGCCGGCCTGGACGCGCGCGCCCACTTCGACGCTGCGCTTGCCGATGCGGCCCGGCACCGAGGCGACGATCTTGTTGTAGGCCAGCTGCTGCTGGGCGTCTTTCAACTGGGTTTGCAGGACCTTGATCTGGGCCTTGATCACGTCGCGGGCCGAACCGGCGGCGCCGATCTGGGCCTGGGCGGCGACGACGGCATCCTTGCGGGCCGCGACATCAGCGGTGGCGCTGGAACGGCTGGCGTTGGCGGCGTCGAGTTCGGCCTTGGAAACGGCCTTCATCTGGGTGTTATACAGCTGGCCATAGCGCTCGGCGTCCTGCTTTGCGCGCAAGAGCTGCGCTTCGGACTGGGCCACCTGGGCCTGGGCGCCGCTGGCCTGGGCGCGCACTTGCGCCACCTGGGCGTCCGCTTGCAGCACTTGCTGCTCAGCGCTGGCAATCTGGGCCTGGATTTGCTCGACCTTGACGCGCTGGTCAGCCGGGTCGAGTTCGGCGATGACGTCGCCCTCCTTGACGATCTGGTTGTCTTCCACCAGCACTTTGGTGACAACGCCGGCGATGCGCGCCGAGACCGGGGTCACGTGGCCGGCTACGTAAGCGTTTTCCGTCTCGACGAAATTGGCGCTGCGGTACCACATGCGGCCACCGACGCCGAGGGCGACCAGCGCGATCAGGCCGACGATGACGAAGACCTTGCGGTTGGGTGGATTGCCGGCGGCAGCAGGCGCAGGCGCGACGGGGTGAATGGCGGCGATATTCTTGGCTTCAGCCTGGGCTTGCGAGTTTTGCATGACGGCAACTCCGAAATGAAATGGTGTATGAGCATTATTCTCGACTCCGGGAACAAAGTCAAGAAATGAAACGATTGCATTTCATTTTATTTTGGATTACAGTGATAGCCAATCACCTGTATATGCATTTGGAGTCATTGTGGAAACCATGCCAGAAGTAGAACCCTGCAAAGCCGCCGGCCGCCCCAAGGCCAGCGACATCGAGGCGCGCAACCTGAACCTGGTGCAGACGGCCGGCCATCTGTTTGTCGAAAAGGGCTATTCGAACGTGAGCCTGGAGATGATCGCCAAGGCCGCCAGGGTGGCGGTGCGCACGATTTATGTCAAATTTGGCGGCAAGGTCGGCCTGTTCAGCGCCGTGCTCATCGCCAGGCGCGGCGAATTCCTCTCCGACGTCGACGCGATGGAGCGCGACCAGCGTCCGCTGCGCGAAGTGGTCACTGACTTTGCCTACAAATTCCATGCCCTGATCACGACGCCGGAAGCGGTGACGGTGCAGCGCATGGTCATCGCCGAAGCGAAATCGAATCCGGAACTGGCCCAGACTTTCTTTGACGCCGGGCCGCGCATGACGCGTGAATTGCTGTCGAAATACTTCGCCCGCCCGGACGTCCAGGCCCAGTTGCGCGAAGGCGTGGCGCTGGAACTGGTGCCGGTGCACCTGCTCAATTCCGTCATGGGCGACCAGTTCTGCCGCTTCATGATCGACCAGCCGGTGCGTACCTGCGAAGAGCAGCGCCGCGAGATCGACGCGCGCCTGGACCTGTTCTTCCATGCCGTGCTGCGCCATCCTGCAATGTGAGTTGGCGCACGGTCCACACGGCCGACATCATGCATCCTTCGTTCATGAAATGGAGGCATGTATGAGCAAAGAAGCACGGTATACCTGGCACGACCAGCAGGCAGTTTTACACGAACGCATGAAAGGTTTCATGCAGCATCCCGGCGACACCGAATTGCGTGCCGTCCTCGATGAAATGCGGGCCTACGCCGAAGCGGCGCGCAACGGCCGCATGGAAATTCCCACCCAATTTACCGCCATCGGCATCTAAAAAAACGGCCGGCAACGCTGCCGGCCGCTCTCCCCCACTTAGCGCTGCGCATCGGCCGTTCATCGAAATGGCGATGCGCAAGCTTCTCCACGCACAGACACCGTAGCAATAACCCGAGGGTCAGGTCGGCTCACGTTGCGGTGGCCGTTTCTGTTCGCAAAACTTGAAACCGAAAGATTCTTGATGTTATCATAATCACACCATTTCCCATGGACATTGCCATGTACCGACGCCACTTCGCCACTTACCTGGGCCTCGCGGCCGCCGTTCTCGTCTCCGGCTGCGGTGGCGACGATCCGCCCACATCCGCCTTCGCAGGCCAAGCCAACAAGTCCAGCGCGCAAGCGGCGTCGTCACCAACTGTGTATGAAGGAGCGCTGCAGCAGATTTATGTCGGCTACTTTGGCCGGCCGGCAGATCCAGCCGGGCTGCTGTACTACGAACGATTGCTGCGCGACTTGAAAGCGCCGACCGATATTCCGGGACTGCGCAAAGCATACGACACCAGCCCCAGCATCGCTTCCGTGATTGACGGTTTCGGCAATAGCCAGGAATCGAGCGATTTGTATTCCGGCTCCGTTGACGAATTTGTGGCAGCCATTTACCGCAACCTGTTCAACCGCGAACCTGATGCGGCGGGCAAGGCATTCTGGGTCGATGTGATCAAGCGGGGCGCCGTCACGCGCGCCAACGCGGTCCTGTCCCTGATGGCGGGCGCGCGCACCACGGACCTGGACTTGATTAACAAGAAATCGGGCGTTGCGGTCGATTTCACCAATTCCCTGAACAGCCCCGCGACGATCAACGCCTATTCCGGCATGAGCGCGAACGCCGCCGTACGCGAAGCGCTTGCCAAGGTGAGCGGCAGCTCCGACAGCTCACAGGACAAAACACGGATGAACGGCGTGACGACCGTACTGGCCGCCGGGTTGCCGCTTGACCAGCAAATGCAGATCGCGGCGGGAGGCGGCGGACTCGTACAAAAGAGCGACGGGACCATCTGGGCCTGGGGCACGTATGCCATGGTGACGAACGGGACAACGACGCCCACCAAAATCAGCGACACACCGTTTGCGCGGGTCTTCGTGGACGTGGGGGGATCCACGTTTGCAGGACTTGCGGCGAACGGCGACCTCTACATGTGGGGGTCGAACGCCTTCGGACAGTTCGGACCGAACAAGACCGCAAGTTATTACATTCCACCAACGGCCACGGGACTGATTGGCTTCAGCGATGTGGCACTAGGGTCAGCCACGCTCGCCGTTTCCGCCAGCGGCCAGTTGGGCGGCTGGGGATACAACGCCTTCCAATCGATTCTTGGCGCCGCCGCGGTCGACCGCGTTGCGCCGACGGCATTCCTGGATGGGGTACGCAACGTGGTCCAGTACGGTGACTTCGCTGCCGCCATCCGCTACGACGGCACCCTCATCACCTGGGGCACTGACCGCATGCGCCTGACCGGCATCAGTGACACGGCGCCCCTCGCGGCGCCACTGACATTGGCGAGCAAGGTCAAGCGGGTCGCCGCAGGTGCAAACTTCCTCATCTTCCTCAAGGACGATGGCACACTATGGAGCATTGGATCGAATCTGGAGGGCCAGCTCGGCGATGGCAGCAGCGTCGAGCGCAGCAATGCGCCAAAGCTCATCGGTTCGTCATTTATCGCCATTGCTGCGGGCGGCGCGTTTGGCATGGCCTTGAAGTCAGACCACACCCTGTGGACCTGGGGCTCGAATACCGCCGGCCAACTGGGCGACGGCACAACGATCAACCGTACGCAACCGGTGAAAGTTCTGGACCATGTCGTGAGCATCGCCGCCGGCGCTGGCCATGCACTGGCGTTAAAGGACAATGGCGGCATCTGGGCCTGGGGCGGCAACAACCGGTATCAACTGGGCGACGGCACGCTCAATCAGCGCAACTCCCCCGTCCTGGTATTCGATGCCGCACCGGGCAAATGCGCCGGCGGCGTTGCCCCCGTGAGCGGACGCTGTCCCGCCTTGCCGGACCCTAACCTGGTCTGCTTGCCGCCCAGTATCAAGCAAAGTGGACAGTGCGTGGTCCCCCCAGCGCCACCGCCGACCTGCACGGCGCCCGCGCAGCTGATCAACAACCAGTGCATCGTCCCCGGCAACTGCGCCAAGTCGGAAGTCGACGTCGGCGGTGGGCAGTGCGTCCCGGCCGTCACCGGCTGCAGTACCGTCTACGTCAAGATGAATCAGTGCGCGAGTGCGAACACGAATGGAGATGCCCTGCGGGTTACCTACTACGGTCCGACCAGCGCCAGCGCGACCAAATTCGGCGCGCCGTCCAGTGCCTACGTCCTGTTCAATATGGAGCTTGGACCGAATTACGCCACGGCTAAACTGAAGAAGACCAATGGCGAGGCAGTGCCGGTGGCGATCGCGGTCGAAAGCGTCTTCTCGGCGACCAGTGCCAGCCGTTATTCCATGCTGATAACACCGCAAACCGACGTGCAGGGCGACTACATCCTCGAGCTCGATGCGCGCATGAATCCCAAGCAATTCCCCGCCGCCACCATCTCCGCGGACCAGACCAAACTCGCCCTGCATTTCGATCGCGGCTTTACCGTGGCGCCGGTCGGCGTGTCGAACACCGACGCACTACACACGAATTACTCCTATTACGATGCCGTCGTGGTCGATTTCCTCACCAATCAAATGGATGCCAGCACGCTGGGCGCCGATGCGCTTCAGATCTATAACGTGAGCGACGAAAAAACGACAACCGTCATCGCGGACATCGTCGGCAACCGCATGATGGCGTCGCCCACCGGCGGGCTGCTCGCCAATACCAGCTATCGGGCGACATTAAGCACCTCGGTCAAGACCAAGGATGGCAAACATCTGACCCAGCCCTATTCGTGGGAGTTCACAACGCCACCGCCGCGTCCTGGCGCCACGTGTCCGCTCTATACATCGATTGCGTCCACCTGCGGCCTGATCCCGTCCACACCGCCCACGGGCACGACACCGGGCGGCGGTTCGGGTGGATCGGGTGGAACGCCCAGCCCCGCTCCCAGCAAGGGCGTCACCTCGACCGCGCCCAATAGCGGCAGCTCTGGCGCGTACTGCCTGCGTTTCGCCCAAGGCGTGGATGACCGCGCATGGAAGATCACCAACACTTGTTCGGCGCAGGTCTTCATCATGACCTGCCACGACAAATCGACGCGGGTAACCGGTTCCAGTTCCTCGGACGGCATCTGCGCCTCGCAAGCGGACAAGCTGTTCTACACGCACTCCTGGTGGATCGAACCGGGCGAGACATCCGAGAACTACTTCACGACACCCTTCGATTCCAGCATCTGGTATGGGGCCTGCCTCAAGACGGGCACCAAGCTGCCTTCAGCGACGGTGGTGGACAACAAGGGCCACTACATCTGCAAGGAGTAAAGACAAAAAACCAGCAGCGCCGCTGCTGGTTTTTGTGACCACTGCCTGCCTAGCGCTTGCGGGCCGGCGGCAGGTCGGTGCAGACGCCTTTGTAGACTTCGGCCGCCATCCCGATCGATTCACCCAGGGTCGGGTGCGGGTGGATGGTCTTGCCGATGTCGACACCGTCGGCGCCCATTTCGATAGCAAGGGCGATCTCGCCGATCATATCGCCGGCGTGGGTGCCGACGATACCACCGCCGACGATGCGGTGGGTTTCGGCGTCAAACAGCAGCTTGGTGAAACCTTCGTCGCGGCCATTGGCCACGGCGCGTCCGCTTGCGGCCCACGGGAAGTGGCCCTTCTCGAGTTTGATGCCCTTGGCCTTGGCTTCGTCTTCGGTGATGCCGACCCAGGCCACTTCCGGATCAGTGTAGGCCACCGAGGGAATGACCTTGGCGTCGAAGAAGGCCTTCTCGCCATGGGCCGCTTCGGCGGCGACGTGGGCTTCGTGCACGGCCTTGTGCGCCAGCATCGGCTGGCCCACCAGGTCGCCGATGGCGAAGATATGCGGCACATTGGTGCGCATCTGGCCATCGACCGGGATGAAGCCGCGGTCGCTGACGGTCACGCCGGCCTTGTCGGCGGCGATCTTCTTGCCGTTCGGGCTGCGGCCCACTGCCACCAGGACCATGTCGTAGAGCTGCGCTTCCGGCGCGCTGGCGCCCTCTTCCGCCGCTGCGAAGGTGACCTTGATGCCTTCGGCCAGCGCTTCCACGCCCACCGTCTTGGTCTTGGTCATGATCTTGTCGAAGCGCTTTTCGTTGAACTTCTGCCAGACCTTGACCATATCGCGGTCGGCGCCCTGCATCAGGCCATCGAGCATCTCAACGACATCGATGCGCGCGCCCAGCGTCGAATATACGTGCGCCATTTCGAGACCGATGATGCCGCCGCCAATGACCAGCATCCGCTTCGGAATGGCGCGCAGCTCCAGCGCGCCGGTCGAGTCGACGATGCGCGGATCCTGCGGCACGAACGGCAGCTTCACCACTGACGAACCGGCGGCGATGATCGCCTTCTTGAAGCCAATCACCTTCTTGCTGCCATCCGGCGCGGTCACTTCGATGTGGTTCGGCGAGAGGAACTGGCCCACGCCCTGCACTACGCTGACCTTGCGCGCCTTGGCCATCCCGGCCAGGCCGGTGGTCATCTTGCCGATGACCTTTTCCTTGTAGCCGCGCAGCGCGTCGATGTCCACTTCCGGCTTGCCGAACGTGACGCCGTGTTTGGACATGGACGCCGTCTCGTCGATCACGGCAGCCACATGCAGCAGCGCCTTGGACGGAATGCAGCCCACATTCAGGCACACGCCACCGAGCGTGGCGTAGCGCTCGACGAGCACCGTGCTCATGCCCAGGTCGGCCGAGCGGAAGGCGGCCGAATAGCCGCCGGGGCCGGCGCCGAGCACCATCATGTCGCATTCGACATCGACCGTGCCGGCGTAAGCGGAACTTGCAGGCGCCGCGACCGAGACCGCTGGCGCAGGTGCAGCTGCGGGCGCAGCGGCGGCCGGCATTGCGGCGGTGCCGGCGGCGCCCGCCTCCAGCACCAGCAGCAGCGAGCCCTCGGCCACCTTGTCGCCCACCTTGACCTTGAGTTCCTTGATCACGCCTGCGTGGGTCGATGGAATCTCCATGCTGGCCTTGTCCGATTCAACCGTGACAAGTGATTGGTCGACCTTGATCGTGTCGCCCACCTTGACCATCAGTTCGATCACTTCCACTTCCTTGAAGTCGCCGATATTCGGGACCTTGACGTCAATTGTGCTCATCGCTGGTCCCCGATCACAGCAAGGTTTTACGCAGATCGGCCATGACATCGGCCAGATATGCGGTGAAGCGTGCGGCCATTGCGCCATCGATCACGCGGTGGTCGTACGAAAGCGACAGCGGCAGCATCAGGCGCGGCTGGAATGCAGCGCCATCCCACACCGGCTTCATGGACGACTTGGACAGGCCAAGGATCGCCACTTCCGGTGCGTTGATGATCGGCGTGAACGCGGTGCCGCCAATGCCGCCCAGCGACGAGATGGTGAAGGTCGCGCCCTGCATATTGGCCGGGCTCAGTTTGCCGTCGCGCGCCTGGCCGGACAGCTCGCCCATCTCGGTGGCGATCTGCGAGATCGACTTTTGGTCGGCGTTCTTGATGACCGGGACCACGAGGCCGTTCGGCGTATCGGCCGCGAAGCCGATGTTGTAGTACTGCTTGAGGATCAGGTTGGCGCCGGTCTCGTCGATCGAGGCATTGAAGGCCGGGTACTTCTTGAGAGCGGCGACCGAAGCCTTGATGACGAAGGCGAGCATCGTCAGCTTGACGGTGGACTTGGCCTTGGCCAGGGCCGCGTTGGAGTCGACGCGGAATTGTTCGAGGTCGGTCACGTCGGATTCGTCGAACTGCGTCACATGCGGGATCATCACCCAGTTGCGGTGCAGGTTGGGACCCGAAATCTTCTTGATGCGCGACAGCGGCAGCAGTTCGGTCGGGCCGAACTTGCTGAAGTCGAGCGACGGCCATGGCAGCAGGTCCAGGCCCACGCCGGAACCGCCGGACTTGGCGGCAACCGGCGCTGCGCTGCCGGCCATGATGCCCTTGACGAAGTTCTGCACGTCTTCCTGGGTGATGCGCCCTTTCGGGCCATTGCCGGCAACGCGGCCCAGGTCCACGCCCAGTTCGCGCGCGAACTTGCGGATCGAAGGCGAGGCGTGCGCCAGCTTGTCCGTCACCACCGAGCTGGCCGAGGCCACCGGCGCGGCAGCAGGTTCTGCGGCGGGTGCTACAGGTGCCGGGGCCGGTGCAGCAGGAGCCGCTGCGGCAGGCGCAGGCGCTGCGGCAGGCGCGGCTTGCGCTGCCGGCGCGGCGGCGGCGCCGTCAGCGTCGACCAGCAAGACCAGCGAGCCCTCCTTGACCTTGTCGCCTACCTTGACCTTGATTTCCTTGACCACGCCAGCGTGGCTGGACGGAATTTCCATGCTGGCCTTGTCCGATTCGACCGTGATGAGGGACTGGTCGACCTTGATCGTGTCGCCCACCTTGACCATCAGTTCGATGACTTCGACTTCCTTGAAATCGCCGATATCCGGGACTTTGACTTCAACAATGCTCATAGTGTTCGCTCCGTCTTTTCGTTATTGGGTCACCGGATTTGGCTTGTTCGGGTCGATGCCATAGGTGGCAATGGCCTGCTCGACCACCGATACCGCGATCTTGCCCTCGTCGGCGAGCGATTTGAGCGCGGCCACGGTGATGTAATAGCGGTTGACCTCGAAGAACTCGCGCAGTTTGGCGCGGCTGTCCGAACGGCCGAAACCATCGGTACCGAGCACTTTGTAGGTGCGGTCCTTTGGCATGAAGGCGCGGATCTGTTCTGCAAACGCGCGCATGTAGTCGGTGGTGGCGATAATCGGGCCAGCGGTGTCCTGCATCAGGCCAGTCACGTAAGGCACGCGTTGCGGCTGGCCCGGGTTGACCATGTTCCAGCGCTCGGCATCCTGGCCGTCGCGCGCAACGAGCGTCAGCGACGGCGCCGACCAGACGTCGGCAGCGACGCCCCAGTCGTTCAACAACAGGTCGACGGCAGCGATCGACTCGCGCAGGATGGTGCCGCAGCCAATGAGCTGCACGCGCAGCTTGGCGTTGGCGTCGCCCTTGGAGAGCTGGTACATGCCCTTGAGGATGCCTTCTTCCTGGCCAGCCTGCAGGCCTGGGTGGGCATAGTTCTCGTTCATGATGGTGATGTAATAGAACACATCTTCCTGGTTCGCGATCATGCGGCGCAGGCCGTCGTGAATGATGACCGCCACTTCATGGCTGAAGGTCGGATCGTAAGGCAGGCAGGTCGGAATGGTGGCGGCCATCAGGTGGCTGTGGCCATCTTCGTGCTGCAAGCCTTCGCCATTGAGCGTGGTGCGTCCCGCCGTGCCGCCCATGAGGAAGCCGCGTGCGCGCATGTCGCCGGCAGCCCAGGCCTGGTCGCCGATGCGCTGGAAGCCGAACATCGAGTAGTAGGTGTAGAACGGGATCATGATGCGGTCGTTGGTCGAATACGACGTCGCCGCGGCGATCCACGAGCTCATGCCGCCCGCTTCGTTGATGCCTTCCTGGAGGATCTGGCCGGCCTTGTCTTCGCGGTAGTACATCACCTGGTCCTTGTCGACCGGCTCGTACAACTGGCCTTTCGGATTGTAGATGCCGATCTGGCGGAACAGGCCTTCCATGCCGAAGGTACGCGATTCGTCAACCAGGATGGGCACCACGCGCTGGCCCAGGTTGGGGTCCTTGAGCAGCGTGGAGATGACGCGCACGAATGCTTGCGTGGTCGAGATTTCGCGGCCTTCCGGGGTCGCTTCGAGCACGTTCTTGAAGACCGACAGCTCGGGCACGGGCAGCGTCTCTTCGGCCTTCTGGCGGCGCGCTGGCAGGTAGCCGCCCAGTGCCTTGCGGCGCTCGTGCAGGTAGACCATTTCGGGCGCGTCGTCAGCCGGCTTGAAGAACGGGATCTCGGCGAGCTTGTCGTCCGGGATCGGGATCGAGAAGCGGTCGCGCATTTCGCGGATCGCTT
>JAZJYP010000006.1:6226-8096 GCA_040390345.1 Pseudomonadota bacterium | reverse complement strand
GGGGTCGAGGAAGGCGAACAGAAGCTCAAGATGCTGCTCGACTACCGCGACGATTATGCGCGCAAGCTCGACGCGGCCCAGGTGGCAGGCATCACGCCCCAGGCCTATCGCAATTTTGTGGCCTTTGTGGCCAAGCTGGACAATGCAATCAGTGGGCAGCGCGAAGTCATCAAGCACGCCCAGCACAAGGCGGAGCGGGAAAAGACGGTGTGGCAGGGGGCCGAACGCAAGCGCCTGTCCTACCAGACCTTGTCGAACCGCGCGGCCGAAGAAGCATTGCGCGCGGAGAACAAGCGCGACCAAAAACTGATGGACGAACACGCGGCCCGGCAAGCTTATTACAAACGCTAGAGACTGAATAGAACGGCGCAATCATGCAGACCCCGACTCTCCCGATCCAGATCAGCGGCGCAGGCCCTGAAAGCTTCGCCCCGAAAGCCAACGGCAATAGCGGCGGCAACGAGTTTGCCCAGGCCCTGTCGCGCGAGATCGACAACCGCGCGCCCAGCCCGGCCAAGCCGGAAGCGGCGCCGCAGAACACCAAACAAGCCGACAAGGCGCCCGCGCCCCAGGACAAGCCGGCCGCCGGCGACCCGGCGCCCGCGCCAGCCAACAAGGCCGACAAGGGCGACGCCGACGGCAAGGCCGACAGCACGGCCAGCACGGCCGCCGCTGGCAAGGACAGCGATGCCGCCGATGCCGCCGCCGTCACGCCGATGGCCGATATGCTGGCCCTGGTGGCCAGCTTCAACCTGGCCGCCCCGCTCGCCAGCGCGCCAGCCAAGGCTCTTGCCGATCCGGCCGCCACGGTCGCCGTCGCGGCCGCACCGGCCGATGCCGCAGCACTGGCCGCGGTCCCCACCGTCGCCGAAGCCGCCGTCGCTGCCGCGCCAGCCCTTGCCGCCGCCGCAGTGGCTGACGAGGGCGCCGCGCCAGCCGCCGGCTTCACCGAACAGCTCAAGCAAAGTGTCGCTGCCGCCGCGGCCGCCGATCCCAAGGCCGCCGCCGCTGTGCCGGCCGAGGCCAGCCCGACTACCGCATTGCCGCAAGCTGCCGTCGGGCGCCCGAGCGCGCCGCGCCAGGCTGCCGACGACGGCCTCGCCCCCAAGATCGCGCTGAAGGAAGGCGGGCGCCACATCGAGGCCCCCGTCAATACCGCCAAGGCGGCCGCGCCAGCGGCCGACGCCAAGCCCGACGCGGCAGCGCAAGTGGCCGTCGAGACGCCTGCCGTCCAGGCCAAGCCGGCCCAGGCCGAGCCCGTGCCAGTGTCGGCCGTGCGTGCGCGCGAAGCCGCGCCCGTGGCCGCCGCACCGAAAGAAGCAGCCGTGGCCGCCCCTGTGAGCGCGCCGCAAGTGCAGCAGGCGTCGCTCCAGCTGGCCCAGGCCGTGGCACCGACGGACCGGCTCGCCGCCCGCGTTGGCACCCCGGCCTGGGACAACCAGGTGGGGCAGAAGATCGTCTGGATGGTGGCCGGTGGCGAGCAGAGCGCCTCGCTGACCCTGAACCCGCCCGACCTCGGACCGATGCAGGTGGTCTTGAATGTCCACAACGACCAGGCCAGCGTGACGTTCTCGTCAGCCCAGCCGGAAGTGCGCCAGGCGCTCGAATCGGCGCTGCCGAAGCTGCGCGAGATGCTCGGCGAGTCCGGCATCTCCCTGGGCAATGCCAGCGTCAATGCCGGCATGCCAAACCAACAACAGCAAGCCCAGGGCGAGCAGCCTCGCTTTGGCGGCGCCAGCGGCCTGTCCGGCCAGACCGACAACGGTGCGCTACGCAGCGTTGGCAACGATGTGGCCCGTCCCGCCCGCCGCACCGACAACAACGGCCTCGTCGACACCTTCGCTTAAAAACGTCGGGGTCACATCTGACA
>JAZJYP010000006.1:0-6216 GCA_040390345.1 Pseudomonadota bacterium | reverse complement strand
CCGTGTCCGAATGTCAGATGTGACCCCGACGTTTTGTTTCCTCCAAACTACGATCTGGCGCCTCTTCTGCCCTCTTTTCCTCGCACCGTCTCCCTTTGTTTTTCCCGATAATGACATAATGACGGCATGATCCATTTCCCGATGTGTTGAGGTACCTTGAAAGCGAACCCAAAAATGAAAGCTGATCCGAAAGCAGATGCAGCACCGCCTAGCGCCGGAAAGAAAAAAATGCTTGTCATTATCATCGCGGGCGTGCTGGCCGTTGGCGGGGGTGGCGCTGCTGCTTTCTTCTTCACGCGCTCCAAGCCGCCCGAGGCCGGCGCCCACAAGGAAGAACATGTCGAGGCGCCCGTCTTCGTGGCCATCGAACCGTTCACCGTGAACTTGCAGCCGGAAAATGGCGACCAGTACCTGCAGCTGCAATTCACCCTGCAAGTGCCGAACGAAAAAGCCGTCGAAGTGATCAAGAACAATATGCCGAAGGTGCGCAGCCGTGTACTGCTGCTCCTGTCGGGCAAGAAGGCGTCCGAGCTGACCACCGTCGAGGGCAAGAAAGCGCTCGCTGCGGAAATCATTGCCACCGTCAAGGCGCCATTCATGGACAAGGGCGAACCCCAGGCCGTGTCGGACGTCTTGTTCACCTCGTTTATCGTTCAGTAATCCACCATGGCCGATAATTTCCTCTCCCAGGAAGAAGTTGATGCCCTTCTGAAGGGCGTCAACGGCGATCAGGACGACGCCGCTGCGCCGGAAGAGACCGCGGGAGTACGCACCTATAACCTGGCCACCCAGGAAAGGATCGTGCGCGGCCGTATGCCGACGCTGGAAATTATCAATGAACGTTTCGCGCGCCTGTTGCGGGTGGGCCTGTTCAACTTCCTGCGCCGCAGCGCCGAGGTCTCGGTCGGTTCGGTGCGCGTGTCCAAGTATTCCGAGTTCATCCGCAACCTGGTGGTGCCGACCAACCTGAACCTGGTGCACATGAAGCCGCTGCGCGGCACCGCCCTGATGGTGTTCGACCCGGGCCTGGTGTTCTTGCTGGTTGACAACCTGTTCGGCGGCGACGGGCGTTTCCATACCCGCGTCGAAGGCCGCGACTTTACCCAGACCGAGCAGCGCATCATCCTGCGCATCCTCGACATCGTGTTCGAGGCCTACACCAAGTCGTGGGAACCGGTCTATCCGGTCGAGTTCGAGTACATCCGCTCGGAAATGAATACCCAGTTCGCCAACATCGCCACCCCGAACGAGGTGGTGGTGGCGTCGACCTTCACGGTGGAGCTCGGTTCGGTGTCGGGCCAGATCCACTTCTGCATGCCGTACTCGATGATCGAGCCGATCCGCGATTCGCTGACCTCGAGCCTGCAGGGCGAGGCGCTGGAAGTGGACAAGCGCTGGATCCGCCTGATGACGCAGCAGATCCAGATCGCCGAAGTCGAACTGGTGGCCACGCTGGGCACGGGCCGCGCCTCCTTCGATGAAATCTTGAACATGAAAATCGGGGACATCATTCCCCTGAGCATTCCGGAAATGATCCAGGCCACCGTCGACGGCGTGCCGGTGATGGATTGCAGCTACGGCGTGCTCAACGGCCAATATGCATTGAAGGTTGAGAAATTGCTCGCCAATGCCGATACTAAATAAAGACGTGGGCACGCATTGCCAGAGATGAATTAAGGAGAAAGTAATGTCTGACAATCAAGACGACCAAAGCATGGACGACGACTGGGGTGCGGCCATTGCCGAACAGGCCAAGGCGGAAGCCGAGGCGCTCCAGAGCCAGGCGGCCTCTGCCGCCGTGTTCAAGGACTTTTCGAACAAGGGCACCAAGCAGGAAACCCCCAACGATATCGACTTCATCCTCGACATCCCGGTCCAGCTGACCGTGGAACTGGGCCGCACCAAGATCGCCATCAAGAACCTGCTGCAACTGGCCCAGGGCTCGGTGGTGGAACTGGACGGCCTGGCCGGCGAGCCGATGGACGTGCTCGTCAACGGCTGCCTGATCGCCCAGGGCGAGGTGGTGGTGGTCAACGATAAATTCGGCATTCGCCTGACGGACATCATCACCCCGTCCGAGCGCATTCGAAAACTCAATAAATGAGGCTGGCGAGCGTCCCGGCCCTCCTCCTTGCCACGCCCGCCTGGGCGCAGCAGGCCAGCGCGCCGGCCTTGGGCAGCGCCGCCGCCGCGGGCAGCCTGGTGCAAACCATCCTGGCCCTGGTCCTCGTGCTGGGCCTGCTCGTCGGCCTGGCCTGGTTCCTCAAGCGTTTCGGCCCCAAGCTGCCGCAAGGCACGGCCAAACTGCGCATTGTCGGCGCCCTCAACCTCGGCGGCCGTGAACGCGTCATCGTCGTCGAAGTGGGCGACCAGTGGATCGTCGTGGGCGCCTCGCCCGGCCGCGTCAATGCCCTGGCCACCATGCCGGCCCAGGAAGGCCCGGCCGAACTGGCCGAGCCGGCCGCCCCGGCCCCGAATTTTGCCCACTGGCTCAAACAGACCATCGAACAACGCAATGCAAAATAAACCGCTCCAGCGCCTGCTGCTGGCAGCCGCGCTCGGCCTGCCGCTGGCCGCGCTCGCCGCCCCGGGCATCCCGGCCTTCACCAGCACCCCGTCCGCAGGCGGGGGCACCGCCTATTCGCTGCCGGTCCAGACCCTGCTGTTGATGACGGCGCTGTCCTTCCTGCCGGCGGCCCTGCTGATGATGACCAGCTTTACCCGCATCATCATCGTGCTCTCGCTGCTGCGCCAGGCCCTGGGCACGCAGTCGGCCCCGCCCAACCAGGTCATGGTGGGCCTGGCCCTGTTCCTGACCCTGTTCGTCATGGGCCCGACCTTCGACAAGATCTATACCGACGCCTACCTGCCACTGCAGGAAAACAAGATCCAGATGGGCGAAGCGATGGACAAGGGGGTCGCACCGCTCAAGGCCTTCATGACGCGCCAGACGCGCCAGGCCGACCTGGCCCTGTTCGTCAAGATCTCGCGCTCGCCCGCCCTGCAGGGGCCGGAAGACATCCCGCTGCGCATCCTCATTCCCGCCTTCGTCACGAGCGAACTGAAAACGGCCTTCCAGATCGGCTTCGCGATCTTCATTCCCTTCCTCATCATCGACATGGTGGTTGCCTCCGTGCTCATGTCGATGGGCATGATGATGATGTCGCCGGCCGTCATTTCCCTGCCCTTCAAGCTGATGCTGTTCGTGCTGGTCGACGGCTGGCAATTGCTGATCGGCTCGCTGTCCCAGAGCTTCTACTAGGGAGGAACAAATGACGCCCGAAACCGTAATGACCATGGGCCGCACGGCCATGGAAGTGACCCTGATGGTGGCCGCTCCCATGCTGCTCGTGGCCCTGATCATCGGCCTGGTGGTCTCGATCTTCCAGGCCGCCACCCAGATCAATGAAGCAACCTTGTCCTTCATTCCAAAACTGGTGGGCATTTTCGTCGCCCTCGTCGTCGCCGGGCCGTGGATGCTGGCCGTGATGCTCGACTATATGCGCCAGGTGTTTACCGGCATTCCGGGTTTGATCGGTTAAGCCCGCACCAATGCTGCCGTTAACATGATTACGCTGACCACCGCGGAGATGAACACCTGGATCGCGGCCCTGTTGTGGCCGCTGACCCGCATTCTCGGCCTGATCGCCGCCGCCCCCATTTTCGGCAATACCAGTGTGCCCGTGTCGGTCAAGGTGGCGCTCGGCGTGATCCTGGCCACGATCATGGCGCCGCTGATCCCGGCCCTGCCGGCGGCGGACCCGATGTCGATGGCCGGTTTCATGATCCTGGTGCAGGAATTGCTGGTCGGCCTGGCCATGGGTTTCACCATGCGCGTGGTGTTTGCCGCCGTGGAGATGGCGGGAGAAGTGAGCAGTTTGACGATGGGCCTGGGTTTTGCGACCTTTTTCGACCCCCAGTCCCAGGGCCGTTCGTCGGCGATCAGCCAGTTTCTTGCCCTGATTGCCACGATGGCGTTTTTGGCAACGAATGCCCACCTGGTCCTGCTCGAAGCCCTGGCCGAGAGCTTCATCAGCCTGCCCGTGTCGGCCCAGCCGCTGTCGCTGGGGGCGCCGCTGGCGATGGCGCGCTGGGGCGGGGAAGTGTTTTCGGCCGGGATGCAGTTGTCCCTGCCGATCGTCGCCGCCTTGCTGGTGACCAACGTGGCGCTCGGGATCCTGACCCGCGCGGCGCCGCAACTGAATATTTTCGGGATCGGTTTTCCGATTTCGCTGGGGGTGGGCTTGCTCGTCATCAGCCTGGTGTTGCCGTATTTGTCGGGGCCGTTCGAGCATCTGTTCAACCGCGGCATTGAAACGAGCCGCAGCATTCCGCGCGCCGGTGCCGCGCGCGCCAAGCCGGGTAACGATGTAGAAAAAACACTGTCAGTACAAGGACTTAGCACAAAAAAGTGATTTCCACGCGGCAATAATTAGAGTAGACTGGCAGTACCCCGGAGAGCAGTGAATGGCAACCATCATCCCCTTGTTGAGCACCACCCAGATTGCGGCGTTGAGCACCTCGCAAGCTGCGGCGTTGACGACCGAGGATATTGCCGCCCTTTCCACCGACCAGGTGCAGGCGCTGTCGAGCGCCACCATCCCGGTGCTCAGTACGCTCTCGCTCAGCGTGCTCAACTCCGACCAGGTCATCGCCCTGACGACCCAGCAGGCGCGCGTCCTGCTCAGCAGCCAGGTCGCTGCGCTCACGACCGATGAAATCAATGCCCTCGAGACGGCCGACTTCGCCGCCCTGGGCAGCGCCACCTTGCCGGGCCTGTCCTCGAGCCAGCTGGGCGCCCTCTCGACCGACAATGTCTCGGGCTTGACCACGGCCACCGTGGCCAACCTGTCGAGCCTCCAGCTGCCCGGCCTGACCAGCGACCAGGCCGCCGTGCTCTCGAGCGCCCAGGCGCGCGCGCTGGCGCCGGCCGCCCTCGCCGTGCTCGGCAGCGACCAGGTCATGGCCTTGCAGACGGCGGCCGTGGCGGCCCTGAAAACGAGCCAGGCGGCCGTGCTCTCGTCGGCCCAGGTGGCGGCCCTGACGAGCGACCAGATCGTCGCCATGACCTCGGCCCAGTTCGCCGTCTTGACGACGGCGGCCCTGGCCGGCCTGACGACGGACCAGGTGGCAGCGATCGAAACGGCCGATGTGCGCGCCTTCACGCCGGCCCAGACGGCGGTGCTCTCGACGGCCCAGCTGGCGGCGCTGATGACCGACCAGACCCGCACGTTTGCCTCGGCCGACATCGCCGCCTTGACGACCGACCAGGTGGTGGCCCTGTCGAGCGACCAGATCGCGTCCTTCACCAGCCTGGCCGGCTTCAGTTCGGCCCAGCTCGGCGCCCTGTCGACCGACCAGTTCTCGGCCCTGGAAACCCAGGACATCGCCGGCTTCAACAGCGCCCAGCTGCTGGGCCTGACGACGCAGCAGGTCATGTCCTTGACGACCGCCCAGGTGGTGGCCCTGAGCACGGCCCAGGTGCCGCTGCTCACGTCCGACGCCATTGCCGTGCTCTCGAGCGACCAGGTGATGGCGCTGGAAACGCGCGACGTCGCGCGCCTGCTGCCATCCCAGGTGGTGGTGCTCGGCACCGACCAGTTGCTGGCCTTCGCCACGGCCCAGCTGCGCGCCCTCGGCACGGCCAACCTGGCGGCACTGACGAGCGACCAGGTGCCGGCGCTCACCAGCGACCAGCTGGCCGGCCTGAACACGCTGGCGGCCTTGCGCACGGCCCAGATTGCGGTACTGACGACCGACCAGCTCTCCAGCCTGGAAACCCAGGACATCGCGGCCCTGACGACGGCGCAACTGAACGCGCTCTCGACCGACCAGCTGACCACGCTCACGACCGACCAGGTCGTGGCCTTGAGCACGGCCCAGGTCCCGGCCCTGTCGACCGATTCGCTCAGCGCGCTCACGACCGACCAGTTCGCGGCGCTTGAAACACGCGACATTGCCCAGCTCACGCCGCGCCAGGTGGCCAGCCTGGCCACGGCCGAACTGGCCGCCATGAGCACGGCCCAGGTGCATGCGCTCTCGACCCTCGATATCGTCGCCATCACGACCGACCAGGTGCAAGTGCTCACGACCGACCAGATCGTTGCGCTGCGCAACCTGGCCGTGATGTCGACGCGCCAGGTCGCGGCCCTGACCACGGACCAGGTGGCGGCGCTGGCGACGGCCACCATCGCGGCGCTGTCGACCCTGCAGGTC
>JAZJYP010000005.1:0-13009 GCA_040390345.1 Pseudomonadota bacterium | reverse complement strand
GTTCCGGGTTGAGGTTGTTGCGCAGGTCCAGCAGGGTGTTGATCGAGCGGCTGCATATCTTGTTGACCAGGTCCGCGGCCAGGTCGTCCTGGGCCGGCTGCTCGTTGGCGCCGGGCAGGGCCAGCGCCAGGCCCTGGGCCAGTTTCAGCTTGAACTCGTGCCAGCCGTCGTAGCCGAGCGTGCGGCAGAAACGCACCACCGTCGGCTCGGACACCTGGGCGTTCTTGGCCAGCGCCGTGATGTTCTGGCTGACCGTGGCGGTGGGCTGTTCAAGCACCGCCAGCGCGACTTTTTTCTCGGACTTCGAGAGCGAGTCGAGCTGGGTGCGGATCGAATCGAGCAGCACGTCAGTCTTCCGGGAGCGGTGAAGCAGGGGTTTCGCGGAACATGCTCCGCGCCTGCGAAACGGCCGAGCCCTGCTGGGCGAGGTTCCTTTGCGCTCTCATGTCAGTCTTCCGGGAGCGCTTCTTCGCGCCACTGCAGGCCGTCGCGCCCGATCAGTGCGGAAGCGGCCGCGGGGCCCCAGGTGCCGGCGCTGTACGGAATCGGCATGCTGTCGTCCTGTTCCCAGTTGTTCAGGATCGGCTCGACCCATTCCCAGGCCGCTTCCAGTTCGTCGCCGCGCATGAACAGGGTCAACTGGCCGCGCAACACGTCGAGCAGCAATCGCTCATAGGCATCCATGCGCGGGGTCTTGAACTGTTCGCGGAAATCGAGTTCCAGTTCGGCCGCTTTCAAGCGCATGCCGTCGCCCGGCGTCTTGGCCATCAGGTTCATGCGCAAGCCTTCGTCGGGCTGCAGGCGGATCACCAGGCTATTGGGCTGGAAGCTGCTGGTGGGCTGGTTGAAGATCGAATGCGGGATATGCTTGAAGCGCACCACGATCTCGGCCAGGCTGTCGGCCATGCGTTTGCCGGTGCGCAGGTAGAAGGGCACGCCGGCCCAGCGCCAGGTGTCGATTTCGGCCTTCATCGCCACGAAGGTCTCGGTGCGCGAGTGTTCGGGTGCGTCCGGTTCGTCGCGATAGCTCGGCACGGGCTGGCCGTCGACGTGGCCGGCGCGGTACTGGCCGCGCACGATGTTTTGCGCCAGCGTCGATGGCGTGAAGCGCTTCAGGGAACGCAGCACCTGCAGCTTCTCGTCGCGCACGGCGTCCGGTGCGATCGAGGTGGGCGGCTCCATGGCCACGATGCACAGCAGCTGCAGCAGGTGGTTTTGCAGCATGTCGCGCAGCGCGCCGGAAGTGTCGTAGTAGCCGAGGCGGTTGCCAACGCCGAGCTTTTCGGCGATCGTGATCTGGACGTCGGAAATCCATTCGCGGCGCCACAGCGGCTCGAACAGGATGTTCCCGAAGCGCAGGGCCAGCAGGTTCTGCACGGTCTCTTTGCCGAGGTAGTGGTCGATCCGGTAGATCTGCGATTCGGCGAAGACCTTGCCCACCTCCATATTGATCTGCTTGGCCGAGGCCAGGTCGCGCCCGAGCGGCTTTTCCAGCACCACGCGCGAGTTGGCGGTGGCCAGGTGGGAAGCGGCAAGGTTGTCGCAGATTTGCGCGAACAGGTGGGGCGGGGTGGCCAGGTAGTAGACGCGGGTGAGTCTCTCGTCGGGGCGCAGTGCGTCGACCAGGGCGCCATAGGTGGCGGCGTCGGTGGCGTTGAGCGAGACATAGACGATGCGCTTGGCGAACTTCTCCCATGCTGGGGCGTTGACGGCCTTGATGTGCACCTTCGACGTTGTTTCGACGGTTTGCAGGAATTCCTCCTGCGACCACTCATGGCGGCCAACGCAGATGATGCGGGCGGTCGGCGGCAAGTCCTTGGCCACGTCGCGTGCGTACATCGCCGGGAGCAGCTTGCGCATCGCCAGATCGCCGCTGCCGCCAAAAAGTACCAGGTCAAAATCGGAAAGAGCCATAATAGAGATCGCCAGGGTGAATAGATAATGTAAATTTACTACATAAACTCGCCATTCGCAAGAAATTTTACTACGCAAATGCGCCGACAATTCCTTACCCTACTCTGTTTGTTGCTGGCCGGCGCGCACGCCATCGCTGGTGGCCGATTCGACGACATCATCGCGCGCGGCGTGCTGCGCGTGGGCACGACGGGCGACTACAAGCCCTTTAGTGCGCGCATCGGCAAGGCTTTCGTTGGACTCGACATTGACCTCGCTGTCGCGTTGGCGCAGGCCATGGGCGTGCGCTTGCAGTTCGTGCCGACCAGCTGGCCCACCTTGATGGAGGACTTCGGTGCCGACGCTTTCGATGTCGCGCTCGGTGGCGTGTCGGTCACGGCAGAGCGGCAGCGGCAGGCGCTGTTCTCTCTTCCCTATCTGCGCGACGGGAAGACCCCGATCGCGCGTTGTGAACATCAGGCGCGCTATGCCACGCTGGCGCAAATCGACCAACCGGGCGTACGCCTGATCGTCAATCCGGGTGGCACCAATGAGCGCTACGCCAGGGTGCACGCGCCGCATGCGCAGCTCATTGTCTACCCGGACAATGTGACGATCTTCGCGCAGTTGGCCGCCGGTGCCGCCGACGTGATGATGACCGATGCGATCGAGGCGCGGCTGCAACAGCGCCTGCATCCTTCATTGTGCGCCGTCCATCCGGAAGTGCCGTTTGATGTGTCGGAAAAAGCCATCCTGCTGCCATGCGACCCGGAATTCAAGGCCTATGTCGACCAATGGCTGCAAGCGCGTGGCGATGTGCAAAAGGACCTCGAACGCTGGCTCGACTTTCCATGGGCGCTCCAGCCACTGCGCCAGGCCATCGACCAACGCCTGCAACTGGCGCCAGCGGTAGCGCGCGCCAAATGGAATGTGCAGGCGGCGCTGGAAGACCTGCCGCGCGAGGCGCAGGTGATTGCTGCTGCGGTAAAGCAGGGCGCCGCCCTTGGCCTTCCGGCGGCGGCGGTCGAGCGTGTGTTTCGCGCGCAGATTGAGGCGTCGAAGACGGTGCAGCGCGAACTGTTCATTCAGTGGCGTGCCGGGCATGTGGGCAAATTCGACCATGCCATCGATCTGGCCAAAACAGTTCGCCCTGAACTGGATCACCTGTCCACGCAAATCCTGCTGTCCATGGCCGCCAACCAGCGCGTATTGATCGACCCGGCCCGCAAGGCCGATGTGGTGCGTGCCCTGGGCGGGCTCGACGCCGCAGCCGACTATCCGACGGCTGCCACGCAGGCGCTGGCGCCTTTCATTCAGGGCATGTAGCGCGGCTGTATTCACCTGCGCGCCTCCGCCGATCGATTCGCGCCGCTCCCCTGGTCGAGTCAATGCCATCCATGGTTGTTTTACTACATTGTTTTATCGAAACATAAGACAATAAAAAACGCCAAGTCCGTGGCTAAAATGCGAACTTCAATGAGATCCTGATGGTTTGTGTAGCATTACTACGGCATACTGCATCAGCGACAGGAGGCCAGCAGAGCCGCCGGCAAGTCATCACAGCCCCTACAACGAGAAGGAAGCAAGATGGAGACAACAATGAAAACCTGGTTCAGCGGCCTCGCCCTGGCCACGCTGGGACTGGCCATGCCGGCCCAGGCAACGCCCGATACGGCCGTGGCCAACAAGCAGGGCTTTAGTACCGACGTGATCTACCAGATCGTGACGGACCGCCTGATTGACGGCGATGCGACCAACAACCCGGGCGGCTCGGCCTTCAGCGCCGGCTGCACGCAGAAGAAGCTGTACTGCGGCGGTGACTGGAAGGGCATCCAGAACGCCATCACGAATGGCTACCTGAGCGGCATGGGCATCACGGCGATCTGGATTTCGCAGCCGGTGGAAAACATCACCGCCATCATCAATTATTCGGGCACGGACAATACGGCCTACCACGGCTACTGGGCGCACGACTTCAAGAAGCCGAACCTGGCCTTCGGCACTTTCACGGACTTCACCAACCTGATCACGACGGCGCATGCGCACAACATCAAGGTGATCATCGACTTCGCGCCCAACCACACTTCGCCGGCCTCGCAGAGCGACCCGAACTTCGGGCAGAACGGCGCGCTGTACGACAATGGCTTGCAGCTGTCGACCTATTCCAACGATTCGGGCGGCTACTTCCACCACAATGGCGGCACCGATTTCTCGACACTGGAAAACGGCATCTACAAGAACCTGTTCGACCTGGCTGACCTGAACCACAACAACACCAATGTCGATACCTATATGAAGGCGGCGCTGAAGGTGTGGCTGGACCTGGGCATCGACGGCATCCGCTTCGACGCCGTCAAGCACATGCCGATGGGCTGGCAAAAGAACGCCATGTCTTACGTGAACGGCTACAAGCCCGTGTTCGCGTTTGGCGAGTGGTTCCTCAGCGCGAACGAGGTCGATCCGGCCAATCACTACTTTGCCAATGCCAGCGGCATGAATGTGCTCGACTTCGAATTTGCCCAGAAGGTGCGCCAGGTCTTCATGGACGGCAGCGCCGACATGAACAGCCTGTACGCGATGATCACGTCGACGGCGTCCTCGTACAACCACGTCAACGACGAAGTGACCTTCATCGACAACCACGATATGCCGCGCTTCCAGGTGGCCGGTGCCAACCAGCGCAAGCTCGAACAGGCGTTGGCGTTCACGCTGACGTCGCGCGGCGTGCCGGCCATTTACTACGGCACCGAGCAATACATGCAGGGCACGGGCGACCCGGACAACCGCAGCATGATGACGTCTTTCAGCACCACGACGACGGCGTACAAGATGGTGGCGCACCTGGCGCCGCTGCGCAAATCGAATCCGGCCATCGCCTACGGCACGACGACCGAGCGCTGGATCAACGGCAATGTCCTCATTTTCGAGCGCCAGTTCGGCAGCAATGTGGCGCTGGTGGCGATCAACCGCGACCTCGTCAACACGGCTTCGATCACCGGTCTGTTGACGGCCATGCCGGCCGGTAGCTACACCGACGTGCTCTCCGGCGTTGGCCTGAACGGGAACAATATCGTGGTCGGCTCCGGTGGTGCGGTCAATGGCTTCACGCTCGGCGCCGGTGCCGTCGCGGTGTGGCAATACACGCCGGCCATCAGCACGCCGAAAATGGCGCATGTGGGGCCGTCGATGTCCTATCCCGGCAAGACCATGACGATTGACGGACGCGGTTTTGGCGCGTTGGCCGGCAGCGTGAAATTTGGCGCGACCACCGTCAGTGGCGCGGGCATCGTCTCGTGGGAAGATACGCAGATCAAGGTTGTCGTGCCAAGCGTGACGCCGGGCCTTTACGATGTGAGCATCACGACGGCCGGTTCCGTGGCCAGCGACACGTATCACAATGTCGAGATCCTGAGCGGGCCGCAGGTGACGGTGCGCTTCGTCGTCAATAACGCGACCACGCAGCCGGGCGAGAACGTCTACCTGACGGGCGACAAATACGAGCTGACCAACTGGAGCACGGCCGCGCCGCTGGGCGCGATGTTCAACCAGGTGGTCTACCAGTACCCGAGCTGGTATATGGACGTGAGCGTGCCGGCATCGACGACGATCAGCTTCAAGTTCCTCAAGAAGAGCGCCAATCCGACCGTATGGGAAGGCGGCAGCAACCACCAGTTCGTCACGCCTGCGAGCGGCACCGCGACGGTGAACGTCAACTGGCAGCCGTGATTCAGGCGCGCGGCGCGTAGCGCGTGACGTTGCGCGCCCGCGCCCGCTGCGCCTCGATGGCGCGGTCGCGCGGGCTGGCCGTGGTCGTGAGCGAGGCGATCAGCACGCCTGCGGCGGCGGCCACCGATTCGATGGCGGTGTTGAAGGCTTCCTCGTTGGCCTTGGACGGCTTGTTAAAGCCGCTCAGCTTGCGCACAAACTGCAGCGCCGCCGCGCGTACTTCATCCTCCGTCGCTGGCGGTGCAAAGTTGAACAGTGTCTTGATATTCCTGCACATGCATTCTCCTCGTTGTTGCGCAAAATGATAGCACTGCGGCTCAATCGCAGTTGGTGCGCGCAAGGAAGGTGTCAAGTTCGGCGTCGGGCAGGGGGCGGCTGAACAGATAGCCCTGGTAGGCCTGGCAGCCCGCTTCAGCGATGAAGGCCAGGTGGGCGGCTGTTTCGACGCCTTCGGCCAGCACTTCCAGTTGCAGCGCCTTGCCCAGCGCAAGGATGGTGCGCGCGATCACGGCGCCGTGCTGTTCGCCCAGCGCGTCGCGGATGAAGGACTGGTCGATCTTGAGCTGGGTGAGCGGCAGCTTGTGCAAGGAGGACAGCGAGGAATAGCCGGTGCCGAAGTCGTCGAGCGAGAAGCCGACGCCCAGCGCGCGCAGCGTGTGCATCTTGGCGATGGTGTCGTCGACGTCCTGCACCAGCACGCTCTCGGTCAGTTCGAGCTTGAGGCAGCGTGGGTTGGCACCAGTGGCGGCCAGCACGTCCTGCACTTGGCGGACGAAGCCGGGGCCATGGAACTGCAGGGCGCTGACGTTGACGGCCATCGTCAACGTGCGCGTGGCCGCTTGCGCACCCCAGCGCGCGAGGCGCTGGCAGGCCGTTTGCAGTACCCATTGGCCCAGCGCGAGGATGATGCCGGTGTCCTCGGCCACCGGGATGAACTCGCCCGGCGCCACCAGGCCGCGCTGCGGATGCTGCCAGCGCAGCAGCGCTTCGGCGCCTGTCATGCTGCCGTCGATATCGGCCAGCGGCTGGTAATGCAGCAGGAACTGTTGGCGTTCGAGGGCGTGGCGCAGGTCCGCTTCGAGTGCGACGCGCGCCTGCAGGCGTGCCTCCATTTGCGGCTGGAACACGCGCACGGCATTGCGTCCAGCCGCCTTGGCTTCATACATGGCCAGGTCAGCGCGCTTGAGCACCTCGTCGACACTGGTGCTGGCATGGTCGAACAGGGCCACGCCGATGCTGGCGCTGCTGTAATGCGGGCTGTCGCCAATGTCGAAGCCACGCGCGAAACTGGCTTGCGCGGCGGCGGCCACTCTGTCGGCATAGCGGGCGGCATCACCGTGGGCTTCGAGCAGCAGGGCGAATTCGTCGCCGCCAAAACGCGCCACCGTATCGCCTTTGCCGGCAATGGCCAGCAGGCGGCTGGCTACCTCGTTGAGCAGGGTGTCGCCGGCCTCGTGGCCGCGCGTGTCGTTGAGGCTCTTGAAGTTGTCCAGGTCGATGAGCAAGACGGCGCCCGGGCGCCCGGCAATCAGGGCCACGTCCACGTATTGCAGGAACAGTTGGCGGTTGGGCAGGGCGGTGAGCTTGTCGTAGAAGGCCAGCGTTTCGATCGCGTTTTCGGCGGCCTTGCGCTCGTTGATGGCGATGAAATAGATGGCCAGGCCGTCCTCGCACGGGTAGGCGCGGATTTCGGTCCACAGGTCGAGCGGCGGATAGTACTCTTCGAAGGCGACGGCGACCTGGTCGGCCACGGCGCGTTGGTATTCCTGGTAGTAGCGCCCGCCCACGGCTTCGGGGAAGCGGTCCCAGATATTTGTGCCCAGCACCTCGGCACGCGGGCAGTGCAGCAGGCGCTCGGCTTCGCTGTTCACATACACGAAGCGCCAGTCATGATCGACCATGATGAAGGCATCGCTCATGCTTTCGAGCGCCTTGCTCAGGCGCTGGTCCAGCGCGATGCTGCTCGTCTGCCCTGCCTTGTCCATGCAAAAGCCCCGCAATAGGATTTTTGCAATATTACCGCGAATTAGCGGGCGAGGTAGAGCGGTTCTTCGCGCCCGGCCACATCGACCCGCATGGTCAGCAGGTGACCCGTGAGGGGGTACTGCGCGATTTCCTCGGCCGAGCGGCCGTGACTGAGGCTGGTGATGTAGAGCGTGCGCAGGTCGCTGCCGCCGAAAGCGAGCATCGTCGGGCAACGCACCGGCAGTTCGACCTTGTGCAGTTGGGTGCCATCGGGGGCGAAGCGAAGCAGGCACCCGCCTTCGATCATTGCGCACCAGTAGGCGCCTTCGCTGTCGACGGCGGCGCCGTCGGGACGGCCGCCGTAGTTGTTTGCCATGTCCATCGAGAAGCGCTGGAAGGGTTCCGGGCGCGCGGCGGTGCCGGTGGCGGCGTCGAAGCTGTAGCGGTCGATACGGTGGCTGGTCGTGTCCGCGTGGTACATGGCGCGTCCGTCCGGGCTGAAGGCCAGGCCGTTCGAGACCGTCATGCCGCCCGACCAGGCCATGCGCAACGCGCCTTTG
Organism: Pseudomonadota bacterium; assembly: GCA_040390345.1. Lineage (GTDB taxonomy): Bacteria > Pseudomonadota > Gammaproteobacteria > Burkholderiales > Burkholderiaceae_D > Telluria_A. Next base: position 4,865 of record JAZJYP010000005.1, on the reverse strand, counting down.
TCGAGGCAGTACATCTGGGCGAGCGGCTCGGTGCGCGGTTCGTAAATGGTGCCGATCCAGAAGCGGCCGGCCGGATCGACGCGGCCGTCGTTAAAGCGCATCGTGCTCGTGTCGTAGGGCGCGGCGGCGATGTCGGTGACGCTGCCGTCAACGGTATTGAGATGCACGATGCCAGTGCGCAGGGCGACGACCAAGCCGCCATCGGCGTCGATGGCCAGCGCCGATGGTTCGGCCGACATGGGCCAGGCCGTGTGCTTGCCGCTCGCGGGATGAAGGCGGTGCACGGTAAAACCGCTGATGTCGACCCAGTAGATGGCCGATTCCACCGCGTGCCAGAGCGGGCATTCGCCGACGATCATGGCACCCTGGTGGGCTGCTTCGATTTTCTGCGTTTTCATCATTACACCGCGGCTTTCGCCTTTGCAATCAAGCCATTGGTGGAGCTGTCGTGCTGCTCGGGCTGGGCAGTTCCGCGCAATTCGGCTTCAATTTTCCTGGCCAGGACCTTGCCCAATTCTACGCCCCACTGGTCGAAACTGTTCACATCCCAGATCACGCCCTGGACAAATGTTTTGTGTTCATACAACGCAATCAGGGCGCCCAGGGCGGACGGGGTCAGGTACTCCATCAGGATGGTGTTGCTGGGGCGGTTGCCCGGGAAGGTCTTGTGCGGCGTGAGCCGTTCGATCTCGGCCAGTGCCAGGCCCTGGGCTTGCAGGTCGCGCCGCACTTCGTCGGCGTTTTTGCCGCGCATAAAGGCTTCGGACTGGGCGAAGCAGTTCGCCAGCAGGGCCGCGTGGTGGTTCTCGTAATTGTGGGCCGGGCGCAGGGCGGCGATGAAGTCGATCGGGGTCACGTCCGTGCCCTGGTGCAGCAGCTGGAAGTAGGCGTGCTGGCCGTTGGTGCCGCAATCGCCCCAGATGACGGGGCAGGTGGCCACGTCGAGCGGGGCGCCGTTACGGGTGACGCGCTTGCCGTTGCTTTCCATGTCGAGCTGCTGCAGGTAGGCGGGGAAACGGTTCAGGTCCTGGTGGTAGGGGGCGATCGACACCGAGGGGCAACCGAGGAACTGGCGGTTCCAGAAGCCGATCATGGCCAGCAGCAGGGGCATGTTCTCTTCGAATGGCGCTTCGCGGAAGTGCTGGTCCATGCCGTGCGCGCCGGCCAGGAAATCGCTGAAGTGGCCGTAGCCGACGCACAGCGCCACCGGCAGGCCGATGGCCGACCAGACCGAATAGCGCCCGCCGACCCAGTCCCAGAACGGGAACATATTGGCCGGGTCGATGCCGAAGGACTTGATCGCCTCTTCGTTGGTGGACGCGGCGACGAAGTGGCGCGCCAGCGCATCCTCAGTCCCGTGTTGCAGGAACCAGCTGCGCGCCGTCTGCGCGTTCATCATCGTTTCGCTGGTAGTGAAGGTCTTGGAGGCGATGATGAAGAGCGTCGTTTCGGGATTGACCTGCGCGAGCGCCGCGTCCATATCGTGGCCGTCGACGTTGGAGACGAAGTGCATGGCCAGGCGCGGATGGGCGTACTGGCGCAGGGCCAGGCAGACCATCTTGGGACCGAGGTCGGAGCCACCGATGCCAATGTTGACGATATCGGTGATCGGCTTGCCGCTGTAGCCAAGCCAGCTGCCGCTGCGCACGGCGTCGCTGAAGGCTTTGACACGCGCCAGCACGGCGTGCACGTCGGCCATCACGTCCTGGCCATCGACGACGAGTTGCGTCTCGCGCGGTGCGCGCAGGGCCGTGTGCAGCACGGCGCGATGCTCGGTGAGGTTGATCTTTTCGCCGGCGAACATGGCGTCGCGCCGCTCGGCCACGCCGCGTTCGCGTGCCAGTTCGACCAGCAGTTCCATGGTGCGGCCATCGACGCGGTTCTTCGAATAGTCGAGGAACAGGCCGGCCGCGTCGAGGCAATAGCGCTCGAAACGCTGCGGATCGGCGCCGAACAGGGCGCGCATCTCCCAGTCTTCGGCCTCGATGGCATGGGTTTCAAGGGCGAGGAAGGCAGGGCTGGCGGTGAGGGCGGTTGCGTGCATGGCGGGTCGCTGGTTGGGTGTATATTGGCCAATGATACAGGATTGGCACGTAAATTCACTACAAAATTTGTGGCTTGTGCGCCACTACACTCGCTGGGCTCGCGGTAAATATCAAGAAAATCGGCTGGCTTCGAGTAGCGAAAAACAGTATACGCTGCCTTATTTTGTAGTAAAATTTCAAAAAACTACAGCGAAGGATCGAAACCATGACGTTGCATTCCACCGTAGCGAGCGTCACCGAGCGCATCATTGCGCGCAGCCGCCCGTCGCGCGCGGCCTACCTGGCCCACCTTGATGCGGCGCGCATCAAGGGCGTGCAGCGCGGCGCCTTGTCGTGCACCAACCTGGCCCATGGTTTCGCCGCCTTCCCCACCAACGACAAGCTGATCCTCAAGACCGACAAGAAGCCGTCGGTGGCGATCATCTCGGCCTACAACGACATGCTGTCGGCACACCAGCCCTTCGAGACTTTCCCGGCCATCATCAAGGAAGCGGTGCGCGAAGCGGGCGCGGTGGCGCAGTTTGCCGGCGGCGTGCCGGCCATGTGCGACGGCGTCACACAGGGCCAGCCGGGCATGGAGTTGTCGCTGTTCTCGCGCGACGCCATCGCCATGGGCGCGGCCATCGCGCTGTCGCACAATATGTTCGACGCGGCCCTGTACCTGGGCGTGTGCGACAAGATCGTGCCGGGCCTGTTGATCGGCGCGCTGCACTTCGGCCATTTGCCGGCCGTGTTCGTGCCGGCCGGGCCGATGACGACCGGGATGTCGAACAAGGAAAAGGCGCGCATCCGCCAGCTGTACGCCCAGGGCAAAGCCACGCGCGACGAACTGCTCGAGTGCGAATCGCAGTCCTACCATGGCGCCGGCACCTGTACGTTTTATGGTACAGCCAACAGCAACCAGATGCTGATGGAGATCATGGGCTTGCACCTGCCGGGCGCCGCCTTCATCACGCCGGGCACCAAGATGCGCGACGCGCTCACGGTGGCCGCGGCCAAGCGCTCGGTGGCGATCACCGCGCAGGGCGGGCAGTACACGCCGGTGGGCCATATCGTCGATGAAAAATGCATGGTCAACGCCATCGTCGGCCTGCTGGCCACGGGCGGCTCGACCAACCACACGCTGCACCTGGTGGCCATTGCCAAGGCGGCCGGCATCGTCATCGACTGGGACGACTTCAATGAGTTGTCGGCCGTGGTGCCGCTGCTCACCCGCATCTACCCGAATGGCGACGCCGACGTGAACCACTTCCACGCCGCCGGGGGCACCGGCTTCGTGATCCGCGAACTGCTCGACGCCGGTTTCCTGCATGACGACGTCACCACCATCCTCGGCAAGGGCTTGCGCGCGCATTGCGCCGAACCTTTCCTCGATGGCGAACTGGCCGTGTGGAAGGACGCGCTGGCTGTCACCGCCGACGACGCCGTGCTGCGCCCGGCCAGCGCGCCGTTCGCGCAGGATGGCGGCATGATCCTCGTGAAGGGCAACCTGGGCCGCGCCGTGATGAAGATCTCGGCCGTGAAGGAAGAGCACCGCACCGTGGAAGCGCCGGCGCTGACTTTCAATTCGCAGGAAGACTTCATGCATGCCTACAAAGCGGGCCAGTTGGAGCGCGACTTCGTGGCCGTGATCCGCTTCCAGGGCCCGCGTGCGAACGGCATGCCGGAACTGCACGCCCTGACGCCGGCGCTGGCCAATTTGCAGGACGCCGGCCGCCACGTCGCGCTGGTGACGGACGGCCGCATGTCGGGCGCGTCGGGTAAGGTGCCTGCTGCGATCCACGTGTCGCCGGAGATCCTGGCCAATGGTCCGCTGGGCCTGGTGCGTGATGGCGACATCATCCGCCTGTGTGCCAGGACCGGCACGCTCGAAGCGCTGGTGCCGTCCGATGTGTGGGCCGCGCGCGCACAGGCCACGGCCGATTTGTCCTCCTCGCATATTGGCATGGGGCGCGAACTGTTTGCCATGTACCGCAACAGCATCAGCGAAGCGGAAACGGGAGCGACGACTTTCCCGCTGCCGTCGCCGATCCACACCACCGTGGCCATCCACGACAAGGCCGACATTGGGGACACCGTGCCCGGCTCCGACGAAGACTTTTTGATCAAGAACCCCAAATGACTACTACCATGACACTGCTCGACATCATGCGCTCGGCGAGCGTTATTCCCGTGATCGCCATTGACGACCCTGAGCACGCGGTGCCGCTGGCGCGCGCGCTGGTGGCGGGCGGCATTTGCGTGCTGGAAGTGACTTTGCGCACCGAGCATGGCCTGGCGGCGATCCGCGCCATGAGCGCGGTGGAAGGCGCCATCGTCGGCGTGGGCACCTTGACGCAGCCGGAAGAATTTGCCGCCTCGCGCGATGCCGGTGCGGTGTTTGGCGTGTCGCCCGGCTTGACGCCGGCGCTGATCGAAGCGGCCAGGAAGAGTGGCTTGCCGCTGCTGCCGGGCGTGATGACGCCGTCCGAAGTGATGGCCGCGCGCGAAGCGGGCTTCCGCCAGTTGAAGCTGTTCCCGGCCGTGCCCGCGGGTGGCGTGGGGATGCTGAATGCGATTGGCGGTCCGCTGCCGGATGTGACGTTCTGCCCGACCGGGGGCATTTCGATCGAGACGGCGCCCGCTTTCCTCAAGTGCAAAAACGTCGCCTGCGTGGGCGGGTCGTGGCTGACGCCGAAAGAGGCGATCCTGGCCGGCGACTGGGGCCGCATCACGGAACTGGCGAAAGCGGCCAGCGCACTGCGCGCATAAGCTACGAATAAACATCGGGGTCACATCTGACATTCGGACACGGGTGTAATCGGGGACAGACCCCAGAAG
>JAZJYP010000004.1:6990-8155 GCA_040390345.1 Pseudomonadota bacterium | reverse complement strand
CCGTGTCGAAATTCTGGAAGCCCCAGTTGAGCAGCTTCTGGCTTTCCTGGGTGCGCGCGGCATCCGAGTTCGTGCCCAGCACGACCGAGATCAGGCGGCGCTCGCCGGCGCTGCCATTGGGACGGTGGGCCGAGGCGATCATGCAGTAGCCGGCAGCTTCCGTGTGGCCCGTCTTCATGCCGTCGACGGTCGGGTCGAGCCACAGCAGGCGGTTGCGGTTAGGCTGCTTGATGCGGTTGTAGGTGAACTCCTTGACCGAATCGATCTTGTAGAACTCGGGATAGTCGGCGATCACGCGCGAAGCCAGCACGGCCAGGTCCTGGGCGGTCGAATAATTGTCCGGGCTGGGCAGGCCATGCGGATTGGCGAAGTGGGTCGCCTTCAGGCCCATGCGCTCGGCCTCGCGGTTCATCAGGACGACGAAGGCCGCTTCGTCGCCGGCGACGGCTTCGGCCAGTGCCACGGCAGCGTCATTGCCCGACTGGACCATCAGGCCATACAGCAGGTCGTTGATCTTCACAGGCGTGGCCGGGTCGATGAACATCTTCGAGCTCGACGCATCGACCTTCCAGGCCTTGACCGACACATTGACCATCTGGTTGATGTCGATCTTCTTGTCCTTGAGTGCCGCGAAGGTCACATACGCGGTCATGATCTTGGTCAGCGAAGCCGGTTCCACGCGTGCGGTCGGGTCTTGCGAGGCGATCACCTGGCTGCTGGTGGCGTCGAGCAGGATCCACGACTTGGCGGCGATGGTCGGTGGCGGCAGGCTCTGGGCGAATGCCGAAGAAAGCAGTAAAGCGCTGGCGGCCAGCGCGGCGAAGAATTTTTTCATAAGCGTTTCAAATAAAAGTAGGGTGGGCGCAGGCGCCCACGCGGTGCGCGATTATAGCCGCCACATCTGGGTCACCAGTTTCTTGATGTGGCCCAGCTTGCGGTGGAAGAAGTGGTCGGCCCCCGGAATGACGATCACCGGGATGTCGAGCGGGCGGGCCCAGTCGAAGACCTGGGCCAGGGTAATGGTGTCATCGACCTCGCCGTGAATCAGGATCGTATCCTCGGGCACGGCCGGCATCGGCCATTTGCCGGCCGCGGTGCCCACCAGTACCAGGCGTTCGGCCGGGGTGCCGGCCGCGATCAGGCGCTGTTGCAGCTGCGCCTGCAC
>JAZJYP010000004.1:0-6980 GCA_040390345.1 Pseudomonadota bacterium | reverse complement strand
CACATAGGTGCCGAAGGAGAAGCCGGATAGCGCCACCGGCAGGCCCGGATAGTCGGCGCGCATATGTTCGAACATGAGCAGCATGTCGTCGGTCTCGCCGGCACCGCCATCGTGCACGCCTTCGGAGGCGCCCACGCCGCGGAAATTAAAGCGCGCCACCACATAGCCCAGGTTGACAAAGGTGCGCGCCAGCGTCTGGGCGACCTTGTTTTCCATCGTGCCGCCATACAGCGGATGCGGGTGTGCCACCAGCGCGATGCCGCGCGGCGCCACGCCTGGCTCGTCGAGCAGGCATTCCATGCTGCCGGCGTGGCCGGCCAGGGTGAAGTGTTTGGACGTCGTGTACATGGACTTTAGATTTTCAGGCGTGCGACTTCTTTACCGCCAATCAGGTGGGTGTCGATGATGTCGTCGATGTCGCTCGTGTCGACATAGGTGTACCAGGTGCCTTCCGGGTAGACCACCAGGACAGGGCCTTCTTCGCAGCGGTCCAGGCAGCCGGCCTGGTTGATGCGGACCTTGCCCTGGCCGTTCAGGTCGAGCGCCTTGATGCGCTTCTTGGCGTGCTGCTGGGCCGCCTGGGCGCCGCGCTCGGCGCAGCAGGGGCGGCCGTCCTCGCGCTGGTTCATGCAAATGAAGACGTGGTGCTTGTAATAGGGTTGATCGCTCATGGGTTTCGGGACACAGAAAAAAGATGCAGGTGCAATGATACGCGCTCTTAGCGCTGTTCCTGTTGGCGGGCCGGCAGAACCAGGTACCAAAGGGCAAAAAACGGCCATAGCAGGGACAGGAACTGGGCCGAACCATTGAAATTGAGGAACTTTCCCTGGACCCAGCCCTGCAAGGTGGCAGAGAAGTAGGGGTTGACGGGAATCGTATTGACGACGAGCAGGCTCAGCAGCAAGGTGAGTGCGGCCAGGCGGCGCTGCGCCAGCGGTGGCGCGAAGGCCAGGCCGGCCAGCATGATGGCGCCGATCAGGAAGCCGCCCTCGGCGCCGGGCGTGAGCCAGTCGAAGGCATTGTCAGGACTGAACAGCAGGGAGGTGGCCAGCAGCTTGACCAGCAGCGCCGCGCCCAGCAGCAGGCAGGCCAGCAGCGCGCGCGGCGCCCCGCGCCGGGTCAGGCACAACATGGCCAGGGCCGCGCCGCTCATGCCGCAGGCGGTGATGATGGTTTCGGACAGCCAGTACTGCTCGGCGCTCATCGGCGTGGCCGGACGCAGCATCGCCACCAGGTCGACGCTGCGATCGAGCCAGCCCGAGAGCCACTCCGACAGGATCGGCAGCAACTGGCCATGGCCGAACAGATAGCCTTGCGGGTAGATCTGGGCCAGCGGCCACAGGGCCAGCAGCACCAGGCCGTGGCCGGCATTGGGCTCGAACCAGCGCTGGCGCAGTTCCAGCAGGCGGCCCTGGCGCAGCACTTGTTGCGCGCTCATGGCACCAAAGCAGGCGCCGGCCAGGCAACCCAGGGTGTTGGTCATCAGGTCCAGGTTGGACGGCACGCGCGTGGGCAGGTAGGTTTGCACCGCTTCCATCGTGCCCGACAAGGCCAGGCCGCACAGGGTCGCCAGCAGTACCGCGCCGGCGCCGCGCAGGCGCGGATAGAACACGAATACCAGCAGCACGCCCAGCGGCATATAGCCAACCACATTGACCAGCACATCGAAGCCGGTCCAGTAGCGCGGCATCGTCAGGTTCAGGAAGATCAGCGGCGACAGTCCGCTATTGTGCCAACCGGTGAAGGGGAACCAGCTCGCATAGACGATCAGCAGCACATAGGCCAGCAGGGCCGCACGTGACACGGGCGAACCTGGCGGGCGCGGCGAAGCGGTAGCGTTCATTCTTTGGGCAGCGGCAAGGTGCCGATCCAGGCCAGCATGTCGGCGGCGATGGCGTCGCTCGCGGCCGCCAGGGCGCGCGCGCCGCCGGCCGCGTCGGCGCTGGTGGAGGTAACCTTGCGGTCGAAGCTCTTCTGGTCGATCAGGCGGTGGCCCTGGAACAGCGAGGCGCGCAGCAGCACCTGGCCGTAGTTCTGGGTGGCGCTGTCGAAGGTGTGGCTGAAGTCGTCCACTTCCACGCGCAGCAGCAGGCTGTTCGAGGATGCATCGGTCAGCGCCAGGACCTTCACGCCGGCCTGCGCCGTGCGCGCCTTGAAGCGCTGGGTCAGCATCTGCAGCGGCGTGCTGTTCCAGCGGTTGTTGGCGTAGGGGCGCGCCTGCAGCGGGTCGGCGTAGCTGAGGCGGTAGTACATCGATTGCGTGTCGAGTGCGGCCGGGCCGCTGACGTCGGCGATCACCAGCGGCGGCATGCGCGGTGCGGCGTCGCCGGCGGCGGGAGGCAGCGCGCCGAAGTCATACAGGCTGGTGGGGGCGCCGCGCTGGGAAGCGCAGCCTGTCAACAGGAGCAGCAGGGCGGCGAGGGGCAGCAGTCGGTTCATGGTCGTCCTCATTTGGTCGGTGCGACAAAGCCCGGTTCGCCGGGACCGGGCGCGGTGCCGGGCGCGCCGAAGATCAGGCTTTGCGGATGGTCGGACAGCGTGTTCATGGTGCGCTTGACGGCGCGCAGCGAGGTGCGCGCTTCGTCCGTCATGGCCACCACGTGCGGCAAGGTTTGCAGTTCCACGTCGCTGGCGATGGCGTCGAAGGAGTCGCCAAAGCGGTCCACATTGCGCGACAGGCGCGTGAGCGTGCCGTTCGGGCCTTGCAGGTCGGTGGCCAGCTTGTCCCAGTCGTTGGTCAGGCGCGTGGCGCTGGTGGAAAAACCGTGGAAGGAATCGAGGTCGCGGTCCAGCTTGGCCGTCAGCGCCGGCAGCTTGTCGAGCATCGGGTCGAGTCCTTCGGCCACCTTGCCATAAGCGGCCGCGGTCTTGCCGATATTGTCGAAGGCCGCGATCATGACTTTCTGGTTGGCCGGGCTCGCCAGGTCGCCGACGCGGCGCGTCAGCACTTCGGTCGAATCGAGGATGGCCTTGCCGCGTTTTTCCAGCTGGTCCAGGAAGCCCGGCCGCAGCGGCACCGCGGCGACGCGGTTCTTGTCGCTGTGCAGGAGCGGCGAACCGGTGGCGTCGTCGTCGAGCTGGATGTAAGCGATGCCCGTCACGCCCTGGTAGCCCAGTGTGGCAAAGCTGGTCTTGGTGATCGGCGTGTCCGGATCGACGCCAAACTGGATCAGGATCCGCCCGGCCATCTTGGCGTCGAAACTGATGTCGTCCACCTTGCCCACTTCGACGCCGCGGTAGCGCACCGTCGCCTGCGGGTTCAGGCCCGGGATCGACTGGGTCGTGGCGATCAGGTAGGGCACCCGTTCGACCCGGTCGCGGTTGAACCAGATACCGGCCAGGACCGCCGCGATGATCAGCGCGATCGTGAAGAAGCCCGTCATCAGGGCGTGCGATCTATTTTCCATGTCCGTTTCCTTGCTGTGGCATGTCGAGGACTTCCAGCGCACGCTGCCCGCGCGCGCCGAGGAAGAAATGCTTGATGAAGGGATGGTCGACCTTCAGCACGTCGCGCGTGGGGCCGATCGCGATCACATGTTTTTCGGCCAGCACGGCGATGCGGGTCGACAGCGCGAACAGCGTGTCGAGGTCGTGCGTGACCATTACCACCGTCAGCCCCAGTTCGCGGTGCAGCGACTGGATCAGAGCGACAAAGCTGTCCGACAAGTCGGGGTCCAGGCCGGCGGTGGGCTCGTCGAGGAAGAGGAGCTGTGGCTCGAGCGCCAGCGCGCGTGCCAGCGAGGCGCGCTTGACCATGCCGCCGGACAGGTCCGATGGCATCTTGCCTGCGTGTTCGGGCCCGAGCCCCACCATGTTCATCTTCAGCAGCACGGCGTCGCGGATCACGTCTTCCGGCAGCGCATGCAGCTCGCGCATCGGCTGGGCGATATTGTCGAATACCGTCAGCGCCGAATACAGGGCGCCCTGCTGGAACAGCATGCCCCAGTGGTTACGCATGCGCTGCAGCCGTTCGCTGTCGGCTTCGCTGATGTCTTCGCCGAACACGCGCACGCAGCCGCGCGCGGGTCGCTCCAGTCCCAGCATCTGGCGCAGCAGCACGGTCTTGCCGGTGCCCGAGCCGCCGACGATGGACAGGATTTCGCCGGCCTGGATCTCCAGGTTCAAATCCTGGTGCACCACGGTGCGGCCAAACTTGGTCCACAGGCCGGTGATCTGGACGACGGGCTCGCTCATTAGTAGCCCACCCCGCTGAAGATGATCGCGAATACGGCGTCGGCCAGGATCACGACGGTGATCGCCGTGACCACCGAGGTGGTGGTGCCGCGCCCCAGGCTCTCGGTATTGGGCTCGATGCGCATGCCGAAATGGCAGGACACCAGCGCGATCAGCATGCCGAAGGTTGCGCCCTTGAGCAGGCCAATGAAGTAGTTCGCCAGCGGCACGGCGGTGGGCAGCTTCTGCACGAAATAATGGGCCGACTGGTGCAGTTCCACCTTGGCCGACGCCATGCCACCAATCAGGGCCATGGCGTCGGTCCATACCACCAGCAGCGGCATGGCCACGGCCAGCGCGATCACCTTGGGCATGATCAGGCGGTAGCCGTGCGAGATCCCCATCACCAGCATGGCGTCGAGTTCTTCGGTCACTCGCATCACGCCCAGCTGCGCCGTAATCGAGGAGCCCGAGCGGCCCGCCACCAGGATGGCCGCCAGGAGCGGGCCCAGTTCGCGGATGATGCTCATGCCGAGGATATTCACCAGGTACACGTCGCCACCGAAGGTGCGCAGCTGCTGCGCCGACAGGTAGGACAACACCACGCCGATCAGGAAGCCCACCAGCGCCGTGATGCCCAGCGCCTGGAAGCCGGCATGGTAGATATTGGCCGACACTTCGCGCCACGGCCCCGTCATCGGATGGCGCGCGAAGCGCCACAGGTCTTGCGTGACGCTGCCGATCAGGCCAATGAAGCCGTGCAGGTGGCGCAGGAACACGATCATCGCCGCGCCCAGCTTCATCACCCAGTTCAGGCGGTTCGGACGCAGGCGCGGCAATTCGGCCTGGCTGGCCTGCTCGATGCGCTTGAACAGTTCCTCGTGGGCGGGCGCGAGCGCCAGTTGCGCGGGGCGCTTCTTGTCCCAGCTGTTCCAGAACATCTGGGCGCCGATGTGATCGAGGCCGGTGATGCCGGCCAGGTCCCAGGCCAGCTGCGCATTGCCGCGCGCTTGTTCCAGCGTGGCCGTCAAAGCCTTGATGGCGCCGCATTCAGCCAACGCATGGACTTGCCAGATGCCGGAGGCAACGGCATGGGAGTGGTCGACAGCTAATGTTGGCGCATTATCAATTGGCATGCTGGCAGTGTAAAAGACTTTCGCCCTCACCGCCACCGCTGTTCATGCCGCCAAATGACGGACCTGGCGCGCCGGCGCCGTCACTGTCGGCCGCGATTTTTCGGCCGGGGCCACGTCGCTGGCGACGAGGGCAGCCGCATTGGCGACGCCCTGCGTATCGAGCCACTGCACCACCAGTTTGGCCAGCCGTTCGAGCGCGATGCGGTGGGTGGCGTCGGTGTGGGCATAGATCCAGTCCGCGAAAGCCATGAAGTTCTCGAACGCCGACTCGCCCAGGATGTGCGGCAGCGTATTGGCGAAGCGGCCCGAATTGGCCACCAGGTCCCAGTAGCGGGCGAAGCGCACCAGCCGCTGCATGGTCGGAAAGTCGATCAGCTTCGTCGCCAGGATGGTGTAGGGCGCATACGGATCGAACACCATGCCGAAGGTCTCAGTGTGGCGGATGATTGGTGTGCCGCGCAGGCGTTTGAGGATGCCGAACTGGATTTCGTGCGGTTGCAAGGCGACCAGCTGGTTGAAGCCACGCGCAAAGCTGGCCACGTCTTCTCCGGGCAGGCCGGCGATCAGGTCCACATGCAGGTGGGCTTGCGATTGCGTGCACAGCCAGCGGATATTGTCGGCGGCCTTGGTGTTGTCCTGTTTGCGGCTCACCAGCGCCTGCACTTCCGGATTGAAGCTCTGGATGCCGATTTCGAACTGCAGCGCGCCGGCCGGGAATTTGCTGATGCCATCCTTGAGTGCGTCGGGCAGGTGGTCGGGAACGAGCTCGAAGTGGGCGTAGACCGGGTCGTCCGGATGCGCCTCGAGCTTATCGAGGAAGAACTGCATGATCTTCAGGCTGGTCTTGATATTCAGGTTGAAGGTCCGGTCGACAAACTTGAACAGGCGCGCGCCACGCTGGTACAGCGACTCGAGTTCGCCGAGGAAGGTATCGAGCGCAAACGGCCAGGCCGTCTTGTCCAGCGCCGACAGGCAGAACTCGCACTTGAAGGGGCAACCCCGAGACGCTTCCACATAGATCGTGCGGTGAGCGATGTCTTCGTCTGTATATAAGGAGTAGGGCATGGCGATCTCCGCCATCGGTGGCTGCACGCCGGCGTGAATCTTCATCAGCGGCTTGGGACCATGCAGGATCTCGGCGCACAGCTTGGGGAAGGTCACGTCGCCCCAGCCGGTGACCAGATAGTCGGCCAGCCTGACGATCTCCTGCTGCTCCGGCTCATACGACACTTCCGGCCCGCCCAGTACGATGACCACTTGCGGTGCCACGCGCTTGAGCATGGCCACCACCTTGGTCGTTTCGTCGACGTTCCATATATAGATGCCGAAGCCGATGATGCGCGGGCTGGCGGCCAACAGGCGTTCGACGATCTCGGTGGTCTTGGCGCCGATGACGAATTCCTGCAGCCGCGTCTGCGCTTGCAGGGGACCCATATTGGCGAGCAAATAGCGCAGTCCCAGTGAAGCGTGGGCATAGCGGGCGTTGAGGGTCGAAAGCAGGATTGTCATGCCCACATTCTACTAAAAAGGGGTTGACGCATGTCGGTCCATCCCCCATAATCTCATTTCTCTGCTGCACACGAACACAACGATTCGAAGCAAGCGGCAGAAGTAGCACCAAACAAAGTTCTTTAACAATTAACAGTCGATAAGTGTGGGCGTTTGATGAAG
>JAZJYP010000003.1:0-2762 GCA_040390345.1 Pseudomonadota bacterium | reverse complement strand
GCGGCGGCCAAGGAAATCAAGGAATTGATCGGCAACTCGGTGCAGGAAGTGGCCGAAGGGGCCAAGCTGGTCGCGCAAGCCGGCCAGACCATCGGCGACGTCGTCGCCAGCGTGCAAAAGGTGACGGCCATCGTGGGCGAAATCGCCACCGCCAATGCCGAGCAAAGCAGCGGCATCGACCAGATCAATATTGCCATTACGTCCATGGACGACACGACCCAGCGCAATGCCGCCCTGGTCGAACAATCGGCCGCGGCCGCCGCCTCCCTGCACGAGCAGGCCGAACGCCTGATCGCCCTGGTCAGCCAGTTCCAGCTCGATGCCGTGGCGGCCGTGCGTGCGCGCACCGTTCCCGCGCTGGGACTTGATTAAGCTCAAGGCAAGTTTTCGCCCCTGGACCTAGCATCAAGAATGCAGGGACAATTAATTATCTGTAAGCAATCAATTCTCGCTATCACGGCGATTTGCAGGGCCCATTGGCACTCACCACCGGAGAGTGCTAATATATGTCGGCCCGCTGCCATGAGGTCAGCTGGAACAGACTACTAGAGGGAAACACATGACGACGATGTCCGCACCTACCGCACTGGTTCCGACCGGCAACCGCGCCCTGGGCCTCGGTTTCACTGGCAACCTGGGCAATATCGACGCGTATATTTCGGCCGTGAACCGCCTGCCGATGCTCACCCACGAGGAAGAAGTCTCGCTGGCCAAGCGCCTGCAGGAAAAGAACGACCTCGCTGCCGCCCAGGAACTGGTGCTGTCGCACCTGCGCCTGGTGGTGTCGATCGCCCGTGGCTACCTCGGCTACGGCCTGCCCCACGCCGACCTGATCCAGGAAGGCAATATCGGCTTGATGAAGGCGGTCAAGCGCTTCGATCCGAACCAGGGCGTGCGCCTGGTATCGTACGCGATGCACTGGATCAAGGCCGAGATGCATGAGTACATCCTGAAAAACTGGCGCCTGGTCAAGGTCGCCACGACCAAGGCGCAGCGCAAGCTGTTCTTCAACCTGCGCAGCAACAAGCAAGGCCTGGACGCGATGTCGCCAACCCAGATCGACAACCTGGCCAAGCTGCTCGACGTCAAGCGCGAAGAAGTGATCGAGATGGAGACGCGCCTGTCGGGCCGCGACATCGCCCTCGAAGCGCCGACCGACGACGAAGACGACAAATTCGCCCCGATCGCCTACCTGTCCTCGGACGCCTCCGAGCCGACCCGCGTGCTCGAAGCCGAGCAAGTGACGCGCCTGCATTCGGAAGGGCTGGAGACGGCCCTGGGCAAGCTCGACGCCCGTTCGCGCCGCATCGTCGAAGCGCGCTGGCTGGCCAATGATGACGGTTCCGGTGCGACCTTGCACACGCTGGCCGAAGAGTTCGGCGTCTCGGCCGAGCGCATCCGCCAGATCGAAACCGCTGCCCTCAAGAAAATGAAGGGGTCGCTGGCCGCTTACGTGTAAGCCGGCCCAGCCTGACAAGAAAGCGTCCGCATGCGGACGCTTTTTTTTCGTCCCTGTCCCGTCCTAAAATAGGTTGTCATGTCCCGCCTTTTTGAAGGAGAACGAGATGGCTGTTGAGGGAAAACGTACCCAAGGGGATTACACCGAGGCTTTTAAGCTGGGGGTGGTGGAGTCGGTGGAAAAAGGCGAATGCACGTACAAGCAGGCCCAACGGAAATTCGGCATCCAGGGACGCAGCACTGTGCTGGTCTGGCTGCGGCGTTACGGACGACAGGATTGGAGTCGGCTTGCCATGAAGCTTTCGAGGCATCAGACTGGCGATATGTCGAAGCCCCCCACCCCGGAACAACGCATCAAAGAGCTCGAGACCGAGCTGGAGCAGTCGCGTAAGCAGTCCTTGCTCTACAAGACGATGCTCGATGTGCTTGCGAAAGAACACGGGGTTGCACTTGTAAAAAAGCCTTCGCCCGGGCAATCGAAATCCTCCAGCAAAAGGAAGGCCTGAGCGTCAGCCAGGCGTGTCGGTTGTTCGGGATTACCCGGCAAGCGTATTACAAGCGCATCCACGCCGAAATCGGTCGAGCCGCGCGCTACAGCGTTGTGCAAGGCATGGTTCAGCAAATCCGGCTGCGTCAGCCAAAGATCGGCACGCGCAAGCTCCACTACCTGTTGCAAGACAGGTTTCCGCAAATGGGCCTGAAGATTGGCCGTGACGCCCTGTTTGAAGCGCTGCGCCGTGCTCACATGCTGGTCCGCCCCAAGCGCTGCTATCGAAAAACAACCAATTCGAAGCACTTCTTCTACAAGCATTCCAATCTGGTGAAGTCGCGGCCCAAGCCGACCAAGGCCGAGCAACTCTGGGTCGCCGATATTACCTATATCGAAACAAAAGAGACGACCGGCTACCTCAGCTTGATTACCGACGCTTATTCTCGCCGAATCATGGGCTACCACCTGCATTCCAGCCTGCACACCGATGGCGTGCTGAAGGCCCTGAAAATGGCGCTGCGACAGCGCAAGACCAAGCACGAGCTGATTCATCACTCGGACAGAGGAATACAATACTGTTCGGAGACCTACCAAAAGATTCATCGTCAGCATCGGCTGACTTGCTCAATGACCGATGGCTACGATTGCTATCAAAATGCATTAGCCGAGCGCGTCAACGGCATCTTGAAGACAGAATTGTTGACTTCAATGCCCAACAACCTGGATCAGGCCAGCACCATGATCAGCCAAGCCGTTAGCATCTATAACCACGAGCGGCCGCATCTGGCCCTGCAAAAGAAAACGCCCGATGCTG
>JAZJYP010000002.1:30832-89708 GCA_040390345.1 Pseudomonadota bacterium | reverse complement strand
GTCAGACCACGATTCGCCGGCAACTTTTGACAAGCAAAAAGTTGCCGGCGAATCGTGGTCTGACCCCGGTTGTCAAGTTGCCGGGTTTGACCCCAATTTTATTAGGCGCGCAGGAGTTTGGCTTCGCGTGAATTGACCAGCTCGGCAAACTCGTCGGCCGGCACCGCAGGGCTCAGGTAGAAGCCCTGCATCAGGTCGCAGTTCTGGCCGCGCAGGAAGTTCAGCTGCGCTTCCGTTTCCACCCCTTCCGCCACCACTTCCAGGCGCAAGCTGTGCGCCAGGGCGATGATGCCCGTCACAATTGCCGCATCATCCACGTCATGCGGCACGTCGCGCACGAACGAGCGGTCGATCTTGATGATGTCGACCGGGAAGCGCTTCAGGTAGGACAGCGACGAATAGCCGGTGCCGAAATCGTCGATCGACAGGCGCACGCCAAGCTTGCGCAGGCGGTCCAGTGCCTGCAAGGTGTCCTGGGCATGCTCCATCAGCGTGCTTTCGGTGATTTCCAGCTCCAGCAGGTGCGGCGGCAAGCCCGTCTCGGCCAGCACGGCTTCGACGCTGGCGGCGAAATGCTTCTGCAGCAGCTGGCGCACCGACAGGTTCACCGCCACGCGCAGCGGCTGCATGCCGCCATCGAGCCACTGCTTGAGCTGTGTACACGCGGTGCGCAGAACCCAGTCGCCCAGCGGATTGATCAGGCCCGTTTCTTCAGCCAGCGGAATGAATTCAACGGGCGACACATTGCCGCGCGTAGCGTGGCGCCAACGCACCAGCGCTTCCATGCCGATCACCTGCTGGTCGCCCACGCGCGCTTGCGGCTGGTAATACACTTCGAGCTCGTTGTGCTCGAGCGCGCGGCGCAGGTCGGACTCGAGCCGTACGTGTTCGGAAATCGACTGCTCCATCGACGCTTCATAGAACTGGAAGCCGGTATTGGTCTTCTTGGCGCGGTACATCGCGTTGTCGGCGTGCTTGACCAGGGTCGGCACGTCGTGGCCGTCGTGCGGATACATGGCGATGCCGACGCTGCTGGTCACAAAGATATCGTGGCCGTCGATCTGGAATGGCGCCGACAGCACGCGGCAGATGTTCTGCGCAGCCGCCGCCGCAGGGGCGGGGCCGTCGATCTCGGACAGCACCACGGTGAATTCGTCGCCACCGAGGCGCGCGACCACGTCGACGCTGCGCACGGCGCGGCGCACGCGCTGGGCCACGGCGACGAGCAGGCGGTCGCCCACATCGTGGCCAAGGTTGTCGTTGACGTACTTGAAGCGGTCCAGGTCCATGAACAGCACGGCCAGCTGGGCATGGTCCTTGCGGGCCTGTTCCACGGACTGGCCCAGCAGGTCGAAGAACAGGGTGCGGTTCGGCAGGCCGGTCAGCAAGTCGTTATAGGCCAGGTGGCGGATGCGCTTCTCGGCGCGGTTCGCCTCGATGATGCGGCGCACGCGCTGCGACAGCACAGCGTAGTGGATCGGCTTGGGAATATAGTCCGAGGCGCCGGCCGTAAAGGCCCGTTCGACCGAGGAATTGTCTTCCAGCGCCGTGATCATCAGGACCGGAATCTTGGCCGCGCCAGGAATCTCCTGCAGGCGCTGGCAGGCGGTGAAGCCGTCCATCACCGGCATCACGGCATCCATCAGGATCACGTCCGGGTGGAAGCGCTTGAGCATCGTCAGCGCCTGGGCGCCATCGGCCGCTTCTTCGACCCGGAAGCCGTCGCGCTGCAGCGTGTAGCGCAAGGTCGAACGCGTGCTGCGGTCGTCGTCGACGATCAGCACCTGCGCCACTTCGTCGCCGTTGGACTGGCCCTGGTGCAGGTCGTCCGTCACTTCCAGCGCCAGTGCGTGGGCGACGGCGTTGTAGGCGATGCGCAGGCGTGGCAGCAGGGGGGCGATGGCGGCCAGCTGGCCGGCCATGGCGTCTTCCTCGGCTTCCTTGGCCAGCGCCGCCAAAGCGGTCGCCCCCAGGTTGCCCGACGAGCCCTTGATGGCATGCGCCTTGGCCGTGGCCGTGGCCTGGTCGCCGTCGTTGACGGCCGCTTCCAGGTCGAGCAGGTATTGCGGCGTGTCTTCGAGGAAGGGGCTGACCGCCTGCGGCAGCGAGGCGCCCATGATTTCGCGCAGCTTGGTGAAGATGACCGGGTCGAGCACGTCGTCGTCCGGCTCCACTTCCTGTTCCAGTTCCAGTTCGGCCTGGGCGGCCTGGTCGCCGGCGCGCGGCAGCCATTTGTCGAGCTTCTGGCGCAGTTCGATCAGGGTGATCGGCTTGGCCAGGTAATCGTCCATGCCGGCGGCCATGCATTTCTCGGCGTCGCCGCGCTGGGTGTTGGCCGTCATCGCCACGAGTGGCGTGCGGCGGCCCAGCGGTTCCTCATAGGCACGGATATGGGCCGTCGCTTCATAGCCGTCCATCTCGGGCATGCTGCAATCCATCAGGATCAGGTCGAACTGGCGCGTGCGCGCCGCTTCCAGCGCTTCACGGCCGTTCGAGGCGAATTCGCAGGAGCAGCCGTTCATGTTGAGCATGCCGGCGGCGACCATCTGGTTGGTGCGGTTGTCTTCGGCCACCAGGATACGGAATTCCTTGCGGTCCGGGGCGCTATGGGCATGGCGCTGCACGTGCACGGGCGCGTTGCCGCCGGCGAGCACTTCCTGCATGACCTTGAGCAGGCGGTCTTCGCGCAAAGGCTTGCCCAGCGTGGCGTAGCCGTCGACCAGGGTGCCGCCCATGGGCGAACCGAAGCGGTCGAGGATCAGCACATTGGTGCCGGGCGCGTCGAATTCGATCTTGCGGGCCAGGTCGTTGCCGTCGTCGTCGAGGGCACCGATGTCCATGATGACCATGCGGTAGGGCTGGCCGGCGTCGGCGCCCACCTTCAGCTGCAGCAGCGCTTCGCCGCCCCAGCGCGTGGCGTGGCAGTCGATGCCATGGCGGCCCAGGGCCTGCTCGAGGAATTTGCGCACGATATGGCTTTCGTCGACGGCAATGACGCGCAGGCCGGCCAGGGCCGACAGGTCGGGCGCCATGGCCGGGTGCTGGGCCGGTTTGCAGTGGATCGAGAAGTGGAAGGTGGTGCCTTCGCCAATGGCGCTGGTGACCGTGATGGCGCCGCCCATGAGGCCAACGAGCTGCTTGCAGATGGCCAGGCCCAGGCCCGTGCCGCCGTATTTGCGCGTCGTCGACGGATCGGCCTGGGCGAAGGACTGGAACAGGTGCTGCTGCTGTTCCGGCGTCATGCCGATGCCGGTGTCACGCACGTCGAACTTGAGGCCGAATTCCTGGCCCGGCGCAAGCGCGATGTGCACGGCCACTTCGCCATGCTCGGTAAACTTGACCGCGTTCGACAGCAGGTTGATCAACACCTGGCGCAGGCGCAGCGAATCGCCGCAGACGCGCTCGGGCACGTCCAGCTCGAGCAGGTAGCCCAGTTCAACGTCGCGCTGCTGCGCCTGTTTGGCGACCAGCTCGATCACTTCTTCAAGCAGGTGGCGCAGGTCGAAGTCCACTTCTTCGAGCGTCAGCTTGCCCGCTTCCATCTTCGAGAAGTCGAGGATGTTGTTGATCAGTTCAATCAGCGTGCGAGAGGAATTCCACGCCACTTCCACGCATTCGGCCTGGCGCTTGTTCAGGCTCATTTCCTTGAGCATGTCGAGCATGCCGACCACGCCGTTCAAGGGCGTGCGCACTTCGTGGCTGACGGTGGCGGCAAACTGCGCCTTCATCAGCGCCATCGACACGGCGGCGTCGCGCGACTCTTTCAGTTCGGCTTCGCGCTGCTCGAGCACGTTCATCATCTTGTTGAAGGCCTGGGCCATGTCGATCAGGTCGCGCGGGCCCGCCGGTGCGGCGCGCATGCCCGACTCGCCCGATTCGGCGCGGCGCATCAAGGTCGACAGGGCATTGAGCGGATTGATCATGTGGCGCGTGAGCAGGCGCACGATGGCCAGCAGGATCACCGCGAACGACAAGGTGATGACCAGGTTGCCCAGCAGCAGCGACAAGGTCAGCCGGTTGAGCGTGCCCTTGCCGATGGTGACGTGCACAAAGCCGAGCAGCTGCGGCTGGCGTTCCTGCAAATCGAAGGGCGAGGCGTCGGACTGTCCGCCCAGCACGGGGGCGCTGAAGTGCCAGGCCTCGCCCGTCTCTTCGATCAGCGCGGCGTGCGCGTTCGGGACCTTGCTCTCGGTGGCCGGCGTGACGGCCACCTGGCCCTTGGACAGCAGCACCTGGTGCTTGGCGTCGGTGATCTGCACGCCCTGCACGTCGGGGAAGGTGAGGGTGGTGGCGACGACTTCGTGCGCGTTCTCGGCCGAGTGATAGAGCAGGGCCAGGGTACTTTGGCGGGCCAGGTTTTCAGCGATGCGCTGGCCTTGCTCGACGAAGTATTCGCGCATGCGCGAACTGGCCTCCCAGGAGTTCATCAGGGACGAGAACAGCGCCAGCGCGATAATCGCAGCCGACACGATCACGGTCAGTTGGCGACGAAAACCCGTTCGGCGTAGGAATTGACGAAACATCAAATCAAGGCTCCGGATAAATGAAGTCAAAGGTGCGCTGCTGCTGGGTGCCGATATTCAGGCCCATATGGCTGGCGGTGCGCAGATTGATTGCCGTGTGCAGTTCGCGCAGGGGTTGCACCCCTTTTTTTCGTGTTTCGCCGGCCATCAGGCCAAGGGCGGAATTGGCCAGCGCCCGGCCCAATTCGACATTATTCGGGGTCATGGCGAACAGCGCGCCTTTTTTCGCGTGCAGGATATTCGAGGAGAACACGGGCACGCCGCTGTTCCACGATTCCTTCAAGATCAGCGGCAACAGCGTGCCTTCTTCGACCGTGGTCGTGTCGTGCGGCAGCCAGACGGCGTCGCGCCGGTTGTCGGCGCCGGCGAAGGCGTTGCTATACAGGTGCGCCGCCTGGCCCAGGTCGCGCGCTTCGTGCGCCACCAGCTCCAGGCCCTGGGCGCGGGCGGCATCGCGCGCCAGGCGCAACAGCCACTCGGTCTTCTTCGGGTCGTAAATGACGATCACGCGGCGCACATCCGGCAGCAAGGTGCGCAGGCGGTTGAACAGCAGGGCCGGATCGGGCGTGAGGCTGATGCCATTGGCGCCCGTGTTTTCGCTGTCCGACAGCAGCAGGGCGCCGCCTACCAGGACCACCATGTCGCGGTCGAGCGTGGAGGCCGTGCTGATGCCCTGGCGGCCGAGGGCGATGACGACACGGGTGTTATTGCGCTTGAGCTGGGCATTGAGTTCGACCCCATCCTGGCGCGCATCGACGGCATAGCTGCGCACCTGCACGCGGGTGCGCTCTTCAATCCCCTGGATCATGCTGACAAAGGCGCTGCGGAACGGTTCGGCCACATTCGGGTACAGCACGGCGATCGAGCCCTTGCCGATCGATGCCTGCATTTCCGGGCGGCGCAGCTGGTCTTCCAGCTGGGCCAGGGTGATCGGGCGCAGGTTCAGCTGGGCCAGGGGGGCGGCACTGCCGTGCTCGCCGTTATCGGTAAACGGCGCGGTCGACCAGAAGTTACCGGGAATCGTGTCCAGGCTGCTGCCGCTGGCTGCGGCGAGGGCTGCCGACATCAGGGAAAATAACAGGAAAAGACCGGCACCCAGAAGCTGGCCGGCACGTCGCGTCAATGAAGTCATTGCTACTGCTTTTTTGAGGGCCGAGCCCGTTAATTTATTGTTACAATTTCTATCCAAATCTCACCCGCAGTATACGCCAAGACTGTAGCTGAAAAGAAAGAAATTTCAATCACGGTTCCGGATACAGATAATCAAAAGCGCGCTGGGCGCGTGTGCCGATATTCAGGCCGAAGTGGCTGGCGGTACGCGTGTTGAGCGCGGTGCGCACTTCGCGCAGCGGCACCACGCCCTTGCGCTGGTTTTCGCCGGCCAGCATCCCCAATGCCATATTGGCCAGGTTACGGCCCAGTTCCAGGTTGTTCGGGTAGAGCGCGAACAGGGCGCCGCGCCGCACGTGCAGCAGGCTGCTGGAAAAGAAGGGTACATTGCGGTTCCACGATTCGCGCAGCACCAGCGGCAAGATCGTCGACTCGTCGACCGTGGTGGGGTCGGTGGGCAGCCACAGCGCGTCGTGGTGGCTGTCGGCCGTGGCAAAGGCCGCCTCGTAGGCGCGCGCCGCGCTGGCCAGGTCGCGCGCTTCATAGGCCAGCAGTTCGAGGCCCTGGGCGCGGGCCGCCTCGCGGGCGATCTTGATCAGCCAGTCATTATTCTGTGGGTTGTACACAACGATGACGCGGCGCGCCGCCGGCAGCAGCGCCTTGAGCTGGGAAAACAACAGGGATGGATCGGGCGTGAGGCAGATGCCGATCTGCCGGTCGCCGTCGGGCACGCTCGACATGCCCGACACCACGATGCCCATCGGCGCATCGAGGCTGCCGGCCGCCTTGAAGCCTTGCCGGCCCAGCGCGATGACGACGCGCGTGCCACTGCGCTTGAGCGAGGTGGACAATTCGCCGATGTCCTGGTTGGGCGAAATCGGATAGCCGCGCACGCGCAGGCGGGTCTGGTCTTCGATGCCGTCGATGATTTCGGTGAACTGGCGGCGGAATGGCTCGCCGATATCGGGGAACAGCACGCCGATCGGCTCGGCGCCGGTGGCATGCTGGCGCTTTTGCTGTTCCGTGGCCTGGGCCAGCAGCACAGGATCCATGCGGTGGATGCGCACCACGCTGTCGGGCGCGTTCTGGGCCAGGGCGCCATGGCTGCCCAGCGCAGTGAAGGCCAGCACGGCCCAGCGTTTAAGCGCGTTCATCAGGCGTGCGCCGTCGCGGCAAGCGGGCCGCCCGCTGGGGGCTTGCCGCTTGCATGGCCGGCCTGCGTGAGGCCGACGACTCATCCGCGCAGAGAAAGGCAAGCGCAGCGGTGCAAGGGGGAAAGCGCTCCCCTGCGCATGCTGCAACCCGGCGTGAATTCATAGCCTGCCTTTAACATACATTTCCGCGTGGAATATCTTATCCCACTTCGCTGCAGATGGATATGGAAAAGGCTCATGTTGGCGATGCAGTCCGCAAGAGTGTGTCGATCAGGTGGGCGGCGTTTTACAATCCGCCAAACAGAAGATTGTAACGTTTTTCGCTGTGGTTCTCTTGATAATGCTATAAAAATAATTTTCTGGACAAGGGCGGGCGATTCTGCTCAGCCCAGGCGGCGTTGAGCCAGCGGCGCGCGCGCCAGGAAATCATTGAGATTCGCTTCATCGATGTCGTGGCCGTCGAGGTGCCACAGCAAGGCGTCGATGCGGTCGCCGCCCCAGAACAGTTCCTGGCCGGCCTGGAAGGTGGGCACGCCGAACACGCCAGCGCCAATGGCTTGCTCGGTATTGGCCGCCAGTTCGGCCTTCACGCGCGCTTCGCCGGCCGCGTCGGCCAGGGCTGGGCCGTCCAGATCGCAGGCGTCGGCGATGGCCACCAGTACGGCAGATTGTGAAATATCCTGGCCCCGTTCCCAGCAGGCCGCCAACACGGCCATGCCGAAACGCGCGCGGTCCGCCGGCGAGAGCGCCACGCTCATGCGCAGCGCCAGCAGCGGATTGAAAGGGTGGCCGGGCGGGCCGCGAAAGACCAGCTCGCGCTGCGCCGCCTGGCGCATCACGTCGCGGAAGGTATAGCTGCGCTTGGCCGCGATTTCCGCCGGGCCCTTCTGGCCGTGGGCATGGAGCAAGCCGGCAAACAGCACCGGCTGCCACGCCACCGTGTGGCCACGAGCGCGCAGGGCGCCCAGTTGTTTGCTGGCCAGCCAGACATAGGGGCTGATGGGGTCAAAATAGAAGGTGATGGTCGTCATACCGCCTCAAAAATTGTTCTTCCATTCGCGCAGGGCGGCAAAGGCGGCCACCGGGCCGCTGCCTGGCGCGAGCCTGTCCTGGGCCGCCAGCGTGGCCAGGACGGCTGCTTCACGATAGCGTAAAAATGGATTCGTTGCTTTCTCCACGCCGATGCTCGACGGCACAGTCGGGATGCCGTCGGCGCGGCGCGCCGTCTCGCGCGCCATGCGCGCCTGCAAAGCGGCGTTGCCCGGTTCCACCGCCAGGGCAAACTTCAGGTTCGCCAAGGTGTACTCATGGGCGCAAAAGACCGCCGTATCGTCTGGCAGTGCGGCCAGCTTGCCCAGGGAATCGGCCATCTGGGTGGGTGTGCCCTCGAACAGGCGGCCGCAACCGCCGGCAAACAGGGTGTCGCCGCAAAACAGCCAGTGCGGCGTTCCAACGCGCACATAAGCGATATGCCCGGCCGTGTGGCCTGGCACGTCGAGCACGTCGAAGGCCAGCGCCAGGCCCGGCACGTCGACCCGGTCGCCTTCGCCCAGCGCCACCGTGATGGCGGCGATGGCTTCGTGGCGCGGCCCGAACACGGGCACCTTCGAGCGCGCCAACAGCGCCGCAACGCCACCGATGTGGTCAGCATGGTGATGGGTGAGTAGAATGGCGGTGAGCGTGAGTCCATGCGCGGCGAGCGCGGCCAGAATGGGCGCGGCGTCGCCAGGGTCGACGACGGCAGCGTTGCGGCCATCGTGGATCAGCCACAGATAGTTGTCTTTGAAGGCCGGCAGGGCCAGAACTTGAAGGGAAGGCATGGATAGCGCAGCATCGGAAAAATCCATTATAGCGCTCGACGGCTGGCTGCAAACGCCGGCCGGCGCCTACGTGCAAGCGTGGGAACAGGCTTGCCTGGACGAATTGACGGCCGATATTTTCGGTTTCAACGCCGTGCAGATCGGCTTTCCGCAAATCGATGCACTGGCCGCCAACCGGATGCCCAATAAATGGCAATGCGCCACCCGCAGCTCCAGCGCTTCCGAACTCGAAATTGCCACCGGCGGCAAGCAGATCGCCGTCGCCCTCGACTTTGCCGATTTGCCCTTCGCCTCGCAAAGCCTGGACCTGGTGGTGCTGCCCCACGTGCTTGAATTTGCCGCCGAGCCGCACCAGGTGCTGCGCGAAGTCGAACGGGTGCTCATTCCGGAAGGGCAACTGATCATCTGCGGCTTCAATCCGGCCAGCCTGTGGGGGGCGCGCCAGGCCATGGGGCGCATCACGCGCAGCCACTACTTGCCCGTGGCGGGCGAATTCATCTCTATGCCGCGCATGAAAGACTGGTTAAAATTGCTCAATCTTGGGGCCACGCGCAACCATTTCGGCTGCTACGCGCCCCCGTGCCGCAGCGCCCAATGGATCGAACGCTTCGCCTTCATGGAAAGGGCGGGGCAGCGCTGGTGGCCCTACCTGGGCGCCGTATACATCGTGCACGCCATCAAGCGCGTCAAAGGCATGAATATTATCGGACCGGTCTGGTCCAAAAACGCGGTCAAGGCCCCGCAGGCCGTGCCCGCAGCGAACAGAAAGTAGAACACACGCATGAGTAAAGTAGAGATTTTTGCCGACGGCGCTTGCAAGGGCAACCCGGGAACCGGCGGCTGGGGCGCCTTGCTCGTGGCCGAAGGGCACGAAAAAGAGATATTCGGCGGCGAACTGAATACCACCAACAACCGCATGGAATTGCGCGCCGTAATCGAAGCCTTGGGCGCACTGACGCGGCCGTGCGAAGTGACGCTCTATACCGACAGCCAGTACGTGCAAAAGGGCATATCCGAGTGGATCCACGGCTGGAAGGCGCGCGGCTGGAAGACGGCCGCCAAGGAGCCGGTCAAGAACGACGACCTGTGGAAAGCGCTCGACACGGCCCAGGCCCAGCACAAGGTGGAATGGCGCTGGGTGCGCGGGCACAACGGCCATCCAGGCAACGAGCGGGCCGACATGCTGGCCAACAAGGGTGTCGAGACGGTGCGCCGTTGAGCTATACTGCGCTCCTTTACTGAATGACCACCATGCGCCAGATTGTCCTTGATACTGAAACCACCGGCCTGAATCCCCGCCAGGGCAACCGCGTCATCGAGGTCGGCTGCGTCGAACTCGTCAACCGCGTACTGACGGGCAACAACTTCCACCGCTACATCAATCCCGAGCGCGAATCGGAAGAGGGCGCGCTGGGCGTGCACGGCCTGACGAGCGAATTCTTGAGCGACAAGCCCAAGTTCCACGAAATCGCCGAAGAGCTGCGCGCCTATATCAGCGGTGCCGAGGTCATCATCCACAATGCCCCCTTCGACCTGGGCTTTTTGAACCACGAATTCAACCTGCTGGGCCTGCCCACCTTCACCGAGCACACTGGCGGGGTGATCGACACCCTGGTGCAAGCCAAGGAGATCCATCCCGGCAAGCGCAATTCGCTCGACGCCCTGTGCGACCGCTATGGCGTGTCCAACGCGCACCGCAAGCTGCACGGCGCCTTGCTCGATGCCGAGTTGCTGGCCGACGTCTACCTGTCGATGACGCGCGGGCAGAACAGCCTGACGATGGACGAAGAAGTCGAAGTGACAAGTGGCGGCCTGAGCCTGGAAGCGGTGCCGCTGGCGCCGATCAGCGTACTGGCGGCGACGGCCGAAGAACTGGCCGAGCACGAGAGCCTGCTGGCCGGGCTCGACAAGGGCGTCAAGGGAAGCTGTGTCTGGAGAAACTTTGCAGATTCGTGAATGTATGCCATAATACGCCCCGCTTCGGGAGGTTAGCTCAGGGGTAGAGCACTGCATTCACACTGCAGGGGTCGCAAGTTCGAAACTTGCACTTCCCACCAAAATTCTATGATATATCAAAGGCTTGCGACGCACGGTTGCAGGCCTTTTTCAATTGTACGGGAAAAGTACGGGAAAACGTTCTCGGACCTTGGTGGACCCTGTTGCCGTACTCAACAGTGGCCACTGAATCGTTATCTGGAGCACCTGTGAGAACAGCATTGAATACGGCGGTGTTTTGATCGTTGATCTTTGCGTGGGGGTGCAAGGGGTCGGAAGTTCGAATCTTCTCGCCCCGACCAATAGAATCAAAGAGTTAGGAGAAGCCGGAGAAATCCGGCTTTTTCTTTTTTGACTCCGTACCCTAGCCGTACCCTAAATATTATTCGCTGGGACGCGTGACTGCAAGTGAGTCTGTCTTTCCGTGCGGAGGTCGCGACCCCGCCGGCACGTTGATTGATGCCGGCAGTTGTCGGATTGCGGGTGGGGGCGGTTGGGCTGGCGCAGCGCGATTATCCGTGTATTGAGCGTCTGGATTGCCTGGTCTGCTTAACTATGGGCTGTTCGGTTAGTTCGGGCCGCCAAGCAGCCACCAGGGCTGCGAATTGATTACCGTAGCCTAGTTTGTCTGGATAGACCTGATGATGGCCTACGAAGCGCAGCACTGTCAGCATGTCGTCGACGATCGCGCCGTCGCAATTCCACATGTCGCGAGGGTCGAACCGGCCGCACTCGTCGGCATTCCACCACGCTAGCAGAAGATCGGCTACGCGGCGGCTTTGTCCACTGCTTCCGCAGGCATGTACGATCAGGCGGTCGAGGGCTTGGTGTTCTGCTGGGGTCATGATGATTCCTTCATGATGATTTGCGATGGGACCCGTTAGCAGTTCTCACCACGCCGATTGTCGACGCAAGTCTGTGCCCATTCGTAGACTTCGCTGGCAATCCATGCCGACGACCGGCAGCGCAGCTTTACGGGAGCGGGGAAATCCCCCTTCTTGATAGCGTCATAGACACTACTGCGCGACTTGCCGCAAATGGCCATGACCTCTTTGAGGCGGATGAAGCGAAGATTCGGCGCCACGGGGGCGGTAGCTGGAATTTCATTGAGATTGATGTCTGAATGGCCCATGATGTACTCCGTCGGTTCAAGGGTTTGAAAAAAATGATTTGCAATCGCTGGTTCAATCATGCTGGCCGCGACTGCCTTCACGCGTAGAAGGTGCGCCGGTCGTCAACCGACGCGAGTTCACAAATCGCGAATAGACCGCGATCGCAAAAAGGTAGAGTGGCGGTGCCACGACAAGAAGGACGATGATCCGTCAGTTATTAAGCAACTATCGCTCCGAACGCCAAACTGAGCTGGCGGACATCCGAACCAAGGTCGTGCAGCTGCGGCCGAACCTTGCCAAGACGAGCTACAAAGAAGGCTTAATGGAATTGCGGGCCAGCCAAGACGGGGTCGTGAAAGAGTTGGCAACGACGACGATTGGTGCTGTTGTGCAGCCCGGTGCTGTCATTGTTGCGATTGTGCCGAATGGCGAATTGCTCTTTGCGGATGTCGCCGTGAAAAATGAGGACATCGGTTTCGTACGCGTCAATCAAACGGCGCAGATAAAGCTGGCGACATATCCATTTCAGCGATACGGGATGTTGACCGGTAAGGTGGTTCACCTGAGCGCCGATGCGACTGATATTTCAAAGCAAAATGCAGCACCTGCCGGTGCCTCTGGCAGTGACGTTTCCCCCGTAATGGCATCTTATAGAGCACGCGTCCAGCTTGACCGGCAGGTACTGATTGATGCGCAAGGGAACCGCCTCGCGCTTGCCTCAGGCATGCAGGTGATTGCGGAGATCAGTCAAGGCAAGCGCACAGTACTCGAGTATTTGTTGTCGCCCGTGCAAAAGGCAATTACTGAAGCAGCGCGTGAGCGTTAAGAAATTGCGCAATGTGACTAATTTCTTTTTAATGTCGTCTAAATATAAATATCAAAATTCTGAGAAGAGAAAATCATGCAGAGCGTTTTACTTATTTTGCCAATAATATTTTTCATGTTCTTTCCATTAAAACGCAAAACCCGATGGATCGCGGCAATTTGCGTTTCGCTCGCAGCGTTCTTGATGTTTCTCCCTTCGACGATAGAGAACGATCGTCTGAAGAAAGGTGGGCAGAATACATATGGGATGATCGTGGCAAAATCGTGTGAACGAAAGAATTTTCAAACTGTTGAGTATAAATTTCAGGTCGGTCCAGAATACTTTATTGGGAAAGGGGAGCTTGGTAGCGGCAACCCTTCATGCGAGAATTTGCATATTGGAGACAAAATTCACATTATTTACTTAAATTCACGACCAACCTTGAATGCTCCTACTCTGCAAGTTCAAGTGGGGTGGGGATGGCTGTTTTTCGCTCCCCTGTTCTTATTATTTCTTTTGGTTTGGCTAAATGCTCAGAAGGAGAGATTTAATGCTGAAAAAACAAGAGAAGCGTGAAATCCAGGTGCTCAATGCAATCCAATCAGGCCCGCAGTTTTAATAATTCAAAAAACGAAAGTTAGAAAATGTCTAGTAACCCAAATGTCCAACAAGTTACCAAAGTAATCGATGTTGTACTTTCAATGACCACAAATTCTGCGAGTGTTGTTGGCGCTCGGCCAGCGGGTCTTTCTCTTCGAGCAGTCTCTGGCGACACGCACGTGCCTTGACCGGCGCCGTCGCCTGGTCGACGGTGGACTGACCCAAGCCACATCTGATGGCGCTTGCCGCGTATCGTGTATCGAAATACCAAGCTGCGCGCGGCCGTCCCGGACACTGCAGCCATAGGCCGCCGCCATCGCCATACAACCTGACTTGATGAGCCGACTGAGTACTACTCCTGAAGTTTGTTGATCCTTGAGGCCAATGATGCCATCCCCCCCGGACTTCAATAGCCTGTCGGAGGAGGTGTTCCGCATAACTCTGGATTCGAACTAGGTGGTTAAGCGATGACACAGCACCGCAAACCAACTTTGGAGACGAAGTCCCAAGAATGAGAATTGCAGTCCCGAAGTTTAGTCCCTCCGAGTCCCGTGCAATCCGAGGCTGTTTTCCATACTTTTTTCATACAAAGCAAAAAAGGCCTGCAACCGTGCGTCGCAAGCCTTTGATATAACATAGAATTTTGGTGGGAAGTGCAAGTTTCGAACTTGCGACCCCTGCAGTGTGAACGTCGGTAAACTCTACATTGGCGGACAACACTGGACAGCACCTTCATAGGAGAATCCTTGATTTTTGTCCGCCACTGTCCACCCAGTTCTGCTACTGTTTCCCGTACTTTTCCCGTACTTTTTCCGGACATCGCGTAGCAACAACTCCATGCACTGGACGCCGGATTCTAGCATGTTTGGAGAATGACATGCCCAACAGAATCGACACGGTTACCGCGCGCGGTAAGCTGAAAATCCGACGCGAGCCTTACTGGCATCGACTGAGTCAAGGCGTCTATGTCGGGTATCGCAAGATGTCGGATAGTTCAGATGGAGCCTGGCAGCTGCGTCATCGCCGTGAGGACGGCAATGATGTGGAAAGCAGCCTAGGCACATTGGACACATTCAAACCACATGAACGTTTCGATAAGGCTGTTGAAATTGCCCGCCAGAGACTCGCAAGCGCCTCAAATGATGACATTGACGCCGTAAAGCATGCCGCGACCGTCATGGACGCCTGTGACGCCTACGTAAAGAAAATCGAGGAATTAAAAGGAGCTAAGCCAGCAGACGACCTTGCAGATCGCTATCGTCGGTGGGTAAAACCAGATCCTATCCAGGACATTTTATTGACGAAAATGACCCGTGAACACATTAATGGCTTTCGGCGCCGACTAGCAGCCGCGCCGGTAGTGATCAACAAGGCCGGCGATACCCGCATACGATCAAAGGACACTGTCAACCGGGACATGGCAGCGGTACGGGCCGCGCTTAATCAAGCATTGTCTGATCGCCTCGTTACCACAGATTTTGCGTGGCGAGAGCCATTGAAGGCGTACAAGAACGTCAGCAAGCGCAAAAATCTCTATTTGGACCTCGAGCAACGTCGACGGTTCATTCGTCATGCGCCGGAAGACCTCGCAGCATTCCTGCGCGGAATGTCGATGTTACCTCTGCGTCCTGGCGCGCTCGCGGCACTAAAAGTGGAAGACTTCGACAGCCGCTTTTGTGTGCTAAGAATCGGCAAGGACAAGAGCGGCCAGGACCGAAATATCAAACTCCCTCCAGAGTTCAAAACGCTCTTCGACGCGGCAACGAATAACCGCCCTCCTTCGGCTCCTCTCTTGGCTCGAGCCGACGGCCAAGCCTGGCATAAAGATTCATGGAAGGGTCCGCTCAAGGATGCGGCAAGAGCAGCGGGACTTCCCCGTGAGACCACCGCCTACACGCTTCGCCACAGCGTTATCAGCGATCTTGTCCACGGTGGCCTCGATTTGCTCAGCTTACTTCGGCAGCGTGGCTCGTCGTCCACGCCATCAATCAGCAATCTTGCTGAAAGAGTCTTCACGATATAGTGCCCTGGTCATGGGGCGCGAGGGCCTGCTCTCTTACGATGTCGAACCTGTCATCGGTTCTGCCGAGCAAGCTGGCAAGCGCTTGATGGGGCGCCTATGCGGCAGATATCCGAAATTGGCGGAACAATTCGAGTGGTCTCCCACTACCGATGCAAGCATTGTCGATGTACCTCCGGACGCTGCGGTGAAACTCGTTCGACATTCCTTGGTTCGGACTGTCTGGGAGGGCGTGTAATGAGCGCTTTCGACCGTTACCTGCGCCCGCGTTCAGAGCGCCCGATTTGGCTTTCCGCTGCAACCGTCCTATGTGCTATCAGTGCAACATGGCTAAGCGCCGTGGCATACCAGAATCACAGCGCCGCTCAGGAAACTCTCGTACAAGTTGATTTGCTGAAGAGCAGACAAGCGGCATTGGCATCTGCAAAACCGAGTCAAACCGAAGCAGCGGGAAAAAAAGCCTGGATTACGTTCTTGCTTGAGCGTGACTTTGCCTGGACGCGCGTCTTCAATGCAGTCGAACGCGTCGCCAGCCCGGATATTGAATTGCTGGATTTCCAGCCCGAGAAGACAATTCGGGTACTGGTGTTAAGAGGGGAAGCGAAAAACCGTGAGGCATTGAGTGCCTTTGCCAATGCACTCGCAGCACAGAAAGTGTTTGCGAATGTGCATCTGGTTCGTCAGGAGACCCGGCGATCCGCAAGCGCGCGATTGAGGGCATGGGACGGGAATTCATCCAAGGTTCCCAAGCTGCCCGCAAGCCGATTGCCCGCCGCATCGCGATATCGCACGCGCCAGATGCCGCTTGAGCTGTCTGACATTTTGCGGAAGCCGACATAGCAGCCTTTGCTGATACGATGCCAGTAAGGCTCGCGCTGGGTCTTGAGCTTGTTGCGCGCTGTAACGGTATCGATTCTGTTTGCCATTGCCATTGCCATGACATGCTTAGGTGCGGTCTGGGCTGGAAGCCATTGCAGGGCGAAAAAGTATGGAAAAAGTATGGAAAATTGTCACGGAATTTGGCGGACAATTCTGGACATGGATCAAGCTTTTCTCCTATGAGGTGGCGTCTTGCCCCGTCCGGGAAAGACGCCATTTTTCACGTTCACACTGCAGGGGTCGCAAGTTCGAAACTTGCACTTCCCACCAAAGGAATTCAAGAAGGTCTGACTTGGTCAGGCCTTTTTTCGTTTCAGCAAGCTCTGGTGCTTCCATCCGGCTCACGGGTCGCATGCACCCGGGGCGAGGATGGGTGGGCTAGAATGCGCTTTTTGTCACGCAAGGATGGACCCATGAGCGAAGAGAAGAAAGAACCCTGGCTGAACTGGATGGCACTGACCACGGTTCTCCTGGCCGTGTGTGCGACGCTGTCGACCTTCAAGGGCGGGGGCTATTCGACCCAGAGCGTGATCAACCAGGCGCTGGCGTCGGACCAGTGGGCCTTCTACCAGGCCAAGAGCACCAAGCAGCATTTGTACGAAATCCAGAGCGAGCAAATGGCCTTGCAGGCGCAGGCGCTGGCGCGCGACAATCCGGCCGCAGCGGCTTACCGGGAAAAGATCGAAGCCTACAAGAGCCAGATCACGCGCTACGC
The DNA here is from genome assembly GCA_040390345.1 of Pseudomonadota bacterium. GTDB lineage: Bacteria > Pseudomonadota > Gammaproteobacteria > Burkholderiales > Burkholderiaceae_D > Telluria_A. The sequence goes on along the minus strand of JAZJYP010000002.1, from coordinate 72,975 downwards.
CGCCGAGAAGAAAGACATCCAGGACAAAGCCAAGCAGTACGAGGCCCTGCGCGACGAGGCCAAGCAACATGGCAAACCGTTCGGCCTGGCGGTGATGTTCCTGCAAGTGGCAATCCTGCTCAATTCGATCGCGGGCCTGATGAAGGCCAGGCGCATCTGGTGGGCGGCCATTCCCGTGGCGCTGGTGGGCGTGACTTTCTTCGCCAACGGCTTCCTGGTGTTGTTCTGATCAAAAAAAACGCCAGCGCGAAGCTGGCGTTGTTCATTGCGCCGAAGCGGCTTACTTGCGGCGGCGCACGGCCACGCCCAGCAAGCCCAGGCCGGCCAGCAGCATGCCGTAGGTTTCCGGTTCCGGTACCGGGTTGGCGCTCAGGCCCACATTGTCATAATTGACTTGCGTGCCGTAGCTCGTCACGCGAATGCCCAGCAATTGGCCGGCATAGGCTTCGGCGCCGCCAGCCGAATAGTTCAGCGTCGCGGTCTGGAAACTGCCCGAATACGACGCCGGCGTGACCGGATTGCTCGCCGAGGCGATGACGTTGCCACCGGCCAGCAGTTCGATCGTGTAGTTCTGGAACGGCACGTCGGTACGGATGCCGACCGACATCGTCAGGGTGTAATTGGTGTCGTTGGACAGGGCCGTCGCGAGCGTCTGGGAGAACGAGCCGCCATTGCTATAGGCGACATTGATGCCGTCAGGGATGCCACCTGGATAGTAGGCCGGATTGCGCGGATTCCACACGCCGGTGTCGCCGCTGGTGGTCCAGCCGGACAAAATGCCGCTGCTCCAGCCGGTCGAACCTCTTTCGGACGTGAACGTCGTGTCGGTTTCGAAAGAAGCATTGGTGATGGCTACGCCCGCGGCATTGGCCAGGGCCGTGGTGCCGGCAAGCACGCTGGCGAGCAGGGCGCCGCGCAAGATTGTCGTGTTCATGTATTTTCCCTTAGTCGTGCAATTGTTTGCTGGCTATTATGCCACTAATTTGCACAAATGCAAGTTAATTTATTATTTTGACACTATTTGTCAGGTGCAATGACATTTCTTGTGGGCGTCTGCACCGGTGCAAGATAGCCCGTCAGTGCCAGCGATGCTGGCGTCTTTTTGTTTACTCGAAGGTGACGACGCGGTCGCCGTCGCCAGCACGACAGCCATCGGGAATGGCGCTCCAGCCACGGTGCACCACCACCTGCTTGTCGTCGTGGCAGATTTCGATGCGTTCGCTGCCTGGCAGGCGCTGGCGCACAAAGGTCTCGAGCGTGGCGGGCAGGCTTACCAGCAGCTTCATGGCTGCCCGGTCTTGCGGCGGATGGTCGTCAAGGTGCAGCAGGGGCATGAAAAACGGCGCGAGCATCAGCAGGCGCGACCCCACTTCCACAGGCTCGGGCGTGTAGCCGGCCGCGCGCAGCCAATCCTGGGCCTGGCGGCGCACATCCTCAGCATCGCTGATGCCGCCCCATGCGACGGCCAGCAATTCAAGCAGCCATTGATTGCAGTTCTGGTAGGCCAGGCCAAAGGCATAGGCGTTGGCGCTGTATTGGCCGGCCAGCAGGTGCAGCACGCGTGGCGTGTCGAGCAGGGCCGCCTGCACGGGGTCCGTGTCGGCGGCCGGCAGGCGCACCAGCGACACATAGCCCAGGCCAGGATTGTCGGTGCCCATGGCGAAACCGGCCAGGCCCTGGTCGAAAATGCGGGGGCGGCTTTCGTCACAGGCGTAATACAGCTGGCGCGCGGTCCAGGTGGACTGCTCGTCGCGCCAGGCCAGCGCCGCGTGCGAATAGCGGATGCCGAAACGCGACAGGTCGAGGCCGGAGCGGCTTAGCAGCGCGATGCTGCCACCCCCTAAGGCCAGCTCTTCGCGCACGACGGCGGCAAAGCGCAACAGGCGGTCCTGTTCGGTGGCGTTGAGCGCGTGCGTGGTATCGCAAAAGCGCGACGATCCTGAATTGCTCGACGCCTGCGCCGCGCCAGCGAGGCAGCAGGCGAGCAGCGCGAGGCGTAGCTTCAAGATCCGACGGGACGCGCAGCCAGTTCGCCGTACCAGGCGTCGGCCAGTACCAGGTAGAAGGCCTGGCGCGTATCGTCGCGGGCAAATTCGATGCCGTAGACGCGGTTCTGCGCGTGGACCAGGTCGCCCTTGCCCAGGCGCTGCTGGTCGAACGTGTTTTTCGGCAGGTCGAGGACGATGCGCTGTTCCGGCTTCTCGCCCTGCATGGTCACGCGCGCCATCTGGGCGCGGTCGGCCACCGGGGCAATGTCGATGATGCGGTAGGTGCCGTCGGCGGTGCGGTTGCCGCCGGTGGAGCTGTTGCTCGAACCGCGGAAGGAATCGGAGACGCTGCCGACCGAGGCCGAACTGGCGCTCGAGGCCGACGAAGCGAAGCTTTCGGCATGGGCATTGAGGGCCAGTCCCAGGGCGCCGGCCAGGCAGGCGAGTCGAAGGGCGGAAGTCATAGGCACGGGATAATCCTCGCAAAACATGGTGGAGTCGAGATCATAGCGCATGGCGGACGATTTGCTACACTACGGCCTTTTCGCGAGAAGGTGCACGATGGCGCTTCCAACTGAATTGCGTGCCTGCGCGCTGCACTGCCTGCTCGAATCCGACCCCGCCGCCAAAGCGCTGGCCGTGGCGGCGATGGCAGGTGCGCAGCTGCGCCCGGACGCCGCCGCCACACTGACGGCAACAGGAGCCATCCCGGGGCGGCCGCTGCGCCCGGAACTGGTGCCGCCATTGAAGGTGGGGCGCCGTTCCATGGCCACGGTCGAAGGGCGTGCCATGCTCATTCACGCATTGGCCCACATCGAATTCAACGCTGTCAACCTGGCCCTGGACGCCCTGTGGCGCTTCCCGTCCTTGCCCGAAAATTATTACACCGACTGGCTGCTGGTGGCAAAGGAGGAGGCGACCCACTTCACGATGCTGGCGGCGCACCTGCACACGCTCGGCTTTGCCTATGGCGACTTCCCGGCCCACGACAGCCTGTGGGAGATGGTGGAAAAAACCTGCGGCGACGCGATGGCGCGCATGGCGCTGGTACCACGCACGCTCGAGGCGCGCGGCCTCGATGCCATTCCGCCGCTGCGCGCCAAGCTGGCCCAGGCCGGCGACGGCGCGGCCGCTGCCATCCTCGACATCATCCTGCGCGACGAAGTCGGGCACGTCGAAATCGGCAACCGCTGGTACGGCTACCTGTGCCGCCAGCAGGGGCGCGAGCCGCGCGCAACCTACGACGTGCTGGCCAAACAGTACAAGGCGCCGCCCCTGCGCGGGCCTTTCAACCTCGAAGCGCGCCGCCGCGCCGGCTTCAGTGAGGAAGAATTGGACGCGCTGCCGCGCTGAACCGGTCCGCAGCGTCATGCTGCAGCGCCGCAATGTATGCACGTGGTGGCGCCGGGCGTTGTTGTTTGCATTTTTCTCTACTTAAAGGGGAATCAAAACGTTCAGTCGGGCGAATCCTTCGGCTACAATCGCGGGGCACGACGCGGCGCGCCTACGAGGCAGGCCGCGCGCATGCGATCCCATGATTACAAAACCAGGATTGAGACACACAATGAGCCTTTTCCGTACGAAGAACCTTGACCACATGGTCACGCAAAGCCGCGCCGCCGGTGGATTGAAGAAAGTCCTGGGACCAATGGACCTGGTCATGATGGGCATCGGCGCCATTGTCGGCACCGGTATTTTTGTGCTCACGGGTACGGGCGCACTGACCGCCGGCCCGGCGCTCACGCTGTCCTTCGTCATCGCGGCCTTCGCTTGCGGCTTCGCCGCCATGAGCTATGCCGAATTCGCCTCCACCGTGCCGGTGGCTGGCTCCATCTACACCTACAGCTACGCCACCATGGGCGAACTGGTCGCCTGGATGATCGGCTGGGACCTGATGCTCGAATACGGCCTGGCCACCTCGGCCGTGTCGGTGGGCTGGTCCGGTTACTTCCAGTCGCTGATCGGCGGCTTCGGCATCCACCTGCCGCCTGAACTGACGGCCGCTCCCGGCTCGGTACCGGGCGTGCATACGCTGATCAACCTGCCTGCCTTCTGCATCATGATGGTGCTGACGGCCATGCTGTCGTGGGGCGTGCGCGAGTCCGCCCGCGTCAACAGCATCATGGTGACGATCAAGATTGCCGTGGTCTTGCTGTTCATCTTTGTCGGCGCGCGCCATGTGCAGCCGGTGAACTGGCAGCCCTTCATGCCCTTCGGCATGAGCGGTACCATGAGCGCAGCAGCCCTGGTGTTCTTTGCCTTCATCGGCTTCGACGCGGTGACCTCGGCAGCGGAAGAAGTCAAGCGTCCCGAGCGTGATCTGCCGATCGGCATCATCGGCTCGCTGGCCGTGTGCACGGTGCTGTATGTGGTGGTCTCGGCCATCATGACCGGTATTGTGCCGTTCCAGAAGTTTGCCGGTATCGACCACCCGGTATCGCTGGCCCTGCAGTTCGCCCATGAAGACTGGTTCGCCGGTTTCGTCGACCTGGGCGCCATCCTGGGCATGACCACGGTGATCCTGGTGATGAGCTACGGCCAGACCCGCATCATCTTCGCCATGTCGCGCGATGGCTTGCTGCCCAAGCGCCTCTCGACCGTGCATCCGAAATTCGGTACGCCTTTCTTTGCCACCTGGGTCGTCGGGATCGTGTTTGCGCTGATCGGCGCCGTCATTCCGCTCAACGTGCTCGCTGAACTGATCAATATCGGTACGCTGGCAGCATTCTGCCTGGTGTCGGTGGCGGTGGTGGTCCTGCGCAAGAAGCGTCCTGACCTGCACCGCGCCTTCCGCTGCCCCGGTGTGCCGTATATCCCGGCGCTGGCCATCATCTTCTGCGTCGCGCTGATGACCTTCCTGTCGGCGACCACCTGGATCGCCTTCACGATCTGGCTGGTGATCGGCCTGGCCATCTACTTTGGCTACTCGCGCAAGAACTCGGTCCTGCACAAGCCGTAAGCACGACGTGGGCCCGTGGGGCCACCCTGCCATTGACGTAGGGTGGGCCCGCGGGCCCACGCGCTCAATGCTGCAAGGTCTTGTGGATGAGCGCCACAAAAGCCGGATCCGTCACACCCATCTTGTTGGTCTGTCCGACCACACGTCCCTCCTTATCGAGCAATACCAGCACGGTCGTGTGACTGAATTCGCCGTTGGCCAGCTGGCGGTATTTGATGTCGAGCACGGCGGCGATCTTGCGCGCGTTGGCTGGGTCGGGGCGGGCCACGGTCCAGCGGGCGGCGTCGAGCTGGCGCTGATCGGCGACCTTCCTGAGCACGGCGACGCTGTCGCGCGCGGGATCGAAGGTGATGAGCAGCATGGCCAGCTGGCTGCGTTCGTCGGCGCTCAGCGCTTCCTCGGTCATGCGCATCGTGTCGATCAGCATGGGACAGACAAATTCGCAGGAGTTGTAGAACATGCTCACCAGGGCGGGCTTGCCGCGCCGTTCGGCCAGCGAGAAATGCTTGCCGGCCTGGTCGGCCAGGGGAGCGGCCAGGCGATAGACGGAATTGCCCGGCAAGGTGGCGTCGGCGTGGGCGGGTAGCGCCAGCAGGGCGGCGAGGACCAGCAGCGTGCGTGCGATGGCTTTCATGGGGCATTCCTAAGGTTGGTTGCGGGCGCAGCGAAAGCCCAGGTTGGTGGTGCTGTCGGCGCCGCTGAGCGAAGAGAGCAGGGCTACGCGCATGAGCACAGCATAGTTTTCACGGTCTTGCAGGCTGATCGCGCCAGCGCCGCAATACTGCAGTTTGTCAGGGTCGCCCTGGTCGCGGCTGTCAGCACTGATGAGCAGGGCATTGAAGTCGTCCACCCATTCCCAGATCAGGCCATGCATGTCGCGCACGCCATAGGCATTGGCGGGGCCGCCCACGAGGGGCGGGGTGGCGGGTGTCGCCTGAGAATACCAGCCCAGGATCTTGGCGCGCCAGGCCGGGTCGCGGCGCGCATCGCGATGGCTGGCGTCGGCTGCGGCCACGTATTCCCATTCGTACCAGCTGGGCAGGCGCGCGCCTTCGCTTTCGCAATAAGCCTGGGCGGCGAACCAGCTGACATTGGTGACGGGGCGTCGGTCGCCCGGCGTGCCGGAGAACTGGCGCAGGTAGTTGGCATCGACAAAGACCGGGACGGCGTTGGCGCGTTGCCACTCCGGGTGCTTGACGGTGAAGGCGAGGAATTCGCCGTTGGTGACGGGCAGGGTGCGCAGGGAAAAGCCGGCCACCTTGACCGGCGGGTTGCCCAGCTTCTCGCTCGACAGGACGCTGGCGAAGGATCCCGCCGGCACCGCCTGGTAGTCGGCGGCGCCGGCCGCCGCTGCACTGAACAGCAAGGCGGCGCACAGGGCGGGACGGTTCATGATGCAGCCTTAGTGGGCGGCGGGCGCTTTGGCCGGTGCCCTGGCGCGGACGGCCTTGACGTCGGAGGCCTTGACCTGGCCGCCCTTGTTGTCCCAGCTGTTCAAGACGTAGGTGAGGATATTGGCCACTTCGTCGTCATTGAGCTGGCTCATCGGCGGCATCACCGATTCATAGTCCTTGCCGTTGACCTTGACCTTGCCCGACAAGCCATGCACGACGGCATTGATGGCGCGGCCCGGGTCGGCATTGAGGAAGTCCGATTTGGCCAGCGGCGGGAACACGCCCGGCAAGCCGGCGCCATTGGCCTGGTGGCAGACCGAGCAGGTACCGTTGAACAGGGACTTGCCCGCGCCGACCTGGTCTTGCAAGGTCAGCTTGCCGGCTGCGGCGTTGGCGGTGGCCTTGGTGACCGACTTCATGTCCGGTGCGTCGCGGTCGCCCAGGTAGACGGAGTCGACTTCCTTGCCCGAGTAGATGCTCTTGTTCTCGGCGCCATCGACCTTCATGATGGCCAGCGCCCCTTTGTTGAAGGCGCGGAAGATCGAATGGTCGACCATCACATAGCTGCCCGGCACCTTGGTCTGGTATTCGACGATGGCGGCGCCACCGGCGGGAATGAGCGTGGTCTGCACATTGGACTGCACCATGCTGCCGCCTTCGAAGCGCACCTTGTCGAAGATGGCGCCAATGACGTGGAAGCTCGACACCAGGTTGGGGCCGCCGTTGCCGACGAACAGGCGCACCGTTTCATTGGTCTTGGCCTTGAGGGCCTTGTCGCCGGTCAGCGCGCCTTCGGCACCGTTGAACAGCACGTAAGTGGGACGCTCATCGATGGCCTTTTCCATGTCGAAGGGCTGCAAGCCTTTTTCGCGGTATTTGCCGCCAGTGTAGAAGTCGCCCTGCATGACATAGTATTCGTGGTCGACCGGCGGCAAGCCTTCGGGCGGCTCAACCAGGATCAGGCCGTACATGCCATTGGCCACGTGCATGCCCACCGGCGCGGTGGCGCAGTGGTAGACGTAGATGCCTTCATTGAGGGCCTTGAAGGTGAACTGCGATTCGTGGCCAGGCGCCGTGAAGCTCGAGGCCGCGCCGCCACCGGGGCCGGTCACGCCGTGCAGGTCGATATTGTGCGGCATCTTGCTGCTGGGATGGTTCTTCAGGTGGAACTCCACCGTGTCGCCCTGGCGCACGCGGATGAAGCTACCCGGCACCGAGCCGCCGAAGGTCCAGAAGGTGTAGCTGACACCTTCGGAAATCTGCATCTCCTTTTCCACCACCTCGAGGCTGACGATGACCTTGGCCGGATAGCTGCGGTTGACCGGTGGCGGCACCATCGGCGGACTGGTCAGTACGGCATTGATGGGCGCACCCATCGGCGGGCCAAAGTCGCCGGTACCGCGCGGCGCATCGGCGCCATGGGCAAGTCCGGCTGCGGCGATCACGCCGAGCAGGACTTGGGCAAAGCGTTTGGGTAAAACGTTCATGGCACTCCCTCATGTGGTGGTCTGTTGATGCCCACAGTGTGGAGGGCCGCGCGCAGCAGGGCTATTCACCGGAGGGCGGGCGCGCCCGTCGCAGAGTAGCTAGGCGAGGCGGGCCAAACGGAGGAGCTGGCCTAGTCACAAAGCACTAGCACCCTATTGCCAGGGCTGCGGATGCTTGGTCAGGGCCACGCTGACGATGTAGGCGAACGCGCCCAGCGCGGCCACGAAGGCGATGCGGCGCACGCCCAGGCTTTTGCCCTGCCTGAGGGCGATGCTGCCCAGGATGATATAGGCCAGCAGGGCCAGCACCTTGGCGCTGAGCCAGGCTTGCACGAAGGGGTATTGTGCGCTCCACACGGCCAGGGTGATGGCGCTGGCCAGCAGCAGGGTATCGACGACATGGGGCAGCACCCGCAGCCAGCGCTGGCGCAAGGGCGGCGCACCGAACAGGGCGCTGCCGCGCAGGAGGAACAGGCTGCCGCTCAGGGCGGCGCAGCTCATGTGGAAGTGTTTGACGGTGAGATAGTCCAAGGCAGGCCGCGCAAGTTGGGGAAAACCACAGTGTAAGCGTTGTGGAAATATTCCTGTACCCATGAGCAAGAATTTGATCCAGATCATGGGCAGCGCCAGCCCGCGAACGCTACAGTCCGCTCGTTCCCCCAAGAAAGGCATGGCCTCATGAACGCATGGCAGCCCCTGGCATCAGGCAAGACACTGTCGACCAAGGTCGTCGGCGCCTTGCTCGCCTTCCTTGCGCTGGCCTTGCTGGCCATCGGCAGCACGCTGTACCTGTCGTGGCAGCTCGAAGGCAGCGCGGCGGCCATCAACGATACTGGCAGCGTGCGCATGCGCAGCTACCGCCTCAACACCCTGTTCGGCCACCTCGCCAACGATGCCGGGCCCGGACCGGCGCGCGCGGCCATCGCCCAGCAGCTCGACCTGATCGACGCGACCCTGGCGCAGCTGGACCAGGGCGATCCACAGCGGCCCCTGTTCCTGCCTTCCACGCCGCGTATCCGCGTCGAGTTCGACCTGCTCGTGCGCGACTGGCAAACCCAGTTGCGTCCGGCCGCCGTAGGCATGTTGTCCCAGCCCGGCATCGTGTCGCGCCCGGCCTGGCAAGGGTTTGAGGCGCAGGCGGAACGCTTTGCGGCCGATGTCGACGCGCTGGTGCGCCTGGTCGAACGTGACAGCGAGCGGCGCACCCTGTGGCTGCGCGGCTCGCAGTTGGTGTTGCTGGCGCTGGCCCTGCTTGGCACGCTGGGCATCATCGCGCTGATGCACTGGCTGATCCTGGGGCCGGTGACGCGCTTGAACGAGGGCATGGCGCGCATGAAGGAATGCGATTTCGGCGTGCGCTTGCCGGCCGGGCGCGAGGACGAATTCGGCCAGCTGGCGCGCGCTTTCAACGACATGGCCGACCGCCTCACGGCGCTGTACCGGGACCTGGAAGCGCGCGTGCTGGCCAAGACCGCTTCGCTGGAAGAGAAGAACCGCGAACTGGCCATGCTCTACGACAGTTCGGCCTTCCTGCGCGATGCGCGCACGGTCGATGCGCTGTGCGATGGCATGCTGGCGCGCATCTGCACCTATTTCGGCGCCGACGGCGGCGCCGTGCGCGTGTTCGATGCGGTGCGCGGCAATGTGCATCTGGTGTCGCACCAGGGCTTGTCGGCGCGCCTGTCGACGGACGAACACTGCATGAAAGTGGGCCAGTGCCTGTGCGGCGAAGCGGCAGGGCAGGCGCAAATGGTGCTGCACGACTTGCGCGGCCATGCCCGCAAGGAGTCGCTGCAATGCTACCGCGAGGGCTTCGAGTCGGTGTCGGTATTGCCCATCCGCGGCCACACGGTGCTCGGTTTCTTCAACCTCCATTTCCGCCAGGCGCGGGTGCTGGCGGCGCGCGAACAGGCGCTGCTTGAAACGCTGGGGCAGTTGCTCGGCGTGGCACTTGAACACCTGCGCCTGGCCGCGCGCGAACGCGAGATGGCGGTGTCGGAAGAACGCAACCTGATGGCCCAGGGCCTGCACGACAGTATTGCCCAGGGACTGAACTACCTGAACCTGCAGGTGCAGATGCTCGACGAATCGGTGCGCGAGGCGCGCGGCGACGAGGTGGCGGCCATCCTGCCCAATTTGCGCTCGGGCCTGAACGAGAGCTATGACGATGTGCGCGAGCTGCTGCATAACTTCCGCACGCGCCTGAAGGAGGGCGATCTGGTCGCCTCCATCGACGCCGCGCTGGAAAAATTTCGCCGCCAGACCGGCATCAACGCCGAGCTGGCGGCTGATATCGACGGCGCGCCTTTCCCGCCAGAGCAGCAATTGCAGCTACTCTTCATCGTGCAGGAAGCCCTGTCGAATATCCGCAAGCATGCGCACGCGAGCAAGGTCGAAGTGTGCCTGCACGACGGGCCGGACTTCGAGCTGACCATTCGCGACAACGGCATCGGTTTCGATGCCGCCAACATGGCGCGCCAGGGCGAGCGCCACGTCGGCATGCACATCATGCAGGAGCGCGCCCAGCGCATTGCCGCCGACTTCCAGGTGGCATCGACGCCGGGCAGCGGCACCGTCGTGGCCCTGCAGTTGCACCACACGCAGCGCTGTACTGCCTGAACCGAACAAGGAGAACCGCCATGCCCGCCATTCGTATCCTGCTGGTCGACGACCACAACCTGTTTCGCAGCGGCGTGTGTTCGCTGCTGCAGCGCCAGGCCAATTTCACCGTCGTGGGTGAAGCATCCGATGGCGTCGAGGGCATCAAGCGGGCGCGCCAGCTGCAGCCGGACGTGATCCTGCTGGACCTGAATATGCCGGGCATGTCGGGGCTGGAGACCTTGCAGCTGATCCGCCAGGACTGTCCCAATGCGGCCGTGCTGATGCTCACCGTGTCCGAGGATGCGCAAGACCTGGCCGGAGCGCTCAAGTCCGGCGCCTGCGGCTACCTGGTCAAGAATATCGAAGCCGATTTCCTCACGCGCGCCATCGTGCGCGCCGCGGCCGGCGAAACCGTGGTGGCCGAGGCCATGACGGGCAAGCTGGTAGCCCTGGTGCAGGGTGGTGCGGCAGCGCCGGAAACGGGATCGGAACTGGACAAGCTCACGCCGCGCGAGAAGGAGATCATCGCCTTCCTGGCCCACGGCGAGAGCAACAAGGGGATCGCGCGCAAGCTGGACCTGGCCGAAAGCACGGTCAAGATCCATGTGCAAAATGTGCTCAAAAAGCTCAAGCTCAATAGCCGCGTGCAGGCTGCCGTCTATGCTGTCGAACACCGGCAGGCGCCGTCGTGCTTCTAGCGCCGTTAAAAACTGTGCACCATGCCCAGCTCCACGCCGTTGATGTCCCCGCCTGGAAGCGGGGAGCGAATTTGCGCGCCCGCTTCTACCACCGCTGAACCGCCGAGGAAGAAGCTGTTGCGCAGACCCTGCTGGGCCAGGTGCGCGGCGGCGCTATAGATGGTGGTCCGCTTCGACAGCAGGTAGCGGTACATGGCACTGATTTCGCTGGCGTTGCCATGGCCGGCGCCGGACAGGCGGTCTTGCAAGCCGGCCCAGCCCAGCGACAGCGAGGCGGCGCCGCTCAGGGTACGCCGCAGGGACAGCGACAGCAGGCGCGTGTCCTGGTTGTGTTCGTCGCGCCGCTCGCTGCCGGCTGCGCCAAACAGGGTCCACGCTGGCGCGGCCGCCCAGCTCATGCCCAGCGAGATGCGGCGCGTGGCGGACTGGCCTTCGAGTTTGACGACTTCGTAATTGGCGCCAAAGTAGCGTCCCTGACCTTCGTATTCGGCCGCCCAGTGGCTGTTCTGGTTGGCGGCCGTCCTGGATACCGGCGTGCCGCCGCCGCTGGCGCCACGCGCCAGCAACGCTTGCAGCTTCCAGCCACCCAGGCTCGGTGAAAACAGGCCGATGGCATTGTCGGTGCGTGGCGGTGCGCCGAACAGGTTGTTCCAGCCGGAGGCCTGGGTGGCGCTGGTGAAGGCGTCGTAGCGGCCGTTCATCAGGAACTGGGGCGTGTTCTGGCGCCCCAGGCGCAATTCGCCGGCACTGCCGGACAGGCCCACCCAGGCCTGGCGGTTGGCCAGGCGGTTGGCGTCGGCGGCCCCGCCCAGGCTGGGGTTGAAGCCCAGTTCCAGCACGAAGTTCGAACGCAGGCCGCCGCCAAGCGCTTCGCTGCCGCGAAAACCGATGCGGCTTGCCAGCAGGCCGTTCGAGTCGATGCGGGTGGTCGGCGCCAGGCCCTCGGCGCGCACATTGGTGACAAAGACATCGACGATGCCGTATATGGCCAACTGGTCCTGGGCGGCAGCGGGGACGCTGGCCAGAAGGGCGCCGCAGGCCACTACAAAAGTGTTAGATTGCAACATCGCCTCCTGAAGAAATTTACGATGTGACGCCTGCAAAGTGTAGCGCGTGCCTTACAATCGAGGAAACGATTTGTAGGAATAATCCTATGGCTGAGTTGTTGCGCGCGTGTTTGCGGGTGCTGGGAGCGGCGCTCTGTGCCGTCCTGATCCTCAGCCCGCTGCCGCTGTCGGCACGCCAGGCAAGCGAGACGGAGGCGCGCGTGGCACTCACGCCGGCCGAACAGGCTTGGCTGGCCAGCCACCCCGTCGTCACGCTGGCGCTGGACCAGGACAACCCGCCGCTCAACTTCCACCGCGCCGATGGCGATGCCGATTCCTTCGCTGGCGCGTCGATCGACTACGCCAACCTGGTAGCCAAGAAAACCGGCCTCAAACTGCGTTTTGCCGGTTCCTCCTGGGACGACGCGCTGAAAAAAGCCATGGCCCACCAGGTCGACGGCGTGATGAGTGCGCGTGTACGTCCCGAACGGCGCGCCCGGCTCAATTTCAGCATTCCCTACCTCGAATTCCCCATTGCGATGGCCACGCGCAGCGCCTGGCCCGAGGTGCGCACCCTGGCCGATTTTTCGCGCGCGCGGGTGGCGGTGGTCAAAAATACCGTGCGCGTGCCGTTGCTGCAGGCACGCTGCCCGGAATGCGTGCTGGTCGAAGTGGCCAATCCGGTCGAAGGCATGGCCAAGGTGGGCAAGGGCGAAGCGGACGGTTTCTTTGACGACCTGCCGGTCGTGCAGCGCCACATTGGCAATTCCAGCGCCAGGCTGAAAATCGGCCTGCTGTACTACTACTCCGAGGCGGCCACACTGCGTTTCGCGCTGCGCAACGACGAGCCGGCGCTGCTGTCGATCTTCGACAAGGCCTTGGTGGCGATCCGCCCGGAAGAACACGCCCTGATCCGCGCACGCTGGCTGACGGCGGCCGAAGGTGCGCGCGTTCAGCGCGACTTGCCGCTGACGGCCGCGCAATTTGCCTGGCTGGCCCAACACCCGGTGATCCGGGTCGGCGTGGACCGGCGCCGCGCACCCATCGAGTGGATTGGCGATGATGGTGTCGCGCGCGGCATATCGATCGAATTCCTGCGCCGTTTCGAAGAGATGCTTGGCGTGCGCTTCGAATTTGTGCCGGCCGACGGCATCCAGGCGCTGCTGGCGAAAATGCGCAACAAGCAGGTCGACATGTTGGCCACGGCGGCATCGGTGGCGGAGCGCCAGGCTTACATGCTGCTGGGCGAACCCTTCATCAGCACGCCGGTGGTGCTGTTTGCGCCATCGGGCGCGCCCATCCCTGGAGGACTCGGTGCGCTGGCCGGCAAACGTGTGGCGGTCGCGCCGGAAACGGCGGCCGACAACGCCCTGCAAAAGGACTGGCCGACGATCATGCGCGTACCGGTCAAGGGTATCGGCGAGGCGGTCGAGGTGATGCGGCGCGGCCAGGCCAGCGCCTATGTCGGCGCGCTGATGACGGGCACCCACCAGCTGATGCAGATGGGCGCGACCGATATCCGCGTGGCCGGCGAGACGGACTACAACTACCGCTTCGGCATCGGTGTGCGCGGCGACTGGCCCGAACTGGTGCCGATCCTCGACCAGGCGCTGGCCGCCATTCCAAAGAACGAGCGCGACGCCTTCCGCCAGAAATGGTCCGACATCCATTACACCCACGATCTCGATTACCGGCCGCTGGGCGCCTTGCTGCTGGCCGTACTGGTGGCGGTGGCCTTTATCGTGCAATTGCGCGTGATGGTCAAGCGCCGCACCAAGGACCTGGAACGCGAAGTGGAAGTACGGCGTACCCGCGAAGAGGAGCTTGAGCATTTCCGGCGCCACCTGCAAGAGCTGGTCGTCGAGCGCACCACCGAGCTGGCCGACGCCAAGGCGCAGGCCGAATCGGCCAATGTGGCCAAGAGCAGCTTCCTGTCGCGCATGAGCCACGAGCTGCGCACGCCGCTCAACGCCATCCTCGGCTTTTCCGAGCTGCTCAGCCATGCCGAGAATATCAATGCGTCGCAGCGCAAGACGCTCGACCTGATCAACCGCAGCGGCGAAAACCTGCTCACCCTGATCAATGAAGTGCTCGACATGTCGAAGATCGAGGCCGGTGACATGGACGTCGAACACAAACCTTTCGACCTGCGCGCCATGGCCAACGATATCGTGGCACTGATGCGCTCGCGTGCCGATGCCAAGGGCCTGCACCTCGGGCTCGATGGGGCTTCCGATTTTCCGGTCCATGTGGCGGGCGACGAAGCGAAACTGCGCCAGGCGCTGATCAACCTGGTGGGCAACGCGATCAAGTTCACCGATACCGGCCAGGTGGTGCTGGCCATGCACGGCGACAGCACGGCGGCGCCGGGTGCGCGCACCGACATCCTGATTGCCGTGAGCGACACCGGCCGCGGCATCGCGCCGCATGACCAGGCGCGCGTGTTCGAGCCCTTTGTGCAGCTCGATGGCGGGCGCAACCAGGTGGGCAGTGGGCTGGGCCTGTCGATCACGCGCAAGCTGGTGGAGCTGATGGGCGGCCAGCTGGACCTGGACAGCGAGCCGGGCAAGGGGGGCCAGTTTCCGCATCCGGATCGCGCTGACGGTGGCCGCCGGCGACGACTTGCCGCTACCGGAGCAGGTACCGGCGCGCGTGATTGGCGTGGCGCCTGGCCAGCCGGACTACCGGATCCTGGTCGTCGAAGACCAGATGCAGAACTGGCTGCTGCTGGAAAACCTGATGGAGGAAGTGGGGCTGTCAGTCCAGGTGGCCGTAAACGGCGAGCGGGCGATCGACCTGTTCACCTCCTGGCACCCGCACTTCATCTTCATGGATTGCCGCATGCCCGGTATGGACGGCATGGAAGCGACGCGCCGGATCCGCATGCTCGAAGGGGGGCGCGAGGTCAGGATCGCAGCAGTCACCGCCTCGGCGTTCAAGGACGAGCGCGAGCTGATCATGGCCGCCGGCATTGACGACTTCATCAGCAAACCTTACCGCCAGAACGACATCTTTGATTGCCTGGCGCGCCAGCTGGGACTGACCTTCCTGCGCGCGCAGGCCGAAGGCGAGGTGCGCGTGGCCGAACCGGTCAAGCTGGAGGCTGCCGATTTTACGGCCCTGACGCCGGCCATGCAGATGGCCTTGCGCGACGCATTCGTGGAAATGAACCAGGAAAAGCTGGCGGCGCTGCTCGAACAACTGGGCGTGGACGCGCCCGCGCTGGCCGCAGGCATTGCCCAGATGGCGGCGCGGTTCCGCTTCCCCGAGCTGTGCGCACTGCTCGACGCCAACATGCACCGCGTGGGCTGAAATGCATGCACCGGCCACGCTGCTGATGCTGGTACTGGCGCTGCCCGTGCAGGCCGTGACGCTGCGCCTGTGCGTCGATGAGCGCTCGCACTTGCCCTTTGTCACGCCCAAGGGCGAGGGCATTGCCGACGTGCTGGTGCGCGAGGCCGCGCGCGAGGTCGGCATCGCGCTCGAATATCGCGCCGCGCCGATCGCGCGCTGCCGCGAAGAGCTGCGCGTCAATGTTGCCGATGCCTTTCCGATGACGCCCTATACGACGGCGTTGCTGGGATTCGTGGCCTATCCGATGAATGGCAGCGAAGCCGATCCCGGCCGTGCCGTGACGTCGGCCAGGGCCATGGTGTTTCGCCGCGTGGGCAGCAAAGTGGACTGGAATGGGAGCGCCTTCGCCCAATTGACCGCGCCGGTCTTGCTGCAATTTGGCTCGGTGCTGCTGCTCGACCGCGTCAAGGCGATGAACGTCGCCATCGACGACAGCGGCAAGACGCTTGACGCCAATTTCGCCAAGCTTCTGGCCGGGCGCGGCGACCTGGCGATCGGCTCCGAATTCACCGGCCAGGTGCTGCTGGCCCAGCCACAGTTCAACGGCAAGATCGAGGCGCTGCCGCTGCCGTTCACGGACGAGCCATACTACCTGGGCATCTCGCGCCGCTTTCGCGACGCCAATCCGCAACTGACCGAGCGGCTGTGGGAAGCCATTGCCCGCATCCGCCATTCGCCCGCCTACCAGCGCACCGTACAAAAGGCCGTCGAGGACGCGCTGCGCACCCTCAAGGAATAGATGCGGCGGCGCGGATGAAGCGCCCCAGCATGTCGTGGATGACGGTTTCGTGCGAGCCTGCGGTCTGGTAGGGTACGTTCAGTTCCGCTGCGCTGGCGATCACCATGCGCAGGGCTGGCACCAGCATCATGAACTGGCCGCCGTAGCCCCAGCCGGTGATGATGCGCTGGCCGCCGAGCGTGCCATTCCACCACAGGTTGCCGTAGCCGATTTTCTTGAAGTCGCTGTCGTCGCCCAGGCCGGTGACGTGGCCGGCGTGGCTGTCGGCCAGCCAGGTGGCCGGCACGATATTGCGGCCTTGCCAGTTGCCGCCATCGAGCGCCATCCAGCCAATCTTGGCCAGGTCGCGTGTGCGCAGTTCCAGGCCGAACGAGCCATGCACGGTGCCGGTGGCATCGCGCGACCAGGCGCTTGCGCTGATGCCCAGCGGGCCAAACAGGCGGCCGTTGGCGACGGCCAGTTCGTCCATGCCGTAGGCCGTGGCGAGGATCGGCGAGAGCAGGTGCGACGACGCCGTGGTGTAATTCCAGCGCGTGCCGTCGCTGCCGTCGGAGGGCAGGGCCAGCGCAAAGGCGGTCATGTCGGGTGCGTTGGTGGCGTCGAGCTGGCGCTGTTCTTCGTTCCACTGCTGCCCGCCGCGCATGTCCAGCAGCTGCTGCAGTGTGATGCCGGCGGCGTAGACGTTGGGGGTTTGGGCGATCTGGGCTGGCAGCAGCGTGCGCAGCGTGTCGGCGGTGCCCTTGATCTTGCCTTCGGCGAGGGCCTGGCCCACCAGCAGGCTGCTGATGGTTTTGGTGACGGAGGCGAGGCTGCGCAGGTCGGACACCTTGGCGCCTGAATAATAGCGTTCACCGATCAACTGGCCATTGCGCACGACGACCAGTCCGTACAGATACGGCAGGGATGCGCCATCGTCGAACAGGGCCTGCATGGCGCTGGCGGGAATACCTTGCGATGCCGGCGAGGCCTCGGGCCAGTCGTCGGTGGTGACCGAGGTGGAGATGGGCTGTTCGGAGCCGCCGGAGCGGTTGCCGCCACCGCAGGCTGCCAGCCACGGCGCGGCCAGCGCCAGCTTGAGAATGTCGCGTCGGGAAGTCATGCCGGTGCCCTGTGTTGAACGTAGAAGCCCACAGGATGCGGCACATGCGCACGCGGCGCATGTGCCGGAAGGTAGACGCTAGATGTGCAGGGCGTGGCCCAAGGCGCGCAGCGCCGCTTCCTGGATAGCCTCGCCCAGGGTCGGGTGGGCGTGGATGGTGCCGGCCACGTCTTCCAGTGTGGCGCCCATCTCGATCGATTGCGAGAACGCTGCCGACAGTTCCGACACGCTCTTGCCGACGGCTTGCCAGCCGACGATGAGGTGGTTGTCGCGCCGCGCCACCACGCGCACGAAGCCGTCTTTCGACTCGAGCGTCATGGCGCGGCCGTTGGCGGCGAACGGGAACAGGGCGTCGATGCAATCCTGGCCGGCGTCGCGCGCCTGCTGGGGCGTGAGGCCGACCACTACCAGTTCCGGGTCCGTGAAACAGACGGCGGGAATGGCGGCAGGCGTGAAGTGGCGCTTCTTGCCGGCGATGAGTTCGGCCACCATCTCGCCCTGCGCCATGGCGCGGTGGGCCAGCATCGGCTCGCCCGTCACGTCGCCAATGGCCCAGACGTCGCGCATCGAGGTGCGGCACTGGTCGTCGACCTTGATGAAATGGCCGTTCATGTCGATCATCAGCGTTTCGAGGCCGAAGCCGCGCGTGCGCGGACGGCGGCCCACGGCCACCAGGACCTGGTCGGCCGGCAGTTCGGACTCCACGCCGCTGGCGTCGAGGATGCGCACGCCGTCGTTCGCTGCGTTCATGCCTTGCACGCTGCAGCCCAGGTGCAGGTCCACGCCCAGGCCCTTGAGCGAAGTGGCGACGGCCTTGGTCAGTTCGGCGTCGTAGGCGGGCAGCACGCGGTCCTGCGCTTCGACGACGCTGACGTGGGCACCGAGCTTGCGGTAGGCGATGCCCAGTTCCAGGCCGATGTAGCCGGCACCGACGACGACCAGGTGGCGCGGCAGTTCCTTTGGCGAGAGCGCTTCCGTGGCGCTGACGACGGGGCCGCCGAAGGGCATGCTGGGCAGCTCGGTGGTGTGCGAGCCGGTGGCAATCAACAGGTGCTGGCAGCCGATGCGCCAGGGCGTGTCGCCATCGCGCGCCACTTCGACGGTCTTGCCGTCGACGATATGGGCGCGGCCCTTGACGACATGGACGCCGTGCTTCTTGAGCAGGGCGCCCACGCCGCCGGTCAGGCGCGACACGATGCCGTCTTTCCAGTGCGTGGTCTGTTCCAAGTTGATGCGCGGCGACTGCACCGAGATGCCCAGCGCCGAACCGCTGGCGTACTGGCTGGCCTTCTCGAATTCGTCAGCAGCGTGGATCAGGGCCTTGGAGGGAATGCAGCCGACGTTGAGGCAAGTGCCCCCCAACTGGTCCATCTCGACCAGGGTGGTGGGGATGCCCAGTTGTCCGGCGCGGATGGCGGCGATATAGCCGCCAGGGCCGCCGCCGATGACGAGCAGGGTCGTGGTATGTTGGTTCATTGATTACTCCACAAAGAGCATGGCCGGGCATTCAAGCAGGGCACGGATGGCCTGGATGAATTCGGCGGCGTTCATGCCGTCGACGACGCGGTGGTCGAAGGACGAGGACAGGTTCATCATCTTGCGCGCCACCATGGCGCCGTTGCGGATCATGGGCCGTTCGACGATCTTGTTGACGCCGATGATGGCCACCTCCGGATGGTTGATGACGGGTGTGGTGACGATGCCGCCCAGCGGGCCGAGGCTGGAAATGGTGATGGTCGAGCCGGACAGCTCGTCGCGCGTGGCCTTGCCGGTACGCGCGGCATTGGCCAGGCGCACCGTCTCGGCGGCGCAGGACCACATGTCGCGCGCCTCGGCGTGGCGCATCACCGTGACCATCAAGCCGGCATCGGTCTGGGTGGCGATGCCGAGGTGGACCGGCTGGTACTGGGTGACGACGCCGGCGTCGTCATCGAAGCGCGCGTTCATTTGCGGGAACTGGCGCAGGGCCAGGACGACCGCGCGCATCAGCAGCGGCAGCACGGTGAGCTTGCCGCGCTCGGCGCCCCATTGTTCGTTCATGCGCGCACGCAGCGCTTCGAGCTCGGTGACGTCGATTTCCTCGACATAGGAAAAGTGCGGAATGCGGCGTTTTGCATCCTGCATTTTCTGGGCGATCTTGCGGCGCAGGCCGATGACGGGAATCGCTTCTTCGCCATGCAGTTCGCGGTAGCGCGGCGCCTGGACGCCCTGGGTACTGCCGCGCAGGGCGTGGGCCGCCAGGTCTTCGCGCAGGATGCGCCCGGCAGGGCCGCTGCCGGCGACGAATTGCAGTTCGATGCCCATGTCCCAGGCCTGCTTGCGCACGGCGGGCGAGGCGAGCGGCTTGTCGCCGGACTGGCGCGCAGCGGCCGGGCGTGGCGCGGCAGCTGCGGCAGCGGGCGCTGCGACCTGTACCGTTTTTGGTACAGGTGACGGCGTGGGCGCGGCGCTCGGTGCGGTGGCGGCCAGTGCCGGCTTGTGCGCTGGCGCGGCCTTCAGGTTGCCTTCGCCTTCGACCTCGATATGAATCAGGTCGGAACCAACGGCCATCACCTGGCCGGCGGCGCCACCGAGCGCGGCCACCTTGCCGTGCACGGGCGAGGGAATTTCGATCGTGGCCTTGTCGGTCATGACGTCGGCCAGGATCATGTCTTCGGTGACGGCGTCGCCCACCTTGACGTGCCACATGACCAGTTCAACTTCTGCGATGCCTTCACCGATGTCCGGCATTTTGATGACATGAATACCCATCTCAGGCCTCCATCGTTCGTTTGAAGGCCGCGGCGACGCGGGCCGGGCCTGGGAAATAGGCCCACTCTTGCGCGTGCGGGTACGGTGTGTCCCAGCCGGTGACGCGCTCGATCGGCGCCTCCAGGTGGTAGAAGCAGTGTTCCTGCACCAGCGACACCAGTTCGGCGCCAAAGCCGCAGGTACGCGTCGCTTCGTGCACGACGACGCAGCGGCCGGTCTTCTTGACCGAGGCGAGCACGGTGTCGAGGTCGAGCGGCCACAGGGTGCGCAGGTCGATGATCTCGGCGTCGATGCCCGCTTCACGCGCGGCCGCTTCGCACACCCACACCATGGTGCCGTAGGCGAGCACAGTCAACTGCGCGCCGGGACGGAATATGCTGGCCTTATCGAGCGGCACCGTGTAGTAGCCCTCCGGGACTTCGCCCAGCGGGTGCTGGGACCAGGGTACGACCGGCTTGTCGTGGTGACCATCGAACGGCCCGTTGTAGAGGCGCTTCGGTTCCAGGAAGATCACCGGATCGTCGTTCTCGATCGACGCGATCAACAAGCCCTTGGCGTCGTAAGGATTGGACGGCATCACCGTGCGCAGGCCGCAGACGTGGGCAAACACCGCTTCCGGGCTCTGGCTGTGGGTCTGGCCGCCGTAGATGCCACCGCCGCAAGGCGTGCGGATGGTGATCGGTGCGGTGAAGTCGCCCGCCGAGCGAAAGCGCAGGCGCGCCGCTTCGGAGACGATCTGGTCGTAGGCCGGGTAGATATAGTCGGCGAACTGGATCTCGATGCAGGGGCGCAGTCCATAAGCACCCATGCCGATGGCCACGCCGACGATGCCGCCTTCGGAGATGGGCGTATCGAACACGCGTGATTTGCCGTATTTTTTCTGCAGGCCTTCGGTGCAGCGGAACACGCCGCCGAAGTAGCCGACGTCCTGGCCAAAGACCACGACGTCGTCGTTCTGTTCAAGCATGACGCCCATGGCCGAGCGCAAAGCCTGGATCATGGTCATCGGTGTTTTTTTCTGGTCCATGTTAAATCCCAAGCTGTTGACGCTGTACGCGCAGGTGTTCCGGCATGTCTTTGTAAATCCCCTCGAACATCTCGGCGGGACTGAAGACGGTGCCACTGGCCATGGTGCCGTACTGCTCCGCCTCTTTTTGCGCGGCCAGTACTTCCGTTTCCAGTGCCTTCTGCGTTTCTTCGTGCTCCTGTTCGGACCAGGCCCCGATGCCGATCAGGTACTGCTTGAGCCGCGCGATCGGGTCGCCCAGCGGGAAGTGCGACCAGTCGTCGCCGGGACGGTATTTGGACGGATCGTCGGACGTCGAATGCGGGCCGGCGCGGTAGGTGACCCACTCGATCAGGGTCGGGCCGAGGTTGCGGCGGGCCCGTTCGGCGGCCCACTGGCTGGCCGCGTACACGGCCAGGAAGTCGTTGCCGTCCACGCGCAGGGAAGCGATGCCGCAGCCGACGCCGCGCGCGGCGAAGGTCGTGTCCTCGCCGCCGGCGATGGCCTGGAAGGTCGAGATGGCCCATTGGTTGTTGACCACGTTGAGGATCACCGGCGCACGGTAGACGTGGGCGAAGGTGAGGGCGGTGTCGAAGTCCGCTTCAGCGGTGGCACCGTCGCCAATCCAGGCCGAAGCGATTTTTGTGTCGCCCTTGATGGCCGAGGCCATCGCCCAGCCCACCGCCTGGATATACTGCGTGGCCAGGTTGCCGGAGATGGAGAAGAAGCCGGCCTTTTTCACCGAGTACATCACCGGCAGCTGGCGACCCTTGAGCGGGTCGTGTTCATTGGACATGAGCTGGCAGATCATGTCGACCAGCGGGTACTCGCGCACCATCAGGATCGATTGCTGGCGGTAGGTGGGGAAGCACATGTCGCCGTCCTGCAGGGCCAGGGTCTGGGCCGTGCCGATGGCCTCTTCGCCCAGGCTTTGCATATAGAAGGACATCTTCTTCTGGCGCTGCGCCATCAGCATGCGCGCATCGAAAATGCGGGTCTTCATCATCGTGCGCAAGCCGCTGCGCACGGTTTCGGTGTCGATGTCGGGAACCCAGGGGCCGACAGCCTTGCCGTTTTCGTCGAGCACGCGCACCAGCGAATAGGCGAGGTCGCGCGTATCCATGGGCAGCACATCGACGGGGGGCTTGCGCACATCGCCGGCGGGCGAGAGGCGCAGGTAGGAAAAATCAGTGGCGCAGCCTGGCCGTCCCGATGGTTCGGGAACGTGCAGGCGAAGAGGCTCGTTCGTGCTCATTCGCTTTCCTTCTCGCGCAATCGTGTCGCGCGCTGGTCAAAGAAACTCGGGCGGCGGGCCGCGGGTAGCTGCTGCCGTCCTTTGTGTGCAATACTATTTTTACTGGCACGGCAGGGTAGCATATTTTATAGCGCAGACAAGCCCCTTCATGATGAGAATTGACATGCGTTCAGACCCGGCAACTTCGCTGTTGCGCCGCGTCATTTGGGTCAAGGCGCTGCGCTCCTTCACGGACGGCTATGTCAGCCTGCTCCTGCCGCTCTACCTTATTGCACTGCACATGCGGCCGTGGCAGGTTGGCGTGATCACCACCGGCACCTTGCTCGGCTCGGGCGTGCTCACCTTGCTGCTTGGCCAGCACGCCTGGCGCTGGCCGTCGCGCGTGCTGCTGGCGGCGGCGGGCCTGCTGATGGCCGCAACCGGTTTCGGCTTCGCGGCCCTGAACGGCTTCTGGCCGCTGCTGGTGGTCGCGGTGGTGGGCACATTGAATCCGTCGGGCGGCGATGTGAGCGTGTTCCTGCCGCTTGAGCATGCGGCGATCGCGCATGCGGTCGACGGGCGCGCGCGTACGGCCATGTTTGCGCGCTACAGCATGGTCGGCACGCTCGTCGGCGCCCTCGGCGCCGTCAGCGCGGGGTTGCCGGAGCTGCTGGCCGGGCCGGGCGTGCTGGTGGCCATGCAAGCGATGTTCGTGCTGTATGGCGTGGTGGGCCTGGTGTCGGCGGCGCTGTATGCGTGTTTGCCGCGCCAGGCCATGCCGGAGACGCAGGTGCGCGCCGGGCCTTTGCTCGATTCGAAGAAGACGGTGTATACCCTGGCGGCCCTGTTCAGCCTCGACGCTTTTGGCGGCGGCTTTGTGGCGCAGTCGATGGTGGCGCTGTGGCTGTTCCAGAAGTACCAGTTGTCGACCGTCGTCGCTGGCACGATCTTCTTCTGGACCGGCGTGTTGTCGGCCGTCTCCTACCTGATCGCGGTGCGCATCGCCGACCGTTTCGGGCTGGTCAACACGATGGTGTTTTCGCACCTGCCGGCCAACGTACTGCTGGTGCTGGTGCCCTTCATGCCCAGCGCGCCGTGGGCCATTGCCTTGCTGCTGGTGCGCAGCATGCTCTCGCAGATGGACGTGCCCACCCGCAGCGCCTTCGTCATGGCCGTGGTGCCGCCCGCCGAACGCGCGGCGGCCGCCAGCGTCACACAGGTCCCGCGCAGCATGGCAGGCGCCCTGAGTCCCCTGCTGGCGGGCCTGCTGCTCAGTGCGTCGGATTTCGGCTGGCCGCTGGTGGCCGCCGGCGCCCTGAAAATCAGCTACGACTTGCTGCTGCTCGCGTTCAGCAGACGTCTACCCACTGGGCATCGGTGAGCGCCGCCATTTGCGCGGGGCTGATGCGCACGCAGCTGCGCACGGAGCCGCCGGCCGGCAGCACTTCATCAAATTCCTGCAGCGAGGTGTCAAGATAAACCGGCAGCGGCTGCGCCAGGCCGAAGGGGCAGACGCCGCCCACCGGATGGCCGGTCAACGCCACCACGTCTTCCAGCGCCAGCATCTTGCCCTTGCCGAAAGCACCCTTGAACTTCTTGTTGTCGACGCGGGCGTCGCCACGTGCGACGAGCAAGATCACGCGTCCGTCGGCAAGGCGGAAGGACAGGGTCTTGGCGATGCGCCCTGGTTCGACACCGTGCGCCTGGGCCGCCAGCGCCACCGTGGCGGTGCTCACGTCCAGTTCAATGATGGGGATATCGAGCGCTCTGGACTGGAAGAATTCGCGGACGGACTGCAGGCTCATGGATGTGTGAATGTATGCGGGAAAACCATTTTAACAGCAGCTTAAATGCATATATGACATCTTTGACAGAAAAGTAAAGACCCGCCATAATGCGGGCCCGCCGAAACATGCTTTCGGCAAACATTCTGAAAAGGGCTTTACCATGTTCAAAAAAATCGCCATCGCCGCCGCTCTGGCAATGATCGCTTCGTCCTCTTTCGCCGCTGACGTGGCTGGCGTGTATGCCGGTGCTTCCGTCGGTTCGACCAAAGTTGACGGCCTGTCCGGCCACAAGACCAGCCTCATCGGTTTCGTCGGCTACCAGTTCACCGACGCACTGGCCGCTGAAGCTTCGTACGGCCGCGTTGCCAAGTACGACTTCTACCCAGCGACCGTGAAGATGAACCAGACCGCCCTGTCCGTGGTTGGCAGCGTTCCGATGGGCAACGGCTTCAAGCTGTTTGGCCGCCTCGGTTACAACTACATGGAAGCGACCGGCAGCGCTGGTTCCTACTCGCACACCGAATCGACCAGCAAGGCGCTGTATGGCATCGGCGTGAGCTACGCTATCGTTCAAAACGTGTCGGCACGTTTCGAAGTGACCAAGCCAAGCAGCGACGCGACCAACGTGGCACTGGGCGTGGCTTACAAGTTCTAAGCATGAGCGCTGGTTGATGAAGGGGCTCCTGCGGGAGCCTTTTTTTTATCGAAGCCCTTCACCAGCTCGGCCGTCAGTGCGGCGGCGGGGATGGCGCGGCAGCCGCTGGCGTTTTGGCCCGCCCAGAGCGGCGAAAAGTCACCCGAGCCGAGCGCTTCGGATTTCGCACGCAGCGGCGCCAGGGCCGCGCTGGCCAGGGGGAAGGCCGGCGCGATGGCATTGATGGGGCCAAAGTCACGCATCAGGCGGTTGACGATGCCGCGCGCCGGCCGGCCGGTAAATAGATTGGTCAGGGCCGTATGCTGCGCCGCTGCGCTGGCCAGGGCGGCGCGGTGCGGGGCGCTGGTGCGCGCTTCCGGGCACAGCAGGTATGCCGTGCCCACCTGCACGCCGGCCGCGCCCAGCGCCATCGCCGCCGCCACGCCGGCGGCGTCGCCGATGCCGCCGGCGGCAATGATCGGCACATCGAGTTCGAGCACCAGCTGGCGCAGCAAGGCGATGGTGCCCACCTGGGTGCTCAGGTCGTCGCTGAGGAAGATGCCGCGATGGCCGCCCGCTTCCCAGCCTTGGGCAATGATGGCGTCAACGCCGCGTGCGGCCAGCCAGCGTCCCTCCGCCAAGGTAGTTGCATTTGCAACGATCCTGGCGCCGCTGGCGCGCACGCGCGCGAGCAGCTCCGGCGCCGGCAGGCCGAAATGGAAACTGACGACGGCGGGGCGGAATTGCTCGACCAGGTCGGCGCACGCGTCGTTGAAGGGCTGGCGCAATGGCGCGGCCAGCGCGGCAGCGGGGTCGAGGCCCAGTTCGCGGTAATAGGGCGCCAGCGCGGTGCGCCAATGCGCCTCGCGCGCCGAATCCGGCTGCGGGCTCTCATGGCAAAAGAAGTTGAGGTTGTAGCGGCGCTGCAGGCGCGCCTGCAGCGTGCCCAATTCTTCGCGCAGCTTGTCCAGGCTGAGCAGGGCGCAGGGCAGGGAGCCCAGGCCGCCAGCCTCGCTCACGGCAATGGCCAGTGCACTGTCCTGCACACCGGCGAGCGGGGCCTGGACGAGGGGATGTTCGATACCGAATAGTTCAGACAGGGACATGGGCTCTCCACAAAAAGAAATGCCGCTGTCTTCGTCAGCGGCATGTCGCGATCGTGGACAGCGATCAGGCTTTGCGGCGGCGGGCTGCAACGCCCAGCAGGCCAAGGCCAGCCAACATCATGCCATAGGTCTCTGGTTCAGGTACGGCGACCACATTATTGGTGCGGAAGATGGCGTAGGTGCCATCGCTGGAGCTGGACTGGTTCCAGTCATTGGCCAGGCCAAGGTTGTCGTGCCACATCCAGGTGGCGTTGCCGTCATTGACGATCGAGCCCCATGGAGCCATATCGTTAGGTGCTTGTGCCTGCGACTGGGCCCAGCCGCCATTGGCGATCAGCGCTTGCACGGCGCCGGTGCTGTCGTCATCGCTTTGCGCGACGATGAACTTCCAGCTCGCCGCTTGCGAATACAGCGCACCGGTTGGCGTGTTGAAGGCGCCTTGCCAAGCCTGCGGGCCACCCCAGTCCTTGGCCACGACGTACAGGTAGTCGCCGGCGCTGGTATTGAAGTCGAAGGTGTACAGGCTCTGCCAGTCATCGCCTTCGCCAACGAGGGTCAGGTTGGTGCCGGCGGCGTTGCCGGTGTAAAGGGCGAACTGGTTATCGGCGGTCAAGGCGGCGGTGGTGTTGCCGGCGTAGGCTGCCAGGCTGGACATGGCCAGGGTTACGGCGAGTGCGATTTTTTTCATCGGGGCGCTTTCAGGGTGGGTTAAATCGATTCAGGATTGAATTTACATAATTATCTAGATGGTAATAGTAAATGACAATTCATTATCAAAATTAACTTATAGTAACTTTTCTGCAAAGGCGCATAATGTAGACATGGCAATGGAGGCCGCGATGAAATGGATGGTTCCATGCGTAGTTGCCGCGATGCTGGGCGGGTGCGCCAGCACGCCGCCGGGCCGGGTGGTGCCGACGGCATCGACGCCGCTGTCGGACCTGAACCTGGTACGCACCGAGCTGCCGCCCATCCTGCTCGAGGCGCGCCTGCATCCCTATGCGCTACCCGCCGATACCAGCTGCGCCGGTTTGCTCGGTGAGATTGTGGCCTTCGATATTGTTCTCGGTCCGGACATCGATGCGCCGGGCGGTCCCGAAAACGCGGGGGCCATGATGGGCGATGCCCTCGTCAGCGCCGTCACGGGCGCGGCCGGCGCGCTGCTGCCGTTTCATAGCTGGTTCAGGAGATTGAGCGGTGCGGAACAGCACGCGCGCGATGTGGCCGCCGCGATCGGCGCGGGCGTCGCGCGGCGGGCCTACTTGAAAGGCTACAGCGCACGGCACAGCTGTGCCGGCGCTGGCCCTGATGGTGTTTAAGGCTTGAGGTGGCGGCCCAGCCAGTCCAGCACCGTGTGATGCCACAGCACCGAGTTGGCCGGCTTGAGGACCCAGTGGTTCTCGTCCGGGAAGACCAGCAGCTTGCTTTCGACGCCCTGGCGCTGCAGCGCGCTGAAGGTGCCCAGGCCCTGGGTGGTCGGGATGCGGTAGTCGAGCTCACCCTGTACCACCAGCATCGGCGTCTTCCAGCGCGTGACCTGGGTGGCCGGGTTGAACTTCTCGTGGTTGGCCGGGACCTTGTAGTAAGGACCACCGTTTTCCCATTCGGTAAACCACATCTCTTCGGTCGCATAGGCCATGCCGCGCGTATCGAACACGCCATCGTGGTTGACGATGCACTTGAAGCCGTCCGACCAGTTCCCCTCGATCCAGTTCATCATGTAGCCGCCGTAGGAAGCGCCCAGCGCGCAGCTGTGCGCGCGGTCCAGCCATGCGAATTTTTTGGTGGCCGCTTCGAGGCCCTTCTTCAGGTCTTCCAGTGGCTTGCCGCCCCAGTCGCCGCTGATCGAATCGGTGAAGGCCTGGCCGTAGCCGGTCGAGCCGTGGAAGTCGATGAAGACGGTCGCGTAACCGGCGCCGGCATAGACTTGCGGGTTCCAGCGGTAGCCCCAGGAATTGCCGAAGCTGCCTTGCGGTCCGCCATGCACGAGAAAGGCGATTGGATACTTCTGGCCCTCGACATAGTTCCACGGTTTCATCACATAGCCATGCACGGTTTCGCCCTTGGCGCCGGCGAAGCTGAATTGCTCGAACTGGCCGTAGCGCACGTCGGCATAGGCGTCTTCGTTCAGATGCGTGATCTGGGTGGCACTGGTGCCGCCCAGGCTTTGCTTGAACAGCTGCGCGCTCGAGGCCAGGTTGTTCTGGCTGAACACCAGGGTGCTGCCCTTGACGTCGAAGTCGTGGGCGGCGCCCGCGCCGGTCAGCGCGGTGACCTTGCCGCTGGTGGCGTCAATTGCGAACAGGCGGTGCTGGCCAAGGTCGTCGGCGCCGGCGATCAGGGCCTTGCCATCCGGCGCCCAGGCGAATTCGGCGACCGAGCGGTCCCAGTCGGCGGCGACGGTGCGTTTTTTGCCGCTGGCGACGTCGAGCAGGACGATGTGGAATCGGTCCGCTTCAAAGCCTGGCTTGTCCATGGCCAGGTAGGCCAGGGTGCGCCCGTCGGGCGAATAGATGGCGCGCGTATCCCAGGCAGGGTTCTCGGCTGTCAGGTTGAGCGGCGCCTTGCCGCCTGCTGCCGGCACGGTGTAGACGTCGAAGTTGGTCGACCAGGATTCGGTCTTGCCGGCCACGCGCACCGAGAAGGCAATGGTGCTGCCGTCCGGGCTGAAATGGTATTCATCATGGTCGCCGAAGGGCTTGGACGGCACGTCGCCATCGAGCATGCCGGTCAGGCTCACTGGCTGGGCGCTGACGCGGCCGCTCGCATCGATCGGCGCCGAGTAGAGTACGTTCTGGCGGCCGTCGGACCAGGTATCCCAGTGGCGCACGAACAGGCGGTCGTAGACCTGGCCGGTGGCCTTGTTGGCCGCCTTGTCGTCGAGGCGTTTTTTGGTGCAGGCCAGGTCGGCGCAGTCGCGGAACACGGCCAGCGACAAGGCCAGGCGTTCACCGCCCGGCGCGAGGCGGAAGTTTTCCACGTCCAGCGGCAGGTCCGTCACTTGCGCGGCTTCGCCACCGGACAGCGGCAGGCGCCATACCTGGCTGCTGCCGCTGCGCGCGGACAGGAAGTAGATGGCGTCGCCCGCTGGCGACCACTCAGGGTCGGTGCTGCTGGCGGCCGCCTGGGTCAGGCGCACCGGTGCCGGCTTGGCCGCGCGCAGGTCGATCATCCACAGGTCGGTATGGCCGCGGTTCTTTTTCATGTCGGTGGCGCGCACCGTGTAGACCACGCGCGCGGCGTCGGGCGAGAGCGCCGGGCTGCCCACGCGCTCCATGCGCACCAGGTCTTCGATCGTCAGGCCACGCGGGGAGGCGACGGCACTCGTGGCCACCATCGCGGCGCCCACGGCAAGAAGGCGTAATTTCATTGATTGTCTCCGTCAATACTGAAAAGGCTGCGCGCTTGTGGCAGGCAGCCCACTATCATATTACATACCAGCATCTTTCAGGGCCGCGATGTCGGCATCGCCATCGTCGACCAGCCGTTCCCAGCCTTCGAATTTTCCCAGGCCCAGGCTGCGCGCCATCGACAGCAGCAGGCTCTGGCCCGGCACCGCGTGTTCGGGCACCAGCTGGTAAATGGGATCGGCGAAGGCCGCTTGCGGCGGGACGATGGTCCAGCCCATGTCCCGGAACATGGCGATGACGTCGCCCAGCCACAGGGCATTGAGCAGGTTATGGTGCATCAGCATGACTTGGGCGATGTCGCGTCCCTGCACGCGCTGCGCCAGGGCGCGGTAGGCGAGCGCGCGCTGGCGCACGTGGGACAGGTAGGCGCGCTTGATCGGCGTGATGTCGGCCCGCGGATTTTTCGCCAGCACGTCGGCCAGTTTTTCGTCGAGGCGCCAGTCGCTCGTGTCGAGGCTGACGTAGGCATTGCGGTAGCCCTGCTGCACCAGGAAGGCGCGCATGCCGTCGCGTTTTTCCGGCGTGTTCCCTTCGCGCAGATAGGTGTAGCGGAACCACTTCTGGTAGCCGGGCAGGGTGCGGATGATGGCGTCGCAGTCCAGCACTTCCTGCTGGTACTGGGCCAGGGTGGCCTTGTTCAGGTCCGGATGCGTCATCGTGTGGTTGCCGATCACGTGGCCGGCCACGCCCCAGGCCCCGGCCAGCGCATAGCCTTGCGGGCGGTCGGCGCCATTGGCGGCGGTGACGAACAGCGCGGCCTTGACGCCGTGCGCGGCCAGCGCGGCGAGGATGGCGTCGTTGCGCTGCGAAGCTGAGAGCAGGGGCGTCGCCTTGATGCTGGGGCCATCATCAAACGTGAAAGCCAGCATTTGCGCTTGTGCCGGCGGTGCGCAGGCGAGCAGGCAGAGCAGGAAGAAAAATCGCATGGGCGCCATCCTAGCACGGTGGCGCCAGTAAAATAGATGCATGAAAGTCTCGTCCCTTCTTTTCGCGGCCAGCCTGGCTTGCACTGGCGCCCATGGTGGTGAAGTCGTCTTCGCTGTCTTTACCAGCAGCGCAATGCCGATGACCGCTTACCACGATGGGGTGCTGGTCGACGGCTTGCTCAAGGGGTTTGGCGATGCGCTGGCGGCGGAGCTGCATTTGACGCCACGCTACGTGGCCTTTCCGCGCAAGCGGGTCGAGGATGCGCTTGCCCATGGCACGGCGGATCTGTTGTGTGACCTGCGCCCGGAGTGGCTCGAGCGCCAGGACTGGCTCTGGTCCGACGCGATTTTTACCAACTCGCTGATGATCGGCAGCCGCCGCGGGGTGGCGCCGCCGGCCGACCTGGCGGCCTTGCGCGGCAAACGCCTCGGCACGGTCCTCGGCTACCGGTATGGCGAACTGGAACAGGCGCTGGGAACTGCTTTCGTGCGCGACGAGGCGGTCAGCGATGACATCAACCTGTCCAAGCTGGTGCGCCACCGCTTTGACTTCATGGTGACCAATTCGTTGTATTTCGACTACCAGCGCAAGGTGCATCCGGACGGACGCGCACTGAACCCGGAACGCTACACCATCATGAGTTTCGACACCTATTGCGCGCTGCCCGCGGCGAGCCGGATCGGCCGCGCGCGGGTCAACCAGGCCATTGCAGCATTGCGCCGCAACGGCACCATGCAGTCCATCCTGGACCGCTTTCGCGTGCTGCCTTAGGCGGCGCGGCGGCGCAGCATGAAGCCGCACAGGCCCAGGCCCGCAGCGAGCATCAGGTAGGACGACGGTTCCGGTACGGCCGAAATGCTGCTGATGCTGTTGTTCGACATCGTCACCGAGACGCCGCCGGGCACGCCGTCCTGGGCCGCCGTCAAGTCGAACTGGAACAGGTTGCCGCTGCTGTTGCCCAGGTAGCTGACCTGGTCGGCAGCGAGCAAGCCCACCCCGAAGGTCGTGCCCACGTTGCCGGGCGTGCTTGCATAGGCGCCGCCGAAGCTGACGTCAAAGCTGAACTTGCCGCCCAGGGTCAGCGACTGGAACAGGTCGTTATACGCGCCGCCGTTGCCGAACACGATGGACGGCGACGGGATGGCGCCGCTGACGTCACCGTCGAGGAAGAAATCGCTGCCGAAAGCGCCGCTGATGTGGGACAGCGTGGCCGTGGCGGCGGGCGCCGGCTGCATGCCGGACAGGAAGGACAGGTCGAGCCAGCCGGTACCGGACATGCCGGCCGTGTTGACGACAACATGGTAGGCCGCCGGTGCTGGCGCGTCGGCGTGCGCCAGCGCGGCGCTGGCGGCGAGCAGGGCGGCGAGGATGCCGCGGCGCAGGATCAGGGTAGAAGTGGACATGGCTGTGTTCCTTAGAATGGACCGGAATAGATTTGAACGCCGTAGCTCAGGCTGACCTTGGCGGGATTGATCAACACCAGTGGCAGCGTGACGCTAGCGCCTGCAGCCAGGGCGCCGGTGCTGACGAAGGGCGCTCCGGCGTGGGTGCCGCTGGCGTTGGACAGCGTGACGCCGGCTGGCAGGTTGTTGAACTGGATGGCGACCGGGCCGGCCAGGGCGCTGGCGCCGCGGTTGGTCACGGTGATCGCGCCGCTGAAGGTGTTGGTGCTGCGGTTGAACACCAGGCCGGAGACGGTGTAGCCGGTCTGCGCGCTGACATCGACCGCGTTGAACACAGTGAAGCTGACCGTGCCGGAAGTGCCGACATTGTGGGCTGCGTCATAGGCCTTGGCGAACAAGGCGTGGCTGCCGTTGGCCAGCTGGTGCGAATCGAGCGACATCGCATACGGCGTGACGCTGGTGCCGCCTTGCAGGACCGCGTCGACATAGAATTCGACAGCGCTCACGCCGACGTTGTCGCTGGCATCGGCGCCGAGCTTGATGGTGCCGCTGCTGCCGGTGGCGCTGGCCGATACGCTTGGGGCGACCGTGTCAGGCGCGATGTTGTTGACGCTGAAGTTCAGCGGCGCGGCGCTGCCGATATTGTTGGCCGCATCGTAGGCCTTGGCCGTGAGCGTATGCGTCGCGTTGCTCAGGGTTTTGGAGTCGAGCACCAGCTGGTATGGGCTGGTGGTGCTGCTGCCCTTGAGCGTGCCGTCAACGTAGAATTCGACGCGCGCTACGCCGACATTGTCGCTGGCCGTGGCCGACAGGGTGATGTTGCCGCTGCTGCCCGACTCGCCCACGCTCACGCTTGGCGCAACCGTGTCGGCCACCTGGGTGACCCACACCGGCGCTGACCACAGCAGCTTGCCGTCGTCCTGCGTCACCTTGACGTAGTAGAGGTGCTCGCCAATCGTTGGCGTGATGGTGGTGCTGGCGGCCGTCGCCAGCGACGTGATGAAGCCATTGCGCTTCGGGACACCTTCGAAGAATTCGACCGTGGCTGCGCTGCGGCCGGCACTGTTGGTGTAGTTGGCCACCAGGTTCAATGGTCCGGCGTTGGTGAAGCTCTCGCCCATCAGGTGGCCGTTGGCCGTCATGACCAGCTGGGAGTTCTTGTCCAGGGTCGCAAACACGCGGCGCGCCTTGACTGCGTCGATGAAGCTGGTGCTCGACAGTGCGGTGCCGTTCGGCACCAGGATGCCGGTACGGTTGGTGTAGGACGCGCCCCAGTTGGCGCAGTGGTTGTCCTGGTCGGTCGAGAAGGCGACCTTGAAGCCCGCTTCCAGCGCCTTCTTGCAAGCGCCTTCGTAGGAGCTGCGGCTCGTTTCGGTCTCGGTGGTATTGACCGAGAAGGCCGAGGTGTTGCTCACTTCGCACAGGGCCATGGCCTTTTCGCCATCGGCCGTGTAGCCCAGGGCGACATTGTTGACCAGGTACTGGCCGCTGCTGGAAGGGTGGTTGAACTGGCCAACCAGGCCTTTTTGCGCCATCAGCGTGTACAGGGCGGCATAGTCGTTCTTGGTGGTGAAGACGTCGGCGAGCAGCTGGTTGCTGCTGTTGTACTCCCAACCGAACAATTCGTTCGAGTTGAAGATGTTCATGTGGCCGCCGTTATTGATCACGCCCCATTCCATGCCGTAGACGGCCAGGAAATTCGGGTGGGCTGCATTGAAGCTGGCCGCTGCGGCCAGGCCGGACGCGTACAGGTTCTTGGCGAAGGCCGGCGTGGCCGCAGTGTTGGTGTTGTCCGAACCGTCGAACATGTGGTTATGCTCGGACGTCATCAGGATGTCGAGGCCCTTGTTCATCGCGTAGTTGTACGCGTCGGTCGGGCCGAAGGCGGCCGATTGCGGGTTTTGCGCGCCGGAGCACGAACTGAGCGCGCCGCCACCGTCGCTGTGGTTGGTCTGGCTGTGCAGGTTGCCGTAGTAGATCGTATAGGGCAGGGTGGCCGCGCTGGCCTTGCCGCGCGAGCCGGACTGGCTCACCACGGTCTGGCCGTTGGCGTCGACGCTGGTGCTGCGGTGGCTGACCGTGTTCAGGGCGTGGAAGGCGGGCATGGCCGGCGCTTCCACCTGGCCCACTTGCAAGTCCCAGCTCTGTTCGATGACGTCGGCGCTGTTGGCCGCCAGGGTCGCTTCGACGAAATCGTTGACCACGCCGGACGGCTTGGCCAGGCTGTCGGCGTCGTTGGCCGTGGCCGACAGGCGTACGGTGTAGATGCCATCGGCCAGGGCGCCGGCGTCGCCGCGGCCGTTCCAGTCGATGTTCAGTTTGACGTCTTCCTTTTGCAGGCTCTCGATGCCATACCAGCGCTGCACCACGCTGCCGGCCTGGTCGACCAGTTCAAGGCGCCAGGAAATCAATTGGGCGCGTTCGACCAGTGGATAGGAGAAATGCAGGCTCATGGTGCGCGCTTCCCCATCCTGGGCGGCGCGGAAAGGCACGTAGACGGTCGCGTCGAATTCGCGGTGGTCGACTTCGCCGGCGCCGGCAAAGGCGGAGGCGCCCATGGCGACGGCCAGGGCGATGGCGCGGGACAGTTGTTTCGGTTGTGGGAAGCGCATGGCGTGTGGGATCTTGGAATGTTTTAGGGAGTGTGGGGGAAGCCCCGGTAGGCTTCCCCGTCCTGCTTGGAGTTACTTGCGGCGGCGAACCATCGCGCCCACCAGGCCCAGGCCGGCCAGCAGCATGGCGTAGCTTTCTGGTTCCGGTACGGCCGATACGCCCATCACGGTCACGTTATCGAAACGGATCGTGCCAGCGGTGCCGTAGGTGCTGGCGGTGCCGACATAGGCCGTCGCGGTGTCGAAAGCGCTGACGACGCGGAAGGCGAAATGGGCATCGCTGTTGGCGCCCAGGATGCTCGACAGGTCGACGCTGTGGTGGTTGAAGGAGGCGGCATTGGTGGTGCGCATCACGCCGCCGAAGGACGTGAAGTTGGTGCCGTCGAGCGAGTACTGCAGCACTTCGCTGTTGGCGGCGGTAGCCGAACGCTTGTCGTCCCAGCTGATGACCAGGTTCTGGAAGCCGGCCGTCGAGACGGCGAAGCCCACGCCGGCGCTCATGTTGCCGGTGCCGACGGCGGGGAAGTGCGAAATATTGTAGGCCTTGTCGGTAGCGACGGTGGTCAGGCCGGCCACAAAGGCACCGGTCGTGCCGCCCACCAGGGAGACCACGGCGCCGGCGGCGTTGGCGCCGGTAGCGACCAGGGTCGTGTCCATCGTCCAGTTGGCGACGATGACGGGAGCGGCGGCGTTGGCGGAGGTGGCGGCGCACAGGGCGACAGCGGCGAGAAGCAGTTTGCGGGACATGGTGGTTCCTGTAGGTTGAGGTTGCGATCGATGAAACGAATGTTGCCGAAGTGGAAACGCGATATTAATTGGGCAATATGACTGCTGTATGAATTTTGATGGGTACGAATGGACTATTGCCAAGATTGGCAAACATTTGTTAGTCAGCTGAAAAAAGACCGGCCCGTCCTCATGCGTGGGGCATAATTCAGACAAGGAGGACGACGGGAATGAGGCGGTTACTGCTTGGTTTTCTGTGCTTGGCTGGCGCCACGCTGTGTGCGGCGGAACTGGCGCCGCTGCGCGTGGTGGCCTCGGATTTACCGCCGTTTTCCGTCGCAACCGGTTCGGACGCGCGTGGCGCCCTGGTCGAAGTCGTCGAATTGATCGCGTCCCTGGCCGGCGCCCCGGTCAAGGTCGACATCGTGCCGTGGAAGCGCGCGACCGTGCTGGCGCAAACGGGCAAGCGCGTCGCCATTTTCCCACTCACGCGGACGCCTGAGCGCGAGACCCAATACCGCTGGCTGGTCAAGCTGTACCGGCAGGACTTCGTGCTGGTGGCGCGCCATGGCACCGGCGTTGACGTGTCCAACACCGAGGCAATGAAGACCCGCCATATCCTGGTGCTGCGCGGCTCACCGCACCTGAAGTATTTAAAGGAACGTGGCTTCCTGCACGTGGCAGAAGGGACGTCGGTGGAGGACATGCAGCGCATGCTCGTTGCCGGCATGGCCGATGCGATCTGCGGCGGCGAAGCGATCAACCGCTCCATCCTGCAGCGCACCCACCGGACGATTGCCGAATTTGACTTCAGTGCGCCGCTCGCCTCGGGCGACATCTGGCTGGGCGGTTCACTCGACTTCAGCGAGGCCGACGCCAAGGCCCTGCGCACGGCGCTGGAGAAGCTGCAGGCCGATGGCCGCTACCAGGCCATCTTGCAGCGCTACCAGATGGTCAAATAAGGGCGGGACTGCGCTTTTCGCGGTACATCGCTTCGTCGGCCTGGCGCAGGGCCTGGTCGGTGTCGCCACCGGCCTCCAATACCGAGACGCCAACGGAAAAATGCAGGGCCGGTGTGGCGTCCTGCGGCAGCGCCAGCTGTTCGCGCGTGTTCTCGATGCGGGCGGCCAAGTCGGCCGGATGGGCGCCGGGAGCGATGACGATGAATTCATCGCCGGCAAAGCGAATCACATGGTCGCTGGGGCGGAAATGCGCCAGCAAGGCCAGGGCAAAGCGTTTCAGGCAGGCGTCGCCCGCCTGGTGTCCGCGCACATCGTTGATGGCCTTGAAGTCGTCCAGGTCGAAGAACAGGATGGTGGCGCCGCTCTCGCGCGCACTGCGCATCAGGGGCAACAGCGAGCGGCGGTTGATCAAACCCGTCAAAGGATCGCGCTCGGCCAGGTACTGCAGGCGTCCCTGGGCAGCGGTCAATTCGGCGGCGATGACCCCATACATCATCAGTACGCTGGCCAGCACGATCATCCATTCGGCGGCCGTGTCAAACGACGAATGGGAAGCGAGGAAGTTGGCGACGTCCGGTTCGGAAGCCCACGGCGCCTGGTAGAACTGGGCGCCGTAGGCCAGCGCCTCGAAGGCGGCAAACGTCGCGCGGATGGCGAAGGCAGCCGCCAGCCAGCGCGCGCCTGGCGCGCAAGTGCGCGCCACCAGCCAGGCGCCCACCGCGAAGGCCAGGCAGATGGCCGTGCTTTGCACATACCCGAGGTTGGGGATCGAGGTGGAGAAGGTCGCGACCATCAGCGCGTAGACCAGCAGCGCCAACAGAAGGCGGCGGCGCAAGGCCAGGCGCGGTTTTTGGCCGGCGAAACCGAGTGCGCCAACAATGAGCAGCATGATGAACAGGGTCTTGGTGAAGGGGTAGGCGCCGCTGGCCAGGCGCAAGGCGAGGGGCGAGGCCGGCTGGATCAGCCAGTAAGCGACGGTGATGGCCAGCGCCGCCAGGTTGGACAGCCATGCAAACAGCCAGGGACGCAGCTCGCGCCGCTGCATGGTGCGCATCAGGGCGAAGAAGAAGATAGCGATCATCAGGTCCGACACCACCTGGACCGACGTACTCCACCGATACAGCATCATTTCCATATTGCGACTCTGGTAGGCCCCTAGCGCAGCGAGGCGTTGATGCGTTCGAGGGCGGCCGCGCCAGGACAGAGGACGGCTTCGTCGAGCACGTTGAGCGGGCGTTCCACCGTGTTCAGGTGGCGGTGCAGGTCGTCCGGGTCGGCGTCGACGTGCAGCAGGCCCGTCACCACTTCGCCCTCGGCCTGGCGCTGGTGCAGGTAGTTCAGGGCGGCGATGCGGTCGTTGACGTCGAATTCGGCGTTGAGCGTGCGCAGGCGCAGCACGCTGCCATCGTGCTGCAGCACGTCCTGCACCGAACCGGGTTCGAACTGGCCGGTGATCGCTTCGGCATGCGCGATGAAGTCGACGCGGTTGACGGACTCATTGTGCTCGCGCACGTAGTCGTAGCTCTTGGTCGAACCGGCGTGGTTGTTGAAGGCCACGCAGGGCGAAATGATGTCGATGAAAGCGGCGCCCTGGTGCTTCAGTGCCGCTTCGATCAGGGGCACCAGCTGTTCGCGGTTGCCCGAGAAGCTGCGCGCGACAAAGGACACGCCCAGCTGCAGCGCCAGTGCGGCCAGGTCGACCGGGGAATCGTTGTTGACGACGCCGCGCTTGGAGCGCGAGCCCTGGTCGGCGGTGGCCGAGAACTGGCCCTTGGTCAGGCCGTACACGCCATTGTTCATCACGATGTAGACCATGTTCACCGCGCGCCGCATGCTGTGCACGAACTGGCCCAGGCCGATCGAGGCCGAGTCGCCGTCGCCGGACACGCCCAGGTAGATCAGGTCGCGGTTGGCCAGGTTGGCGCCGGTGAGCACGGACGGCATGCGGCCATGCACGGTGTTGAAGCCATGCGAACCACCGAGGAAATAGGTGGGCGACTTCGAGGAGCAGCCAATGCCCGACAGCTTGGCCACGCGGTGCGGTTCGATGGCCAGGTTGTAGCAGGCCTGGACGATGGCGGCCGAAATCGAATCGTGGCCGCAGCCGGCGCACAGGGTCGAGATCGTGCCTTCGTAGTCGCGCCGCGTGTAGCCCAGGGCATTCGCTTGCAGGCCAGGATGGTGCAGCTTCGGTTTGCTGAGGTAGGTCATTGGGCCACCTTCTTGATGGGAGTGACATTCTGGCTGCCCAGCTTGGCGCTGATGCGCGCGGCGATGAAGCGCGCCGTGATCGGTGTGCCGTCGTAGTGCAGCACCGGCGTCAGCTT
Source organism: Pseudomonadota bacterium (assembly GCA_040390345.1). GTDB lineage: Bacteria > Pseudomonadota > Gammaproteobacteria > Burkholderiales > Burkholderiaceae_D > Telluria_A. The sequence continues at coordinate 34,725 of JAZJYP010000002.1, read as the reverse complement.
GGCCGCATCGAGTTCGCCTTCGAGGATCAGCATGCCGCGCAACTGCCCGTCGCGGTTCTGTTCGACCACGAAGACTTCGTCGTGCGCGCCGATGAAATCCATGATCGACTGGTGGAAGGGATAGGCGCAGATGCGCATCGCGTCGACCTGCAAGCCGTCGTCGCCGAGCAGGTCGAGCGCCTCGTTCATGGCCGGGCTGGTCGAACCGAAGTACAGCACGCCGGCGCGCGTGGGCCTGGCGGCGCGCCGCTCGACCGGCCGCGGCACCAGTTCCCTGGCCGTCTCGAACTTTTTCTGCAAGCGCTCCATATTGGCCACGTAGACCGGGCCCTCCTCGCTGTAGCGCGCGTAGCTGTCCTTGGTGGTGCCACGCGTGAAATAGGCGCCGCGCTTGGGGTGGGTGCCGGGCAGGGTGCGGAACGGGATGCCGTCGCCGTCGACGTCGAGGTAGCGGCCGAAGTCGCGGCCCGCTTCGAGCTCGTCGTGGCCCATGACCTTGCCGCGGTCCATGCGGCGCGCGTCGTCCCATGCGAGCGGCGCGCACAGGCGCGTGTTCATGCCGATATCGAGGTCCGTCATCAGGAACACCGGTGTTTGCAGGCGGTCGGCCAGGTCGAGCGAAGCGGCCGCGAAGTCGAAGCATTCCTTGGGGTCTTCCGGGAACAGCAGCACGTGCTTGGTGTCGCCATTGGAAGCGTAGGCGCAGGACAGGATATCGGCTTGCTGGGTGCGCGTCGGCATGCCGGTCGAGGGGCCGCCGCGCTGCACATTGATGATGGTGGCGGGGATCTCGGCAAAGTAGGCCAGGCCGATAAACTCGGTCATGAGCGAAATGCCGGGGCCGGACGTGGCGGTAAAGGCGCGCGCGCCGTTCCAGCCGGCGCCGATGACCATGCCGATCGAGGCCAGTTCATCTTCGGCCTGGATGATGGCGAAGTTGTTCTTTCCCGTGGCCTGGTCGAGGCGGAATTTGCTGCAGTATTTCTGGAAGCTCTCGGCCAGCGAAGACGAGGGCGTGATGGGGTACCAGGCGCAGACGGTGGCGCCGCCATACACGCAGCCCAAAGCGGCGGCGCTGTTGCCGTCCATGAAAATGCGTTCGCCCACGTTGTCGGCGCGGCGCACCTTCAGGCCGATACTTGAGCAGTCAATATTCTTGAGCGCGTAGTCGCGTCCCATGTGCAGGGCCATGACGTTGGAGTCGTACAGCTTTTCCTTGCCCTTGTACTGTTCCGAGAACAGCTTTTCGAGCACGGCCGGTTCGATGTCGAGCAAGGCCGAGAGCGCCCCGACGTAGACGATATTCTTGAACAGCTGGCGCAGGCGCACATCGGTGTAGGCCTCATTGCAGATCTGCGTGAGCGGCACGCCGACGACGTGGATGTCGGGCCGGAACTTCGATTCGGGCATGGGCCGCGTATTGTCGTAGAAGAGGATACCGCCCGGTTCGAGCTCCCTGACGTCGGCGTCCCAGGTTTGCGGGTTCATCGCCACCATCAGGTCGCAGCTGCCGCGCCGGCCCAGGTAGCCCGCTTCGGATACGCGCACCTCGTACCAGGTGGGCATGCCCTGGATATTCGAGGGAAAGATATTGCGCGGGCTGACCGGCACGCCCATGCGCAGGATCGCGCGCGCGAACAGTTCGTTGGCCGAGGCCGAACCGGAGCCGTTGACGTTGGCGAATTTGACGACGAAGTCGTTGGTCGAAGTGATTTTGGGTGTCATCGGCGCGTTCCTTAACCGACCTGGCGCATCGGCGGCGCGGCATGCGCGTCGCGGCAGCCAGGGCCGGCCTTGCCGGTGTTGTAGAAGAATTTCTGCATGTCCCAGGCGCCGGTCGGGCAGCGCTCGGCGCACAGGCTGCAGTGCAGGCACACGTCTTCGTCCTTGACCATGATGCGGCCCGTCTTCAGGCCGCCCGAGACGAACAGCGACTGCGCCAGGTTCAGCGCCGGCGCCTTGAGGCGGCCGCGCAGTGCGGGCTCCTCGCCATTGTCGGTGAAGCTGATGCAGTCCATCGGGCAGATGTCGACGCAGGCGTCGCACTCGATGCACAAGCTGTCGGAGAACACGGTCTGCACATCGCAGTTGAGGCAGCGCTGGGCTTCCTTCAAGGCCAGTTGCGGGTCGAAGCCGAGTTCGACTTCGACGCGGATATTTTTCAGCGCCGCATTCACATCGCGCAGCGGCACCTTGACGCGCTTGTCGTTGGAGACGGCGTTATCGAAGCTCCATTCGTGGATGCCCATCTTCTGGCTCATCAGGGTGACCATCGGCGGCGGGCGCTGGCGCACATCCTGGCCGTGGCAGAATTTGTCGATCGAGACGGCCGCGTCGTGGCCATGGGCGACGGCGGTGATGATGTTCTTCGGACCGAAGGCCGCGTCGCCGCCGAAGAACACATTCTTCAAAGTGGACTGGAAGGTCAGTGCATCGACGGCAGGCATGCCGTGCTCGTCGAAGTCCAGGCCCAGGCCCCGTTCGATCCAGGGGAAGGCATTTTCCTGGCCAACGGCGACGAGCACGTCGTCGCAGGGCACCAGCACGTCCGGCTCGCCCGTCGGCACCAGGCTGCGCCGGCCCTTGTCGTCGTAGCGCGCTGCGACTTTTTCGAAGTGCATGCCGACCAGCCTGCCGCGTTCATGGACAAATTCCTTCGGCGCCAGGAAGTTGATGATTTCCACGCCTTCGTGGGCGGCGTCTTCCTTCTCCCAGGGGCTGGCCTTCATCTCGTCGAAGCCGGAACGCACGATCACCTTGACGTCTTCGCCGCCCAGGCGCTTGGCCGAGCGGCAGCAATCCATCGCGGTGTTGCCGCCGCCAAGGACGATGACGCGCTTGCCGATGGCCGTGATGTGGCCGAAGGAGACCGAGGCGAGCCAGTCGATGCCGATATGGATGTTCGCTGCGGCCGCCTGGCGCCCCGGCAGCGGCAAGTCGCGCCCGCGCGGGGCGCCGCAGCCGATGAAGAGCGCGTCGTAGCCCTGGCCGAGCAGGTCCTTCAGGCTGTCGATGCGGCTGCCCGGGCGGAAGTCCACGCCCAGCTTGATGATGTAACCGGTCTCTTCGTCGATCACTTCTTCCGGCAGGCGGAACTTGGGAATCTGGGTGCGGATGAAGCCGCCCGCCTTGGCTTCGCCATCGAACACGGTGACGCTGTAGCCGTGCTGGGCCAGGTCGCGCGCCACCGTCAGCGAGGCCGGCCCGGCGCCCACACAGGCGACGCGCTTGCCGTTGCGCTGGGTGGGCGGCTGCGGCAGGCGCGCCGTGATGTCCTCCTTGTAGTCGGCAGCGACGCGCTTGAGGCGGCAGATGGCCACCGGCTGCTTGCCCGCCTCGTCCTCGACGCGCGCGCGGCGGCAGGCCGGTTCGCACGGGCGGTCGCAGGTGCGCCCCAGGATGCCGGGAAACACGTTCGACTCCCAATTGACCATATAGGCATCGGAATAGCGGCCGGCGGCGATGAGGCGGATGTATTCGGGGACGGGAGTGTGGGCGGGGCATGCCCATTGGCAATCGACTACTTTGTGGAAGTATTCGGGACTGGCGATATCAGTGGGCTTCAATATGCTTGCTCCTGGTGGGAGAAACAGAAAAACCAAGGGTGCGGTGGCTGTCGCAGGACCGATACTACTCCCCACGGCAGCGCACAACAATAGGGATTAACCGAGGACGTTGGTAAATTGTGTATCGATGAGGTCGGCCATGTGGTCGGCCTCGACCATTTCGCGCGACAGGGCGTCGCGCATGGAAAACACGCCGACGATCTTGTTGCCTGCCGCGACGATGGGCAGGTGGCGGAAATTATGGCGTTTCATGATCAGCACCGCGTCCGACACGGTCGTGGCCGGCGCGACGAAATGGGGATTGTGGGTCATGATGTCGGCCACCGG
>JAZJYP010000002.1:359-30822 GCA_040390345.1 Pseudomonadota bacterium | reverse complement strand
CGTTTCCGGGTCGCGCCGCTTGGCGACGATCTTGGTCATCAGGTCGCGCTCGGTGACGATGCCGAGCATCGCGCCGGCGCCGTCGACGATGAGCACGCTGCCGCAACGCGCCTTGGTCATCAGGCAGGCCGCCTCGTGCGCGCTCGCCGTGGGCGGCATGCACAAGGCGTGGGTATGTGAAATCGATTCAACGACGGTGCGTTCGGTCACAGTGTCCTCCCGGAGTCCATCACCGAACAATAGCAATAAAACGCCCCCTTGTGGAGGCCGATGCTCAACGTTTCTCGTCCTTTTGCAGGCTGCGGCTGCTTTCGCTCATGACAGCGCCGCTGGCCGTGCGCATGCCCGTGAGCGATTCGTTGGTGGCATAGAAGCGGTGAATCTCGGCATTGAATTCCGGGCTGGCCATGTCGGGCCAGTCGTCCTTGTCGAAGCCGGGGGCGTTTTCCAGCCTTTCCTTGCTGCAGTCGAGCTGGAAGCGCTTGTTGATGGTGTCAAGGTGCAGGCTGTTCCAGGGCACGGCGAACAGCTTGCTGCCCAGGCCGAACACGCCGCCAAAGGACAGCACGGCATAGGCAATCTGGCCGGTCTGCATGTCGATCATGATTTCCTTGATGTCGCCCAGGTCTTCTTCCTGCAGGTTGTAGACATCTTCGCCGAGCAGGGTGTCGGCGCCCATCAGGCGCGGGCCAGGTCCTTCGTTGTCACGGTCCCGGTAGATGCCATAGGTGTCGCGGTCGAGATAGCTCATGGTTTTCTCCATTCATGAAAAGGGCGCCACATTGCCGGGCGCGCCAGACCAGCTTAGCGTGAGTGGAGAATCGTTGTACTTGAGCGGCGGTATCGTGCGCGAGCGTCCTGTGTGGCATGGTGCACAGACAGGTGTCCTCAGTTGACGGGCGCGTCGCTCAGGTATTTTTTGTAGATGGCGTTGAAGCGGCCCGTCTCCTTCAGGTTTTTCAGGCCGGCATTGAAGTCGTCGCGGATCTTCGCTTCGCGGAACACCGGGCGGTAATCCATCGGGTTGAATTTGACGAAGGCTGTCTCCTGAATCGGCTTGGGATGGAAGGTCTTGTTGAGCGATAGCATGGCGGTGAAGTACTTGAAGATATTGCGGTCACTGAGCACGATATCGTAGCGTCCGCGGTCGAGTGTGAGCACCTGCAGGGCCTGGTCGTTCTGCTCGAAATAGCGGCCCGCGCGCTTGACCTCGTCGAGCCAGTCCGGATAGCGCTTGGCACCGCCGGGGAAGGACAGCACCGACAGGCCCTTGAGGTCTTCCGGCTTGCGGATGACGAGCTTGCGTTCCTTCAGGCTGATGAAGACATTGTCGTAGAACACGGCCGGATCACCATAGAAGGCGCCCCAGGCGTTCATGTCTTCGCCCAGGTCGGTCATGGCCGCTTCGACGTCGTGGGCCTTGAAAGCGACCGGGATGCGCGCGAAGGAAAAATAGTGGGGCTTGAGCACGTGGCCGCGGAAGGCGAGGGCTTCGCGCATGACGTCCAGTTCGATGCCCGAATTGGTTTCGGGGAAGCAGAAGGGCGGAATTTTCTCGCCGAAGGCCATGCTCACTTCGATACCGTGGGCCAGCGGCATCCACAGGAAAGCCAGAACGGCAAAGGCAAGGCGGCAAGGGGCAAACATGGGCGACTCCGGTTCAGAATTGGTGGCGCATGCCCACCGAGACGACACTGCGGGTGCCGCCGGGGAGCGTGGCCTGGTAATGGGCGGCGCTGCCGTTGTGCAGCTGCGAGGCCACCAGGTAGAGATTGCTGCGGCGCGACAGCGTGTGGTAATAGCCCATCGCCAGCTGGCGCGCGTCGGCATTGGCGAGGTGGCGGTCGCGCTTGTGCACGATGTCGGCGGCGATGCTGCCGTTGGCGACGGGCAGGGACAGGCCGAGCAGGCTGTCTTCAGTGTCGAGCGTGCTGCCATTGCGGCTGCGGCCGAGCTGGAACCAGGCGCGCACGGGGCCGAAGTCGTAGTTGCCGGCGATGAGGGTGCTGCGCGCGGCGCGCTGGCCGAGGCCATCGTTGCTGTCATGGCAGGCCAGTTCGATGTTCAGGGGGCCATCCGCGTAGCCGGCATCCATGCTCCACTGGCGCAGGGCAGCGGCATTGCCCGCCTCCTCTCCGGCGCCATAGGCCAGGTCGGCATAGAAGCCGCCCAGGCCAGCGGGCAGCGAATACTTGATCGTATTGTCCATGCGCACACCGGTGTCCTGGAAGATGCGGGTCGACTCGCCCGGGCCGCGCGCATCGAAGGGATCGTTGGTGGCGATGGCGCCGAAGTAGGGGGTAAACAGGCGGCCCAGCTTGATGCTGCCAAAGGCACCCGACAGGCCCACCCAGGCCTGGCTGCCGAACAGGCGGCCCGTGTAGGAAAGGGTGCCGTTGTCGGCTTCGACCTGCGACTCGAGCACGAAGCTGGCGACCAGGCCGCCGCCGATCGCCTCCGTGCCCTTGATCCCCCAGCGCGAGGCGGTCTGGTTGCCGCTGTCAATTTTCGTCAAGCGATGCCCGGAATCGCTGTCGGAATTGATGCCAAGGTCGACCACGCCGTACAGCTGCACATTGCTTTGGGCGACAGCTACGGGACTGGACAGGGCCAGCAGGACAAAGGCAGTGGGGAAACGCATGGCAGGCTCCCGGCGACATGGCATATTGCCAAGCCTCATTTTTACGCTTGCCGCGTGTAAAAGACAAGCGTTGCCGCGCCACGCCCTAGTCAGTAATTTGCTTGACTTCGACCGTCAACAGGGAGCGGACATAGCGCGGTCCCGTGCGCATGTCCTTGGCCGAAATGAGGGCGAACAAGCCTTCCTCCTCGCCCAGCGCCTTGCCGTCGCGTTCGAACAGAACCAGCACGCCGTCGCCGACGGCCGTGTTGAACAATTCGCTCCAGGAAAACACCACTTTGTAACCATCGGTGGCAGTGGCGATGATGGCCAGTTTCTTGACGGTGTCGGCGTCGCGCGTGAGGATGCTGGCATATTCGAGCAAGGCGCGCAGGCGCACGCCCTTGACGCGGGTGAGCTTGCCCTTGTCGTTGCCGGTGGCGCTGATGAGGGGCAGTTCTTCGAGCTGCTGGGGCGGGTATTTGCGCAAGTCGTCGGCGCGCAGCACCAGGGTGTGGGCGACGCTGCCGTTGATGGTGATGGACTGGCTGATGACGTTGCGTTTCGGGCTGCGGTCCTGGGCCGGGGCGTCTGCAGCAAAGAGCAGGGCCAGGGTCAGCAGGAGCGGGCGCAACGGTCGATGCATGGAGCAGCCTTTCAAGACGAAACGAGCGGATGCTCGATTATGCCAGTTTGTCGGAAGGGACAGGATATACTTGTGCCTACAGCAATGACCTTCCAAGGATCCCGATGACGCCCAAGGTGTTTTTTTCCCGCGCGCACAAGCGCCTGACCGCCACCTTCGGGCAAGGCCAGGTCATCTGGATCGCCAGCCTGCTGGTGCTGGCCCTGGTGATCGCGACGGGCATCCTGGTGTTCATGAATTATGCGGCGCCGACCACGCTGACCATGGTGAGCGGGCCCAAGGGCAGCTCCTTCGAGCGCAATGCCGAAAAATACCGCAAGATCCTGGCGCGCGAAGGCGTCACGCTCAAGGTCATTCCCAGCGAAGGCTCGGGCGACAACTTGCGCAAGCTGCGCGACCCGAAGCTGCGTGTCGATGTCGGTTTTGTGCTGGGCGGCGAACTGCGCGCCACCGAACCGGGCCCGCTGGTCTCGCTCGGCAGCGTGTCCTACCAGCCGCTGATGATCTTTTACCGCGGGCCCAGGCGCCAGCTCATTTCCGACTTCAAGGGCTTGCGCGTCGATATCGGCGAGGAAGGCAGCGGCACCCATACCCTGGGCCTGGCCCTGCTCAAGGCCAATAGTGTGGAACCCGGCGAGCTCACGCTGGTGTCGACCCCGGACGGCCAGGAAGAGCGCGCCCTGCGTGAAAACCGGGTCGATGCGATCTTCGTCATGGGCGACTCGACGGCGCAGGACATGATGCGCAAGCTCATGCACGATGAGAATATCCGCCTTTTCAATGTGGTGCAGGCCGATGGCTATGCACGCCGCATCAATTACCTCAACAAGCTCGAATTGCCGCGCGGCGCCCTCGACTTCGGCAAGGACTTGCCGCCCGAAGACACCAGCCTGGTGGGGCCGACGGTAGAGATCATTGCCCGTGAAGGCTTGCATCCGGCGCTGTCGGACGTGCTGCTCGAAGCGGTGCGCGAAGTCCATGGCGGCGCCGGCCTGTTCAAGAAGCGCGGGGAATTTCCAAACGCGCAGGAACATGAATTTCGCATCAGCGCCGATGCCGTGCGTTACTACGCTTCGGGCAAGAGCTACCTGTACCGTACCTTCCCCTTCGGCATAGCCAGCGTGATCACGCGCATCATCGCCGTGGTGGTGCCGCTCGCCTTGCTGCTGATCCCCGCGCTCAAGCTGGTGCCGGCGATTTACCGCTGGCGCATCGAGTCGCGCATCCACCGCTGGTATCGCGCCTTGCTGGACCTGGAGCGGGAAGCATTTGACCCGGCAGCCGATCCGGCGCGCCGCGAAGACCTGTTGCGGCACCTGGACCAGATCGAAGAGATGGCCAGCAAGATCGTCGTGCCGGCTGCCTTCGGCGACCTGTTCTACGGCCTGCGTGGCCATATCTGCTTCGTGCGCAATACCCTGCTGGCGCAGCCGGCGCCTTAACAGCCGCCGGCCAGTTCCACGCGGTTGCGCCCGCCCGCCTTGGCGGCGTAGAGGGCCTTGTCGGCCGCGCACAGGGCAGTTTCGAGCTGGGTGTGCTCGCCCAGGTCACCGACGCCGAAGCTCGAGCTGATGCTGATGACATGGCCACAAGGCGTGTGTATGGGGTGGGCGGCCAGCGCCACACGGATGCGTTCGGCCACGATGGCCGACACCGTGAGGTCCTGGCCGGGCAGCAGCAGGACAAATTCTTCGCCGCCGATGCGGGCCAGGAAGTCGCTCGCGCGCAGCTGGGCTTTGGCCGTAGCGACGACATGGCACAGCACATGGTCGCCGGCGGCATGGCCGTGGGTGTCGTTGACGCGCTTGAAATGGTCGATGTCGAACATGACGATACCGAGTGCTTCGCGGTCGCGCCGGCAGCGCTCGATCTCGGCGTGGGCGCGCTGGTCCAGGTGGCGCCGGTTGGCCGCGCCCGTGAGCGGGTCGAGCATGGCCAGGCGTTCCAGTTCGGCCGTGCGCATGGCCACGCGCGCTTCCAGGTCGGCATTGAGGCGCTCGATTTCGGTCACATATTCATAGGCGCGCAGCGAAGCGATGACGGCGGTGATCAGCTTTTGCGCCGTCAGTTCGGTCTTGTCCTTGTAGTCGTCGATCTCGTAGCGGATGATCACGTCCGCCTCCGGGGCGTGGCCGGGCTGGCCAGTGCGCAGGATCAGGCGCATGGCGCGGTTGGCCATGTCCTTGCGGATGTAGTGCACCAGTTCCAGGCCCGCCTGCGGCGTTTCCATGACCACGTCGACCAGGGCCAGGGCGAAATCGGCATCGGGATGGTGCAGCAGCGCGCGCGCTTCGGCGCCCGATTTGGCGCTGACCAGCTCGAGCGCGCGCTGGCGGTAGGCCACGCCACGCAGGGCGATGCGGGTGATCGCGTGGACCTGGTGGTCGTCGTCGACGATCAGCACACGCCATGGCGCCGGGGCCGGTCCGGGATCGACCGCGGGCGCCTCGTCGGCAAACATGATTTCGGCATCGTCTTGCAAACGGCTGGCTGTGTTCACAAAATCCCTCGGCTTTTTTTAACAACTTTTTCTTGTGGGGCGTCCATACACTGCTCAAGGATTGTCGCTCATTATTTGCATTTGATCAACTAGCAGTCTGTGGTTTATTACTGTTGCGCCGCGCCAGCAGGCTCGCTAGAATGAATTGCCGGGCGCGCAGACGCCAGAGGGAGAGACGCATAGTGAATGCTCAGCTGACCGAAGGCCCGTGCATCCTGGTCGTGGACGATTCCGCTTCCAGCCTGGAAGTGCTGCAGGAATACTTGCAGCAGTCGGGCTACCGCGTCGAACTGGCGCGCGACGGCATCGAAGGCGTGCGCATGGCGGCCGAGTCACCACCCGACCTGATCTTGCTCGACGTGATCATGCCCGGCATCGACGGCTTCGAAACCTGCCGCCGCATCAAGGCCAACCACGACCTGCGCGACATTCCCCTCATTTTCATGACCAGCCTGTCCAACGAACAGTTCAAGGTCAATGGCTTCGAGGCCGGCGCGGTCGACTACCTGACCAAGCCGCTGCAGATGAAGGAAGTGCTGGCGCGCGTCCAGACCCATATTTCGCTGCATGCGATGCGCCTGCGCCTGGCGGCCAAGAATACGGCCCTCAAGCGCGAAATGGCGGCGCGCACCGATGCCGCGCGCGCCCTCGTGGCCGAGTCCGAATCGATGGCCTCGCTGGGACGGCTGGTGACGACATTGGCCCACGATATCAATGCGCCGGTGGGCATGGCCCTGACGGCGTCGACGGTGCTCGACAGCCGTTTTGAAGACCTGCGCAAGGCGGTCGAGCAGGGTGCGCTCAGGCGCTCCGACCTGGACCGCTTCCTGGCCGAGGGCAGCGAGATCTGCACCGCCGTTTCGGTCAACCTGCAACGTGCGGGCGAGCTGGTCAGCCGCCTGCGGGCCGGGCCGAACGATCGCGCGCACGCGCAGCGGCACTGCTTCGACCTGGGCGAAAAAGTGCGCGAAGTCATGCACAGCATGGATCCGCACCTGAAGCAGCGCCATATCGCGTGGAAGCTCGAGAGCGATGCGCCGCTGCAGATGGATGGCTACTCAAGCATCCTGGCGCGCATCCTGACCAACCTGACGGCCAATGCCGAAGACCATGCCTTCGACGAAGGTGGCGGGATGCTCACAGTGCGGATCGCGCCGATGGGCAAGGACAGGGTGCTGCTTGCATTTTCCGACGACGGGCGCGGTATTCCGGCTGTGGCGCTGCCGAATATCTTCAATGCCTTCTTCACTACCCGCGGCGACGAAGGCAACTCCGGCCTGGGGATGCACATCATCCAGACGCTGGTGATGGACATCCTGGGCGGCAAAGTGAATGTGGCGAGCGAAGTGGGGCAAGGCACGACGGTGCGGCTGGAGCTGCCGCTGTCGGCGCCGGCCTTGCCGATGGGGTCGTAGTTAGCGCAAAGGCTTGACCAACGCAGCCGAGCGCTTGGCGCGGTCGCGCGCAGTGTCGACGTCGGCGGCGCGCGCCAGCATCACGCCCATGCGGCGCTTGGCGAACGATTCCGGTTTGCCGAACAGGCGTAAATCGGTGCCCGGCGTCTGCAACGCCTGCGCCACGCCTTCAAACCGGATGCCCGGCGCGTCATGCTGGCCGTAGATCACGGCCGACGCTGCGGGCGAGGTCAATTCCACATTCACCGGCAAGCCCAGGATGGCCTTGGCATGCAGTTCGAATTCGCTCTGCACCTGGCTGGCCATGGTGACCATGCCAGTGTCGTGCGGGCGCGGGCTCACTTCCGAGAACCACACCATGTCGCCCTTGACGAACAGCTCCACGCCGAACACACCCTGGCCGCCGAGATTGTCGGTGACGGCGCCGGCGATAGCGCGGGCGCGATCGAGGGCGATATCGTTCATCGGGTGCGGCTGCCACGATTCGACATAGTCACCGGCGACCTGCAGGTGGCCGATCGGTTCGCAGAAGCGCGTCTCGACCTGGCCATCGGCGCCAAGCGAGCGCACCGTCAAGAGGGTGATCTCGTAGTCGAAATCGATGAAGCCTTCAACGATGACGCGCCCTGCATCGACCCGCCCACCTGAAGCGGCATAGTCCCACGCCGTCTTGACGTCGGCGGCGCAGTCGAGCTTGGACTGGCCCTTGCCCGACGAGGACATGACCGGTTTCACGACGCAGGGGAAGCCAATGTCCGCGCAAGCGGTTTCCAGTTCGGCCAGGCTGCCGGCGAAGCGGTAAGGCGAGGTGGCCAGGCCCAGTTCTTCGGCGGCGAGGCGGCGGATGCCTTCGCGGTTCATCGTCAGGCAGGCGGCGCGCGCGGTCGGAATGCAGGTGATGGCGCCGGCAGCCTCGAGTTCGGCCAGCTTGGCCGTGGCGATGGCTTCGATTTCCGGGACCACCAGGTCGGGCTTTTCCTGGGCGATCAGTGCGGCCAGGGCGGTGCCGTCGGTCATGTCGATCACGTGGGCGCGGTGCGCTACCTGGTGGCCCGGCGCGTTGGGATAGCGGTCGACGGCAATGACTTCAACGCCAAGGCGCTGCAACGAGATGATGACTTCCTTGCCCAGTTCGCCGGAACCAAGCAGCATGACTTTGGTGGCGGATGGGGACAAGGGGGTGCCGAAAATGCGGGGAGAATTCATGGTGGGCGGGCAGGAGTGGATTTGGGCGCTATTGTAACCGAGCGCCCTTGTCGAAGCGCTAATGTTGCGCGAGGGCGGACAGCTCGAAGCCGACCACCCGGTCGCGCCCGCTGCACTTGGCCTGGTACAGGGCCGTGTCGGCGCGCTTGACCAGGTCTTCCAGGCGCTGGTCGGCTTTGCGCAGTGCCGCCGCGCCAACCGAGATGCTCACCGCGTGGTTAGCCTCGGGGCCGGCCTTGATGGAGCGGACCAGCTCGGACAAGCGTTGTGCCGTCGCTTGCGCCGCGATGGCGCCGGTCGCTGGCAGCAGGATGCAGAATTCTTCGCCGCCGTAGCGGGCCACCACGTCGTAGCTGCGCAAGGCATGGCGCATCGCCTGGCCCGTTTCGCGCAGGACCTGGTCGCCGACATCGTGGCCGAAGCTGTCGTTGATGCGTTTGAAGTGGTCGATGTCGACGGTGAGCAGCCACAGTTCGTCGCCATTGCGCTGGGCGCGCGCCAGTTCGATGCGGGCCAGCTCGTCGAAGCGGCGCCGGTTGTACAGGCCTGTCAGTACATCGACATTGGCGGCGTGTTCGAGTTTGCCCAGCAACTGGTCGACATACAGCGACACCAGCCCGAACATCATCGCCAGGGTGCAGGCGGCGGTGACGAAATAGGTGATGGCCGGGGCGTTGGATGAATTGAAGTCGCTGCTGAAAGGGATCCAGGGCGAAAGGGAGGCGCGTGAGAACATGAACAGCCCCATGGCGACCGCCGATGCTTGCAGGAGTGTCGCCGAATAGGCCGACATCCGGTCACGATGGCGGCGCAACAGGCGCAGGATGGCAATACACAGGACCACGCGCACATATCCTGTAATGACGGGCCAGGCCGTGGGCTGCGGATCGATGACCACGTACCACAGGTAGAGCAGGGTGGCTGCGGCAGGGATGAACCAGATGCGGTGCGCCGGCGCATCGGAGAACTGGCGTTGTACACCGATGTAGATGAATACATAAATCGTATGCATCAGCATATTTGCCAGCAGCGCCGTCAGGATATCCGGGGCCACGCCGCGCAGTGCGCTCAATTCACATCCGACGGCGCCGATCCCAAAGCCGATGGCCCAGTCACGCAGGCTGGGGCTGCGTTCGCGGCGCCACTGCAGCGAAAAGCCGCAAGCGATAATGAGGAGGTTGATGGCCGTAACATAGGCGATCGAACGAACCTCCATCATACGGACTCCAATTTGTCGAAGCAGAATGTCAACAGCATGGCCGCTTCGCAGGATGGCGTCAAGTTGGCCTTGCTATTTGGCTGCTTCATTTGACGTTCACCTGGCCTTTCATGCCGGCTTCGAAATGCCCCGGTTGCAGGCAGGCGAAGTCGAATTTTCCGGCCTTGCTGAATTGCCAGATCAGCTCGGCCTTCTTGCCCGCTTCGACCGAAACCTGGTTGGGATCGGCGTGCTCCATCTCCGGGAATTTCTGCATCAGGGCGGCGTGTTCCTTCAACTCCTTCATCGAGCCGAGCACGAATTCGTGTTTCAGCTTGCCGCTGTTGGTGACGAGGAAGCGGATCGTCTCGCCGCGCCGGGCCGTCACATTCGACGGCGTATAGCGCATGCTGTCGGCCATGTCGATGGTGACGGTGCGGGTGACCTTGGCGGCCTGGCCCGGCTGGCCAAAGGCATAGCGGTGTTCGTGCTCGTCATGGGCGCGGGCGCTGCCGGCGATGAGGATGAAGGCAATCAGTGCGAAGGGTCGTTCCATGGGGTTCCTTGGTTCAAGAATGCGTGTGTTTGCCTTTGACCACCTTGAGGATGGCCTCGCCAGGTTTGGCGCTGGTCTTGTCGGGCGCGGGGACGGCGTCGGGCACGGCGCTGCCGTCCTTCCATTCGTAGGCCAGGCTGCCGGGCGGGTGTTTGAACCAGCCTGGATCCTTGTAATTGCCCCGTGCCAGTGCGCGGCGCACCTTGACGGTGGTAAACATGCCGCCCATGCCGATGGCGCCGAAGGGGCCGGTGCCGGTCATCATGGGCAGCGTGTTGTCGGGAAGGGGCATGGCCATCTCGCCCATGTCGGCCATCCCTTTGTCGCCCATGGCCATGTACTCGGGCACCAGTTTGTTGATCTTGCCAACGACGTCGTTCTGGTCGACGCCGATCATGTTCGGCACTTCGTGACCCATGGCGTTCATCGTGTGGTGGGCCTTGTGGCAGTGGAAGGCCCAGTCGCCCTCGTCGGTGGCGCTAAATTCGATGGCGCGCATCTGGCCGACGGCGATATCGGTCGTCACTTCCGGCCAGCGCGCGCTGGCCGGCACCCAGCCGCCGTCGGTGCCGGTGACGGTGAATTCGTGGCCGTGCATATGGACCGGGTGGTTCGTCATGGTCAGGTTGCCGACCCGGATGCGTACCCGGTCGCCTTGTGCCACGACCATCGGGTCGATGCCAGGGTAGGCGCGGCTGTTGAAGGTCCACAGGTTGAAGTCGGTCATCGTATTGACCTTCGGTGTGGCGCTGCCCGGCTCGATGTCGTAGGCGTTGAGCAGCAGGCAGAAGTCGCGGTCGGCCGGCATGACGTGCGGCTCTTTCGGGTGCGTGATCCACAGACCCATCATGCCCATGGCCATCTGCGTCATTTCGTCGGCATGCGGGTGGTACATGAAAGTGCCGGGACGTTTGGCGACGAATTCGTAGACCCAGGTCTTGCCAGGGGCGATGCCGGGCTGGGTCAGGCCGGTGACGCCGTCCATGCCGTTGGGCAGGCGCTGGCCGTGCCAGTGCACGCTGGTGGGCTCGGGCAGTTTGTTGGTGACGAAGATGCGCACGCGGTCGCCTTCGACCACTTCGATGGTGGGTCCGGGCGACTGGCCGTTGTAGCCCCACAGGCGCGCCTTCATGCCCGGCGCGATCTCGCGGATCACCGGTTCGGCGACGAGGTGGAATTCCTTGACGTTGGCGCGCATGCGCCAGGGCAGGGTCCAGCCATTCAGGGTGACGACCGGATTGTAGGGCCGGCCATTGGGCGGCTGGTGCGGCGCCTGGGTGCTGGCCTTGTTCATCACGTGAGCCTCGGGCAGGGCGGCGGCGCCGACGCGGCTGACGGCCGCCGTACTGATGGCGGCGGCGAAAAAATTGCGGCGAGTAAGCATGGTCATTCCTTGTTTTGGGTTGCGCCCGTCATGGCCGCTTGCAGGGCGGCGTCGGCCAGCCAGAACTCGCGCAGCGCTTCGATCGCCGCGTTGACGCTCTGGACCTGCTCGCGGGCGTCGGCCAGCAATTCGAAGACGCTGATCAGGTTGCCGTTATAGCGCAGCAGCTGTTCGTCGGAGATGCGCTTCTTGAGCGGCACCACCTCGTCGCGGAAGTGGCGCGCCAGCGCATAGTGGCTGTGGTAGGCGGCGAGGCGTTCGCGCACCTGCGAACGGGCGTCGTTGGCAGTGGCGGCGCTACGGTGCACCGCTTCCATATAGCTCGCTTGGGCGCGGGCCACGCGCGCGTCGCCCCAGTCGAACAGGGGAATCTGCAATTCAAGCTCGGGGCCGTGGCCGGCGGAATCGCGCCGGTAGCCGACGTCGAACAGGTTGATGAAGCGTGTCGTTCTGGTCAGGCCCAGGCTGGCCGACAAGCCGGCCAGTTCTTTTTGCGCCATCTGGAGGTCAAGCCGGTTGGCCAGGGCCGTCGCTTCGGCGTCCTTGTCCTGGCGCGGCGCGGCGGGCAAATCGGGCAGGCGTTCGGGCAGCTGGAAACTCGGGCCGGGCAGGCCGAGCAGGCGCACCAGCATTTCCGTTTCGCGTGATTCGGCGAGGCGCGCGCGCGCCAGTTGGGCGATGGCGTCGCCGAGGAACGCCTGTTCGCGGGCCTGCTGCAACTTGCTCCAGTTGCCGGCGGCCTGCATGCGGCGCGCCAGTTCAGCACTCGCTTCGGCCGCTTCCTTCACCTGCTCCATGTACTGGGTGGACTGGCGCGCCGCGACGGCGGCGATCCAGGCGCGCCGGGTGGCGTCGGCCACGCCCAGCGCGTCGGCGGCGGCACCCAGTTGGGCCGCTTCGAAGCGGCGCTGCCCGGCGTCGCGCGCCAACGGCATGGTCAGCAAACCCACCAGGGGCAGCATCAGCTTGCGTTCGATGTCAACGCCGTCGGCGCCGCGCAGGCGGCTGAATGTGAAGCTGGGATTGGGCAGGCGCCCGGCCTGGACCAGGTCTGCTTCCACGATGCCCAGCGCCGCATAGCGCGCCCGCAGGCCGCGGTTGTTGAGCAAGGCGATGGCAACGGCATCGTCGGGGCCAAGCGGTTTGGCCAGCAGCGTGCCGACGGCGGGGCTGGCCGCGCTCTGGCCGGAGAGGCGTTTGACGGTGTCCATGCCACCATCGGCGGAAAATGTCGTGCAGCCAGCCAGGGCCAGCAGCAACGACGATAGTACAAGTGATCGCGCGGCGCGCATGCTCACTCCTTCACGTGTCATTGATCGAGGATGGCCATGGCCATCAAGACGAAAACTAGGCGCGGAGGGCGTGCGGCGGCCGTTCCAGGGCCTGGTCGACCGGGGAGGTGGCGAATGGCGAGGTGGTGGAAACCGGTTCGGATCCGGCGGCCTCCGTGGCTAGCTGGGGCAGCGCGGGCGGCGCGATGGCGGCACCAACGGAGCAGGCAGCGCAGTTGCTGCATTTTTTCATGGTGGTGGCAGCGGCACAGTGGTCCATCTTGCCGGTATTGTCTTGCGCGCCAATGATGGGTGCCGCAGGTGCGTTCTGGCACAGCACCATGGACGCCGCAGCGAAGCCCTGGAGGGGGATCGCCAACAACAAGCACCACAGTAGCCAGATCTTCACCGTTTTCATCGTGCGCAAAGTCTAGCATGAGGGGCAAATTTTGTGTGCCGAAAGGCCGCCTTTTTCCGCTCGGCCATGTGACAATTGCATATACAGACAAAACATTCATTCCTGGAGCCGCCCTTATGAATATCCTCGATCACGTCTATGCCCATGAAGCTCGCAATCCACAACGCGTCTACCTGACCCAGCCCGTCGGCAATGGGCAGGTGGTGGACTACACCTGGGCCGAAGTGATTGACCAGGCTTGCCGCATGGCGGGCCATCTGCAGGCGCAGGGATTGGGCAAGGGCAGCCAGGTGGCGATCCTGTCGAAAAATTGCACCCACTTCTTCATTGCCGAATTGGCGATCTGGATGGCCGGCTGTACGACAGTGGCGATTTTCCCGACCGAGGGGCCGGACACGATCGGCTACGTGCTCGAACACAGCGAGTCGCGCCTGCTTTTCGTCGGCAAGCTCGATGCGTGGGAGACGCAGAAAGCGGGCGTGCCGGCCGGCCTGCCATGCATCGCGCTGCCGCTCGCGCCCAATACCGGCTATGAAAGCTGGGACGCTGTCATTGCGCGCGCCACGCCAATTGCGAAAGGCGCCCAGCGCGCACCGGACGACCTGGCCATGATCGTCTACACCTCCGGTTCGACCGGGCAGCCGAAAGGCGTGATGCACTGCTTCAGCCATATTTCGGCGGCGGCCGAGGGTATCGCCAAGGGCATCAACTGGGGCCGGGATGACCGCGTCATTTCCTACCTGCCGCTGGCGCACGTGGTCGAACGCGCCTATATCATGTGCGGCAGCATGGTCGGTGGCGGCCATGTGTTCTTCGCCGAGGCGCTCGACACCTTCGTGGCCGACGTCAAGCGCGCGCGTCCGACCCTGTTCGTGTCGGTGCCGCGTTTGTGGCTCAAGTTCCAGCAAGGCGTCCTGGCCAAGATGCCGGCCAGGAAACTGAACCTGCTACTGAGCATTCCCATTGTCGGCAAGCTGGTGGCGCGCAAGGTGTTGACGGGACTGGGACTGGAAGAAGCGAAACTGGCGGGCAGCGGTTCGGCGCCGATTTCGGCCGACCTGATTGCCTGGTACCGCCGCCTGGGCCTGAACCTGCTCGAAGGCTATGGCATGACCGAGGATTTCGCCTATTCGCATTTCTCGCGGCCCGGCTTGGGCTTGCCCGGTTATGTCGGCATGCCGTTCCCTGAAGTGCAGGTGCGCCTGGGGGAAGGCAATGAGGTGCAGATCAAGTCCCCCGGCGCGCTGGTTGGCTATTTCAAGCAACCCGAACTGATGCGCGACTGCATGACCGATGACGGCTACTTCCGCACCGGCGACGTCGGCGAGCGCCGTCCGGATGGCATGCTGAAGATTACCGGCCGCCTGAAGGAACTGTTCAAGACGGCCAAGGGAAAATACGTTGCGCCAGCGCCGATCGAAAACATGATCAATACCAGCCCGATGGTGGAGCTGTCGATGGTGTCGGGCGTGGGCCAGCCGGCCGCTTATGGCCTGGTGGTGCTGTCCGAAGAGCAGCGCAAGCACATGTCGGAACCGGGCGCCAGGGAGGCGGTGGAAGCGGAGCTGGGCGCGCTGCTCAAGCAAGTCAATGAACATGTCGCCGATTACGAGCAGTTGCGCATGCTGGTGGTGGCGCGCGAACCCTGGGCAATCGAGAATGGCTGCCTGACCCCGACCATGAAGATCAAGCGCGGCAAGATCGAAGCAGGGGCGGCGCCAAAAGTCGAAGCCTGGTATGCCGCGCGCGGTCCTGTCATCTGGGAGTGACGGCATGCGATGGACACACATCGAACGCTAAAGTGCAGTAACTGTGCGCAGCCCCTGCGCACACTGACGCTGACCGGGCATTATGAGCGCCCGGTCGAAATCGACCTGTGCGATCCCTGTTGCCTGGTGTGGTTCGACACCACCGAGTCCGTGCGCCTGGCCGGCGCGGGCGTCGCTGGCCTGGTCAAGGTGATTCACGCCGCCATGTCGAGCGGCGTCGCGCGGACCAATTCGCCTTCGCTGTCGACGATCCAGAATTGCCCCGTTTGCAGCGCTGCGCTGCACAGCGTATTCAACCTGAGCCGCTTCGGACGCACCGCGCAGATGGAGTGCCCGCGCGGGCATGGCTACTACCAGACCTTCATGCTCTACCTGGCCGAGAAGGGCTTCGTCCGGCCGATCCTGTGGGCGGACGTGAAGCTGCTCGCCGGCGGCAGCGGGCATATTTACTGCGCCAATTGTGGCGCCGGCCTGGAGCCGCGGCCGCAGGAGGCTTGCCCCTACTGCCAGTCGGCGATCGGCGTGCTCGATCCGGCGCGCCTGGCCAGTGCCATCGAGATCGCTGGCGACGTCTTGCGCGCCGAAGCCCCGAACCCGGATGTGCAGCGCACCCAGGCGCGCTGCGCGCAATGCGGCGGCGCCATCGATGCCACGCGCGATCAGCGCTGCCCCCATTGCCAGGCCATCGTCACGCGTTCGGACACGGCGAAGGCGCTCGAAGCGACACTGGCGCAGCCGCTCGGGCCCAGGCCGAGCGCGCGGGCGCGCTTGAAAGCCTTGTCGGGAGCGTCATTCGAGGCGACCGAGCCACGCAAACGGCACGCCGGACTGCTTGCCGGGTCGATCTTCATGTTTCTCATGATGGCCGCGCTGTATCAGTGTTCGCACATGACATCGGGACCACTGCCACCACGCCAGGGTGCACTGGGTGTGGAGGCCATCGGCGTTGGTGTCAATGCCGAGGCGCTGGAATGCGACCCAGTGGCGGCGCAGCGCCTGCATGTGTCGTTGCGCGAGCTGGTGATCGCCACGACAGCGCCGCCCGGCCCGGTCTTCGATGCTGTTCGCCGGCAAGCGAATCAGGCGCGCAAGGAATGGGTGGACGGCGCCTTGCACGGCTACGCCCTGCGCAGCATGGAACTGATGCGAAGCCATGGCCGGAACCAGTTGGCGCGCATTGCCTTCTGCCTGCCGGTTGGGGAAATTAGCCCAGTCTTCCGCATGGACGACGGATTTCACGTCGTGCAGGTCGTCTCCGCCGATTGACGCGTATTTTGCTTGAACGGGCAGTGTTGCATGTGCGATCATGGTCGGCAGCACAGCATGAAGGGAGTCCGCGATGGGATGGCGACTGGCGCTACACACCGCATGGCTGGCATGCTGCCTTGCCGCTGGCGGCGCCCAGGCGGGGGGCAAGGAAATCGTCTACCTGACGGCCAAGCAGGATCTGCCCTTCTGGACGACGCTGGGCAAGGGCGTCGAGTCGGTGGCCCTGAGCCGCAATTACACGTTTCGCGTGCTCGATAGCCAACTCGATCCACAAATCCAGCTGAAGAACGCCCAGGCAGCGATCGCCCGCGGCGTGGCCGGCATCGTCATGTCACCGACCGACAGCGCCAGCGCGCCGGCCGTGCTGGAACTGGCGCGCAAAGCCCGCGTGCCGGTCGTGATCGCAGACATCGGCACCAATGGCGGCCAGTACGCTTCCTACGTCAAATCCGACAACTACCGTGGCGCCCATGCCGTCGGCGAGGCTGTCGCCGCCGCACTGAAGGAGCGCGGCTGGCAGGGCGATCCTTTTGGCCTGGTGACGATTTCACTGGCGCGCAAGAACGGCCAGGACCGCACCAATGGCTTTCGCGATGCGATGAAGGACGCGGGCATCACGCGCGAAGCGGGCCTGCGCCAGATGCAGACCTACTCGGCCGAAGAAACAGGCGGCTTCGTGAAAGAGCTGCTTGCTGCCACGCCGGGCTTGCGCAGTATTTTCATCGAGACCGACCAGCCAACAATGGGCGCCCTGCAACTGCTGAAAGCGATGAAACGGCACGACGTGCTCATTGGCTCCTTTGATGCCATGCCCGGCGTGGCCGAGCTGCTTGCAAGCGGGCCGCTGGTGGCGGTCGGCATGCAGCAACCCTACCTGATGGGTGAAAAGGCGGCCGAAGCGCTGCTCGACGCATTGGCCGGGAAGGCGCCGGCCAAGCAGATTCTCGTGCCGATCCTGGTGGCGACGTCAAAGAATGTGGGCCAGCTGATGGCGGTCGCCAACAAGACCGTTTTTGGCATCGACGGCAAATAGGAGAGGGCAGGTGCGCCGCTTCCATCTGCGTATCGGGCAGCGCCTGGCGTTTGGCTACGGCTTTGTGATCGTCCTGCTCATTGCGATGACGCTGATGGCGATTCTTTTGCTTGGTAACCTCGCTGCCAGCACCGACGATGCGCTGAAAGCCAAGTATCCGAACACCCAGCTGGTCAACGACGTCAATGACGAACTCGGGGTCATTGCGCGGGCCATGCGCAATACCTTGATCATGACGGAGGCAGACCAGGTCAAGGCGCAGCTACAGGATATCCAGGCCGCCAAGGCGCGGCTGGCGGCGGCAATGGCGCAGCTGGACCGGCGCATCGACGACGCCAAAGGACACGACATCCTGCAGCAGATCGAGATCATCCGGTCGGCCTATCTCGTCAACCAGGAAGAGTTTATCGAGCTCCTGTCCCAGCATCGCCTGGGCGAGGCCAAGAACCTGCTGCTGGTGGACCTGCATCCTTACCAGAACGATTTCTTCAGCGCCCTTGCGCGCTTGCGCCGCCACGAGAGTGCGCTGATGGACCAGGCGCGCGACCGTGTGGCCAGCACCAACCAGACGGCGCGCAGGGCCTTGCTGGCCTTGACGGCGGTGGCGGCGGCGCTGAGCGTGGCGATCACGGCGGCGCTCAGCCGCTCCCTGCTGCGCCAGCTTGGCGGCGAACCCGATTACGCCACCGAGATTGCCGAACGCATCGCGGCGGGCGACCTCAGTTCGCCGATCGCCCTAGGTCCGCGCGACCAGGGCAGCCTGCTGTTTGCGATGAAGACCATGCAAGTGCGGCTAGAAGAACGCAATGCCGCGCTACAGCGGGCCAACGGCGAATTGGCCGCTTCGCTCGATGCGCTGGGGCGCACGCAGGAAGACCTGGTGCGCAGCGAGAAGCTGGCGGCCCTCGGTTCACTCGTTGCCGGCGTCGCGCACGAGCTCAATACGCCGATCGGCAACGGCCTGCTGGCGGCCAGTTCACTGGTCGATCATACCGAGGCATTTACGGCGGCGTGCGCGCGCGGCATCAAACGCTCCGAACTAGAGAACCATATCGACAGCATTACCAGGGCCGGCGATATCCTGATGCGCAACCTGTCGCGGTCCATCGACCTGGTGGCCAGCTTCAAGCAGGTGGCGGTGGACCGGCAAAGCTCGCAGGGGCGCAAGTTCAAGCTCGATGAAATGGTGTCCGGGGTGGTGTTGACGCTGTGGCCGACGTTTAAAAAATCTGGCGTCACGGTGAACCAGCAGGTACCCACAGGGATCGTCATGGACAGCTACCCTGGTCCGCTGGGGCAGGTCCTCACGAATTTGATCAATAACGCCGTCGTGCATGGATTCGAGGGGCGCAGCAGTGGCAATATCTGGATCGCGGCGGCGCTGGCCGAGGAAGGCTGGGTACGCGTGGACGTGCGCGACGATGGCGCGGGCATCCTGCCGGAACACCTGAAGCTGATCTACGATCCCTTCTTCACGACCAGGCTTGGGCGGGGCGGATCCGGGCTGGGCCTGAATATCGTTTACAACATCGTTCACGGCATCCTCGGTGGTCGCATTGCCGTGCATTCCGCACCCGGCCAAGGGACGTGTTTCACGCTGACCTTGCCGCTGCTTGCACCGCACTGAGCTTGCAGTCTACTATGTGCCCTTGGTTCAATCCTGGAGAGTATCAATGCGCCTTGCCGTGAAATGCCTGCCCATTGGCCTGTTGGCCGCCGTTTGCGGCTGCGCCGCCCAAGAGGAAGTGAAGATTGGCCATGTCGCCCAGGTGACTGGTCCCAGCGCCCACCTGGGCAAGTCGAATGAAAATGGCGCGCGCATGGCGATCGACGACCTCAATGCCCAGGGCTTTGTCATCAACGGCAAGAAGGTCAAGCTGGTGCTGCTGGCCGAAGACGATGGCGGTGACCCGAAGATGGGCGCAGCGGCGGCGCAGAAACTGGTCGATGCGCGCGTGCAAGGCGTGATTGGCCATTCCAGTTCCGGTACGACGATGCCGGCCTCGAAGATTTACCACGATGCGGGTGTGCCTGAGATTTCGCCGGCCGCCACCACGCCGGCGTATACCCGCCAGGGTTTTGCCAATGTGTTCCGGGTAGTGGCCAACGATAACAAGCTTGGCGCCACGCTGGGGCACTATGCCGTCGCGACCGGCCATGCGAAAAGAATCGCCGTGATTGACGATCGCAGCGCTTACGGCCAGGGCGTGGCGGACGAATTCGTCAAGGGCGCGCAGGCGGCCAACAACAAGGTCGAAATCATCAGCCGCCAGTACACGAACGACAAGGCAACCGATTTTTCCGCCATCCTGACGCAGATCCGCGCGAAGAAGCCCGACCTGGTGTTCTTTGGCGGGATGGATTCGGTGGGCGGGCCGATGCTCAGGCAGATGCAGGCTCTGGGTGTCGATGCGCGCTTCATGGGTGGCGACGGGATCTGTACCGATTCCCTGCCCAAGCTGGCCGGTCCCAGCCTGGGCGAAGGCAAGGTCATTTGCGCCGAAGCGGGCGGCGTCAGCGGCGCGCAGGAAAAGGCGATGGCCGATTTTGGGGCGCGCTACAAGCTGCGCTTCAATTCGAGCGAGTGGATGTATGCGCCGTATGTGTATGACGCCGTGATGGTGATGGCTGCGGCCATGCAGCATGCCAACTCGGCCGAACCGGCCAGGTACCTGCCGGAACTGGCGCGCATCAAGTACCAGGGCGTGACCGGCACGATCATGTTCGATGAGCGCGGCGATATCAAGGATGGGGCATTGACCTTGTTTACCTTCAAGAACGGCAAAAAGACCAAGATGGAAGTCGTTCGTTAGGTCTTCTTCGGAGTTGACGGACGGGGCAGTGGCGGCGTAGCCTGTTTTCATCATGAGGCATTTCCTGTTCGCTACGCCGCTGCTCGTTCTCGGCGCCAGCCTGTTGCTGGCCGGCGCAGCCTTGGCCCAAACGGTGCGCATCGGTTCCTGGGACCGTACCGACGATCCCCTCACCACGGGCAGCGAAGCGGTGCTGGTGCGCGCTTATGCCGAGCTGGGTTTGAAGGTCGAATTCGTCGACCTGCCGATCCGCCGCGCCATGGGGATGTTGCAAAATGGGGAGCTTGACGGCAACCTGCACCGCATCGCTGCCATCGCCGAGGATTCGCCGACGCTGCTGCGCCTGAGCACACCGATCAATGCCATGGTCGTGCGCGTGTATGCGCCGAGGGCCGCAGCGGCGGTGCTGCGCTGGAACGGCCTGGCCGCCAAGCGCGTGGCTTACCGGCGTGGCGTGCTCATGATCGAGCGCTCGCTCGGCAAGGACGTGCGGCGCATCGAGGCGCGCAACGATGCCGAGGCGTTCAGGATGGTGGCGGCCGGCGTGGCCGACGTGATGGTGGCGGTCGAGCCGCCCGGCGCCGAAACGAACGGTGACGCCCAGCGCGCGGGACTGGTGCGGCAGGAGGCCATGCTCGAAGAAGTGCCGCTATATCACTATCTGCACGTCCAGCAACGCGACCGTGCGGCAGCACTTGATGCAATTTTGCAACGCATGGAAGCCAGTGGCGAGATGGGGCAAATCCGCCGCCACGCCCTTGCAAGCCGTCCGTGAAGCGCGCGCCACCGGCGTGAAGAAGTCGACATAATCATTTCGTGCATTGTAAAGATTGTAAGCTTGCGAAACTATCCTACACTGTAAGCAAGTCTTGCTACCCGTTCGGAGGAAGTCATGGAATTGCACATGCGTTCACATCGTTGGAGCCCCCGTTTGCCCGACTGGCCGGCGGCCATGGTCGCCGGCTTTGGCGCGGGCGGCGTGTTGATGCTGCTCGAGCTTTTATATGTCGCCACGATCGACACCAGCAATCCCTGGCTCAATATCCGCATGGTCGCGGCCATGATGATGGGCTCGGACGTTCTCGAAACCTCGGGCTACAGTACCCAGGTCGTCGTGGTGGCCCTGATCGTTCACTATTTGCTCGGCATCGCCTTTGGCGTCGGGCTCTCGGCCCTGATCGCGCCGTTCAACTTCGATTCGAGCGCGCCGATGATCCTGCTGGTGGGGGCAGCGTTCGGGCTGGCCCTGTACGCCTTCAATTTCTATGTGATGGTCGGTGCCTTCCCCTGGATCAGCGGCATGCGCGGCTGGCCCACGGCGATCGGCCATGCGGTCTTTGGCATGGTGGCGGCCTACACCTATTTGAAGCTGGAACGCCCCGTAAAATCATAGCAACAGGTAGTGGCAACAGGGCGCTTGCGGGCGCCCGCACGTCTGGTCAGGTACGGCTTTGCCGGGTTGCACCTCACATTGTCAGACTCTACTATGGCCCTGGCTCTCGCTCTCGCACTCGTTGCGATCGTGGTGGGCGCGCTGGTGTTTCACGTCGTCAGCCCCTGGTGGCTGACACCCATCGCGTCCAATTGGCAACAGATGGATGATGCCTTGCAGCTCACGCTGCTCATCACCGGTTTCCTGTTTGTCGTCATTAATTTGTTCATGGCTTATGCGGTGCTCAAGTTCCGCCACCGCGACGGCGTGCGCGCATCGTCCGAACACGGCAACAAAAAGCTCGAATGGTGGCTCATCGGCGCGACCTCGGTGGGCATCATCGCCATGCTCGCGCCTGGCTTGCAGGTCTACGCCAAGCTGATCGATGCGCCACCGAATGCGATGGTGTTCGAGGTGATGGGCCAGCAATGGCAATGGCATTACCGCCTGCCCGGCAAGGATGGCAAGCTGGGCACGACGGATGTGCGCTTCATGAGCCCGACCAATCCCTTCGGCATCAATCCCGACGACCCGAATGGCCAGGATGATTACCTTGTCGATGGCCAGGAAATCCACATTCCCGTCGACCAGCCAGTCAAGGTGCTGCTGCGCGCGGCCGACGTGCTGCACGACTTCTATGTCCCGCAATTTCGTACGCGGATGAATATGGTGCCGGGCATGGTGACCTCGTTCTGGCTCACGCCCACCCACATCGGTCGCTATGAAGTGATGTGTGCGCAGTTGTGCGGCGTGGGCCATGCGAATATGCGAAGCTACGTCGTCGTCGACGATGCGCCCACTTACGCGGCGTGGCTGGCCAAGCAGGTCGCGTTCAGGCACCTGGGCACGGAGGCACGCCCGGAGGGCGAATCGACGCGCCACCAGGGTCAACTGGTCGCGCAGGCCAAGGGCTGCGTCGCTTGCCATAGCGTGGACGGCACCAGCGGGGTCGGACCGAGCTGGAAAGGCCTGTTCGGCCGTACCGAGGCGCTCGAAGGGGGCGGCTCGGTCGTCGCCGACGAGGCCTACCTGAAGGAATCGATCACGGCGCCCAAGGCCAGGATCGTCAAGGGCTTCGCGCCCATCATGCCGGACACGCAACTCAGCGATGCTGACCTTGCGGCCCTGGTCGACTACATCAAAACCGTGAAGTAGGAGGGGCGATGGGCTACGGAAGCGAACATGAGCATGGAGCGCAGAGTTTCTGGACCAAGTATGTGTGGAGCCAGGACCACAAGGTCATCGCCGTCCAGTATACGATCACGGCCATCCTGGTCGGCCTGCTGGGCATGGTGCTGTCCGACCTGATGCGCCTGCAACTGGGCTTCCCCGGCAAATTCCAGTTCATCGACCCGGCGCGCTACTACCAGTTCATCACCATGCACGGCATGATCATGGTGATCTACCTGCTCACGGCGCTGTTCCTGGGCGGCTTCGGCAATTACCTGATTCCGCTGATGCTCGGTGCGCGCGACATGGTCTTCCCCTTCATGAACATGCTCAGCTTCTGGGTCTACCTGCTCGCTGTCGTGATCCTGATGGGCAGCTTTTTCGTGCCGGGCGGGCCGACGGGCGCGGGCTGGACACTGTATCCGCCGCAGGCGATCTTGCCGGGCACGCCGGGCGTAGAGTGGGGCATCGTCGTGATGCTCGTCTCGCTGGTGGTGTTCATCGTCGCCACCACCATGGGCGGCTTGAATTACGTCACCACGGTGCTGCAGGCGCGCGCCCAGGGCATGACCCTGATGCGCATGCCGCTGACGGTGTGGGGCATCTTTGTCGCCACCATCCTGGCGCTGCTGGCTTTCCCGGCGCTGTTCGTCAGCGGCGTGATGATGCTGTTCGATAAAACGCTAGGCACCAGCTTCTTCATGCCGGCGGTCGTGTCGATGGGCCAGCACCTGGGCCACAAGGGCGGCAGTCCCTTGCTGTTCCAGCACCTGTTCTGGTTCTTCGGCCATCCAGAGGTGTATATCGTCGCCTTGCCGGCCTTCGGCATCATTTCCGACCTGGTCAGCGTGCATGCGCGCAAGTGCATCTTCGGCTACCGCATGATGGTGTGGGCCATCGTCATCATCGGCGCGCTCAGTTTCGTGGTCTGGGCCCACCACATGTATGTGAGCGGCATGCATCCCCTATTCGGTTTCTTCTTCGCGACGACCACCCTGATCATTGCCGTGCCGACGGCGCTCAAGGTCTACAACTGGACATTGACCCTGTGGCGCGGCGACATCCACCTGACGGTGCCGATGCTGTTTGCGATCGGCTTCATTTCGACCTTCGTCATCGGCGGTTTGACCGGTCTGTTCCTGGGCAATGTCAGCGTCGACATTCCGCTGTCGAATACCTACTTTGTTGTGGCCCACTTCCATATGGTGATGGGCGTCTCGCCCGTGCTGGCCGTGTTTGGCGGGCTCTACCATTGGTACCCGAAGGTGAGCGGGCGCATGTATAACGAATTGATGGGGCGCATGCACTTCTGGGTGACCTTCCTGGGCACCTACGCGATCTTCTTCCCGATGCATTACCTGGGCGTGCTGGGCATGCCGCGCCGCTACTATGCCTGGGAAAATTACGCCTTCATTCCGCCGTCGGCCCAGTTGCTCAATGAATTCATCACCTGGGCGGCGCTGTTCGTCGGCCTGTTCCAGCTGGTGTTCATCTTCAACCTGGCCTGGAGCACCTTCCGCGGCAAGGTCGCGAGCAGCAATCCTTGGCGCGCGGCCAGCCTCGAATGGTTCACGCCAGAGACGCCGCGACCGGGCCTGACACCCTTGCCCGGCGGAGCGCCAACATGAGCGCCGTCGCGATGCCGCTGGCGGGCGCGCCGCGCGTGGGCCTGTGGGTCTTCATGGGCGTGGTGTCGGCACTGTTCGGCCTGTTCTCGATTGCCTACCTGATGCGCATGGCCATGAGCGACTGGCATGCCTTGCCCATCGTGCCCTGGCAATTGTGGCTCAGCACCATGCTGCTCGGTGCGAGCAGCCTGGCCTGGGAGGCGGCGCGGCGCGCCAGGCCCGCTGCCTTCGCCGCTGCCTATGGCTTGTCGATCGCCTTCCTCGGCGTGCAGCTGTGGGCCTGGCGCATCATGACGGACTGGCATTTCACGGTCGAGGCCAATCCGGCCAACAGCTTCTTCTACCTGATCACCGGCCTGCACGGCTTGCATGTGCTGGGTGGCTTGGCTGCGGCGGCCCTGGTGGGCGCGCGCGGCGGCGCCGGCGTGGCCCTGTGCGCGCGCTACTGGCATTTCTTGCTGGTGTTGTGGCTGGCCATGTTCGGCCTGCTGTTTGGTGTCACGCCCGAGTTCGTCCAGCTCGTCTGCAATACCATCTTGCCCAAGTGAGGCTGCCATGGCCCATGACCCGGAAGGTTTAACAGGATTTGTCGCCGACTGGTCGGGCGACAAGGCGGCGTTCCGCGTCCCGTGGGGCAAGGCCATGATGTGGATTTTCCTGCTCAGCGACACCTTCATCTTCGGCAGCTTCCTCACCGGCTATATGACCGTGCGCGTGTCCACCACGGCGGCCTGGCCCAATCCCAGCGAAGTATTCTCCCTTGTAATCAACGGCACCAAGCTGCCGCTGATCCTCATCGCCATCATGACCTTCATCCTCATCACCAGCAGCGGCACGATGGCCATGGCAGTCAATTATGGCTACCGGCGCGAGCGCAAGACCTGCGCGCGGCTGATGTTTGCCACCGCCTTGCTGGGCGCCAGTTTCGTCAGCATGCAAGCCTTCGAATGGAGCAAGCTCATCGCCGAAGGCGTGCGGCCCTGGGGCAACCCGATGGGCGCGGCGCAGTTCGGCTCCTGCTTCTTCATGATTACCGGCTTCCACGGCCTGCATGTGACGGCCGGCGTGATCTACCTGAGCTATGTGGCGACAGGTGTGCTCAATGGCCGCTACGAGAAGGAAGGCAGTTACGACATCGTTGAAATCGCCGGACTTTACTGGCACTTCGTGGACCTGGTCTGGGTCTTTATCTTTGCACTGTTTTACTTGTGGTAGGAGGCAGCATGGATGCCGCCCATACGCAGCAACACCCGATCGGCCTGTACCTGAAGGTGTGGATCCTGCTCTTCGTCCTGAGCACGTTTTCCTACCTGGTCGATTTCTTCCACTTCCAGGGCTACCTGCGCTGGACCCTGATCCTGATCCTGATGATGGCCAAGGCCGGCATGATCGTCGCCGTCTTCATGCACCTGAAATGGGAACGCCTGGCCCTGATCTACGTGATCGTGATTCCGCCGCTGGCCTTGATGGTGCTCGTGGCGATGATGCTGATCGAGGCCGACTACACCTACCTGACGCGCATGCTGTTCTTTGGCTAGCGCCGCTATTTGGCGTCCTTGTCGGCCAGCGAGGCGCGCAGGCGCTCGACAGTGCCATTGGCCTTCATGGTCCGCAGGACGGCCGCCAGCTGGGGCGCGAGGCTGGCGAAGCGCTGGTTCATGTACGCGTAGGTGGGCGCCGATTCCAGGATCGCGATGCGGTGCAGGCCGGCGTCGCGAAAGGCTGGGCTCGATAGCATCGGCGTGACCACTTCATCGATGTCGAAATACAGGTCGGTGCGCCCAGCAAGCAATTTCTGCAAACCCTGGCGGCTGTCGACGATGGTGCTGATGCGCGACGACGGCACGACCGCTTCGAGCCTTTGTTTGAAGGCGATCTGGCCGAGGCGATATTCGACCCGGTAATCCTTGCCGCGCAAACTCTCCCAATTGCGCAGTTCGATGGCGGGGTTGCGGCTGTAGACGGCCGCACTCATTTGGAAAGACGATTCTTCCACCCGCACGAGGGTCGGATGGGCGCTGCCGAATTCATGGGTGCGCGCCATGTCCATGTCGACCGTACCGGCTTCGACTTCGGCCACGGAGCGCGCTGACGGCATCACGCGGTACACGGTCGTGTAGCCCAGCTGGCGAAACGCTTCTTCGTAGACGAGCTGATGCAGGCGGCCAACCTGATTGTCTTCCTGGACGATGGTGCTGCCAATGATGATCGTCGGCGCGGGCGCCGAAGCGCAGCAGCACAGGGGAGCGAGCAGCATGGCGAGGCAGAGCGATCGGCGCATGCGACGATTCTACCCCCGCGCGGCATTGCCGTGTGCCCTTGCCCAGCTCAGCGAATCTGGACCGAATCGGCCGGCACGTTGAGCGCTTCGTAGTAGTGCCGCTTGTAAATCGCCTCGAGCGTGCCGTCGCGGACCATGTCGGCCATGGCCTTGTCGAATTCGGCCAGGCGCGGCATATGCACCGAGTGGCGCGCCACGCCGATCGAACGCGCACTGGCATCGGGCACCCGATAGCTGGCCTTGACGATGCTGAGGCGCAAATTCAGGCGCGTGAGCAAGGCCTCGCCCTGGTCTTCCGGCAGTATCACGGCGTCGATGCGGTGCAGGAGCAGCTTGCGCAAGCTCGTTTCGGCATCGCGGCTGCCGTCCTTTTGCATGGCCGGATCCTGGTCGAAGCGGCTGAAGTAATTGGCGCCGTCCTTGACGCCGATGCGCAGGCCGGGCAGGTCGGCGTAGTTGGCGATGGCCGGACCGTCCTGGCGGTTGACGTAAAACACCCGGTCCGAGGCGTGTTTGCGATAGGGCGTCGCGAGGAAGGCCAGGTAGCGGGCACGCGTGGGGTCGCTGCGCATGCCGATGGTGAGGTCGGCCTCACCGCGCTCGAGCATGTACAGGCAGCGCCTGAGCGGGCAGTGCTTGACCTCGAGCGCCAGGTGCAGTCGGCGCGCCAGTTCGCGCACGATTTCGGTGTAGGCGCCACCGTATTTGCCGTCCTCGTGGGTCTTCCACGGATACAGCTCGTCGAAGGCGAGCACCAGTGGCGCCTCGGCAGCGCGCAAGGGCAGGGCAAGGAACAGCAGCAGGGCGAAAATGAGACGGGACATGGCCAAATTATAAGGCGAATATGCATGCATAGAGGCAACAATTCCCGCTTATAATCTCGTCCTCGTACTTTTCTAACAGATTGTGTCGCCATGTCCCACCGTACCCGTGTTTCCCCGATGTTCCTGCGATTGCTGATGGCCTCACCGGCCCTGATTGGTGTCTTGACAGCCCAGGGCGCCGAGGAGCCGGTGAAACCGGCCGAAGCGGCGCCCGTGACCAAGGTTGAAGTCAAGGGCAGCGCCGCCGCTTACGACGCGCGCCGCAATGACACCGCCACCAAGATCGTCGTCACGCAGGAAGATATCCTGCGCAATGGCGACACCACCATTGGTGAAGTGCTCAAGCGCCTGCCCGGCGTGACCGTGGGCGGCGTGCAGGGACGCGGCGGCGACGTGCGCATGCGCGGCCTCGGTAGCGGCTACACCCAGATCATGCTGAACGGCGAGCCAAGCCCGCCCGGTTTCTCGCTCGATTCGCTCACGCCGGACATGATCGAGAAGATCGAGATCCTGCGCGCGGCCACAGCCGAATACAGCACCCAGGCCATCGCCGGCGCCATCAATATCGTGCTCAAGCGCGCCATCGTCACCGCCCAGCGCGAACTGAAGGTCGGCGTGCAAGACGATAACGGCCGCTTCGGCACCAACACCAACTTCCAGCTGTCCGACCGCAAAGGACCATGGTCGTATGCCATTGGCGGCGGCATCACCTACGGCGGCTTCGAGCGCCCGTCGCGCACCGAACACACGGGCACCAATGTCAACAACGTCGGCTACCAGGCCAGCCATGGCGAATTCAAGGCCCTGAACCTGTCGCCGCGCGTGAACCTGCAACTCGGTCCAGGCGATGTGATCACGTCGCAGACCTTCATCGTCGTCAACCGCTTCAACGCCCTCAATGCTGAAGACATTGTGTGGGCCAGCGGCGTCAAGCCCTACTACTTCGGCACCGATGTCGACGTCGATTCGCGCTTCGAGCAGGTGCGCACCGACCTGTCCTGGACGCGCAAGCTGGCCGCGGGCGCCAAGCTCGATGCCAAGTTTGGCGTCAACTACAACCACCGCCAGACGACGGCGCCGTCGTCGCAGTTTTTCGAGCACGAGGTGCTGGCCTTGTCGCGCCTGATCACGTCCGCCTCGTCCGACAAGGGCTGGAGCGCCAGCGGCAAATATTCGACGCCAATCGTTGAAAGCCACGCCCTGGCCGTCGGCTGGGACGGTGCCTACAGCCTGCGCAACGAGGACCGCCTGCAGCGCGAGAGCAGCAGCGTCGGCGCGCCGGCCGCGAACCTGGACCAGTACTACGACGCCAAGGTCGGGCGCATCGCCCTGTTTGCGCAGGACGAGTGGACCGTCACGCCGCGCTGGTCGGTGTATTTCGGCCTGCGCTGGGAAGGCATTCAAACGCGCAGCACCGGCAACAGCTACAGCCCGGTCGACAACAGGTCGAGCGTCTGGAGTCCGCTGTTCCAGACCCTGTGGAAGCTCCCGGACAGCAAAAACGACCAGTTGCGTTTCGGCCTGACCCGCACCTACAAGGCGCCTTCGGTAAACAGCCTGATTCCGCGCCGCTTCGCCTCGAATAACAACACGCCGACCAGCCCGGACCAGCAAGGCAATGCGCTGCTCAAGCCGGAACTGGCCTGGGGCCTGGACCTGGCGCTGGAACACTACCTCGAAGGCGGCGGCCTGCTCACGGCCAGCACTTTCGTGCGCCGCATCGAGGACATCACGCACAACCGTGTCGACCTGCTCAATGGCCTGTGGGTCTCGATGCCGGTCAACGAGGGCACCGCCAACACGCACGGCGTGGAACTGGAAGCGAAGCTGCCGCTGCGTTCAATGTGGAAGGGCGCGCCGGCGATCGAACTGCGCGCCAATATCGCCCGCAACTGGTCGACCCTGGCCACGGTGCCTGGCCCGAACAACCGCCTCGACCAGCAAACGCCGGTGAGCGGCAACCTCGGTGTGGACTACAAGATGGACACGCTGCCGCTGACCCTGGGCGGCAGCTACAGCTTCCAGAACGGCGGCCCGGTGCGCATCTCGCAGAACCAGTATGCCTACTCGGTGCCGAAGCGCTCGCTCGATCTGTACGGCCTGTGGAAGTTCAATCCGAAAGTGCAGCTGCGCGTCGCCTATGCCAACGCTCTGCACCAGGACAATATCACCGCGTCGAGCTACGTGTTGGGCGCCAACAGCACGACCGACACGACCGTTACACCAACGACGGGCGTGCTGCGCGCACTGCTGGAAATGAAGTTTTAAGGACGCGGCGGCAGGGAGGCGAGCATCAATGTGCTCACCTTGCCGTCGTCGCCAAGCGTGATTTCATAGAGGCGGTCGAATTCGGTCGCCTCGTCGATCTCGCCGTGCGGCTCGCCGCCGAGGGCCTTGACCAGGCCAGGTACCGTGTTCGAGTGGCCGATCACCAGGCTGATGCCACCGAGCGCCTTCAACTGCTGCACCAGGGCTGCCGGCTGTTTGGCATCGTAGGATTGAATTGGCAGGCCAAGCGCCCCGGCCAGCGGCTGCGCGGTCTGGCGCGTCCGATGGGTATCGGTGCTGAAGATGTGCGTGATGCCGGCCTTGCGCAGCGTGGCCGCCAGGTTGTGCGCGCGTAGCTGGCCCTGGGCCGTCAGGTCCGGATCGTTGCCATTCGTCCCCTTCTCGGCGTGGCGGCTGACGAAGATCACGGTGGGATCGGCCCAGGCACAGGCCGGGACCAGCAAGCTCGCTGCAAGCAGCAGGGTTCGGAGTCGGTTCATGGGCGCAAATGTTAGCAGAAGGATTTGCACTTGTGGTGGGGTACAGGTAGAGTGTTTCCTTGTACACATCGACAGGACACGTTTTGAAGTTAATCCGACACTCAACGTTCGTATTACTGCTCGCCGCGGCCGCCATGGCGCGCGGCCAGGCTGTCGTGCCGGTCGAACACGCACCGGTGCTGGAAGTGGCACCCAAGCCCGAACGCGCGCCAGCGCCGGAGCAGGCCAGGCGATTGCCGTGGCACAAGGTCTGGTTCAGCGC
>JAZJYP010000002.1:0-349 GCA_040390345.1 Pseudomonadota bacterium | reverse complement strand
CGACGGCGCCGCAGAGCTGGGCGATGCAGCCAGGACGGTGCTCGACGACGTCGTCGAGCGGGTCGAGAAATTCAAGCCCGAGCTGGTGGTGGCGCTTGGCTTCACCGACGGCAAGCTGTCGGCCCAGCGCAGCCATTTGCTCTCGCTCGAGCGCGCCGAGGCCGTCAAGGCCTACCTGGCCAGCAAAGGCGTCGAGCGCAACCGCATTTACGCCGAAGGCAAGGGCAGCGGCCTGTCCAAGCCCAACAGCCCGCCCAACCGCGTCACCATCGAACTGAACGGCCGCATCGTCGATTAAATCGGGGTCACATCTGACATTTGGACACGGACTCTACCTTCGGGGTCGCAT
>JAZJYP010000001.1:0-13068 GCA_040390345.1 Pseudomonadota bacterium | reverse complement strand
GACTTCGCCGCCGAAGTCGGCGTGGCCCGGGGTGTCGACGATGTTGATGTGGGTGTCGTTGTACTCGACCGCGCAGTTCTTCGACAGAATCGTGATGCCGCGCTCTTTTTCGAGGTCGTTCGAGTCCATCACGCGGGTTTCAACTTGCTGGTTGTCGCGGAAGGTGCCGGACTGGCGCAGCAGCTTGTCGACGAGGGTGGTCTTGCCGTGGTCGACGTGGGCGATGATGGCGATGTTGCGAATTGCGCGTTTAGAGTTTGACATGGTCGTAAGGTGAATAGCGTGGCGTACGGAACTGTACGGGGAATGCGAATTACTGGAACCCACTAGTATAGCACGTGTTGCGCCGCAATAATCCGAAATTCCCCGTACTTTCAATACCTTGCTGTTTTATTCACCTTGACCGGCCCTATTTGGCAGCGACGTGGGCGATGCAATCGATCTCCACCTCGGCGCCAAAGGGCAAGGCCGACACGCCAATGCTGGTGCGCGCCGGCAGGCGGTCCGGCTTGAAGTAGGTGACGTAGACCTTGCCCAGGTCGGACAGCTTGCTGATGTCGGTCATGAAAACCTGGCACTTGACGACGTCGTCTGCTGTCAGGCCCACGCTCTTGAGGGTTCCCACCAGGCTGTCCATGGCCCCCTTGACTTGGGCATCGAGGCCCTTGAGGACATTGCCATCGGCGCCACGCCCGAGCAGGCCGGACACATACACCAGGTCGCCCGACTGCACTGCCTTCGAATACGGCGCGGCTGCGCTCGCATTCGCGTAATATTGGGAACCGCCTGCGCTGGCCCCGGTTGTGGCCAAAACCAAGACTGAAGCGACTACAGACTTCTTGAAGAGCTGTTTCATGATTCGTCCTTTGGTTGGGTGGAAAAGCCGATAGATGGTAGCAGATTTACATAGCGCATTTATAACTAATTGGGAGCCGCGCCGTGACGATCAGCCGCAGGGAATTCCTCCAATCGGGCAGCGCCCTCGTGCTGGGCCTGGTGCTGCAGCCGGCGCGCGCAGCGGCCAGCTTCGCGCCGAATGCCTTCCTGCGCATCGGCAGCGACGGCAGCATCGTGCTGGCCTCGAAGAATCCGGAAATCGGCCAGGGCGTGAAAACGTCGATGCCACAGATCGTGGCCGAAGAGCTCGATGTCGACTGGCAGCAGGTGCGCGTCGAACAGGCCCTGCTTGACGAACCGAAGCTCGGTGACCAGTTCGCCGGCGGCAGCACCGCGATCAAGGAAAATTACATGGCGCTGCGCAAGGCCGGCGCGGCCGCGCGCGAAATGCTCGTCGCTGCAGCGGCAGCGCAGTGGAAGGTCGCGCCCGCAGCTTGCTTCACCGAGCGTGGCCACGTCGTGCGGCGCGACACCAAGGCCCGCCTGTCGTACGCCCAACTGGCCGCCGCCGCATCTGCCCTGCCCGTCCCGGCCACGCCGGTGCTCAAAGAGCGCAAGAACTTCCACTTGATCGGCAGCTTTGTTGGCGGCGTCGATGCGCGCGCCATCGTGCGCGGCAAGGCCGAATTCGGGCTCGATGCGCGCCCCGCCGGGGCGCTCGTCGCCATGGTCGAACGCAGCCCCGTCTTCGGCGGCAAGGTGGGCAGCTTCGACGCCAGCGCCGCGCTGCGCGTGCCAGGCGTGCTGCAGGTCCTGCAGCTCGACGCCACGCCAGAACCGACGCGCATGGTCGCCGGCGTGGCCGTGGTCGCCACCAGCACCTGGGCTGCCATGCAAGGACGCAAAGCCCTGGTCGTCCATTGGGAAGGCGACGCCGGCGAAAGCGATGAGCGATTGCGCCGCGCCTTCGCTCAAGCCATCGACGCACCGGGCACGCCGATCCGCAACGATGGCGACACCGCCGCCGCCTTCAAATTATGCAAAAAATTGCATAATGCCGTCTACGAAGTGCCCTTCCTCGCTCACGCGACGATGGAGCCGATGAATTACTGCGCCGACGTGCGCGCCGAGCGCGCCCTGGTGTGGGGGCCGACCCAGAACCCTGGCGCCGTCCTCGGCTACGCGACGCGCATCACCGGCCTGCCGAAGGAAAAGATTGAAGTGCGCATGACGCGCAGCGGCGGCGGCTTCGGGCGCCGCCTGATGACCGACTATGCGTGGGAAGCGATTGCCCTGTCGACGATGACGGGCAAGCCGGTGCTGGTGGTGTGGACGCGCGAAGACGATCTCCGCCATGACTTCTACCGCCCCGCCGGCATGTACCGGATGACGGCCGGCCTCGATGAACACGGCCAGCTGCTGGCCTGGCATTGCAGCGCCTCGACCACGTCGCGGCGCGCCTTTGCCGGCTCCAAAGACGCGGCCCACGTGACCGAAGTGTTTCCCGACGCCTTCCCGGCCGGCTTCATCGAACACTTCCGCCTCGACTACGTCGCCACCAAAAGCCCGGTGCCCGTGGGCGCCCTGCGCGGCCCCGGCCACAACGCCACGGCGTGGACGGACGAATGCTTCCTCGACGAGCTGGCCACGCTGGGCGGCAGCGACCCGGTCGCTTTTCGTTTGAAGCTGCTCGGCGAAGGCGAACGCAAGATGCCCTTCCGCGACCATGGTGGACCGGCCTACAGCACCACGCGCTTGAAGAATGTGATCCGTCTCGCCGCCGACAAGGCGCAGTGGAGCAAGAACGCCCCGAAGGGCCGGTTCCGCGGCTTCGCCAGCCATTTCATGTTTGGCGCCTATGTCGCCGAAGTGGTGACGGTGTCGCTGGAGGGCCCGAACGGCTACAAGGTGGACAGTGTGGTGGCGGTGGTTGACTGCGGCACCGTCATCAACAAGAGCGGCGCGCTGGCGCAGATCGAAGGCGGCATCATTGATGCGTTGAGTGTCGCCCAGGGCCAGGCCATCCACATCGAGAATGGCCGCACGCGCGAAGGTAATTTCGACAGCTATCCCCTGCTGCGCATGAAAGACGCGCCGAAGATCGAGGTGCACCTGGTCGACAGCAGCGAGAGCCCCGAAGGACTGGGCGAAATCTCGCTGCCGCCTTTGCCGGCGGCGCTGTGCAACGCCCTGTTCGCCGCCACCGGCAAGCGCATCCGCCGGCTGCCGATACGCCTGGCTTGAGTCGCCTCAGGCTGGGGGATGCTCTTTGCGCTCCTTCTGGTCGCGGCCTTCGTCGCGGTTGTCGTGCTCATCGCGCTTGCCATGTTCCCTGGCAGCGCCCTGGGCCTGGCCGTGCTGCTCCGGCGCCGCAGGATGGCCACGATCTTGGACCTGACGGACCTGCACTTCCGGCGCGCGATCGCGGTAGTCATGCCTGTCCTGGCCCTGGTAATGGTAGTTCTGCTGGTGAATCTGCTCGCGCGCGCCGGCGCCAGGATAGCGCTCATGTCCATAGTCGTGCTGGTAGCGCGGCAGCGGAGCCGCCTGCGGCACATGCTGGCGATCCCAATGGTCCCAGCCCTGGCGGCGGCGCGTCCAGTCTGCACCCCACACATTGCCCCAGCGTGGCGCCAGCGCCATGCTCCAGCCACGGAAAGCCGGCGGCGGCTGGCGATAATAGCGCACAGGAATGCGCAGCACGAATTCGGGCACCTGGTAAGGATCGACCGAATCCCAGGGGCCGTTGTACCAATCGCTGGTGTGCCAGCCGTTCGATGCGTAGACCCAGTAGGCGCCATCGTAGAAAAAGTAATTGGTCGACATTTGCGGCGCGTAATAGACCGGATAGCCGGGTATCGGACGCAAGTCGGGATAAGCCGGTACGTCAATGCCGATGCTCACACTGACCTGGGCCAGTGCGGGCGCCGACACCAGCGCTGACACGCAGAGCAGTCCAAATAGATTGCGCATGATGGGCCCCCGCGCTTACTGCTTGGCAGGCAGGATGACAACCGTGCCCACAGGCGCGGTCGAACCCTTGGCGCCGGTATTGCCCTTGGCGCCGGTATTGCCGGTCGCGCCAGTGTCGCCGGTGGCGCCGGTATAGCCGGTCGCGCCGGTGTCGCCCGTGGCACCGGTGCCGCCGGTCGCACCGGTGCCGCCAGTGGCGCCCGTCGCGCCGGTGTAGCCGGTACGCCCGGTCGCGCCGCTGCTGCCGGTGGCGCCAGTATCACCGGTCGCACCGGTATAGCCAGGCGCGCCTTGTGGACCAGCGGGGCCGGCTGGCAAGGTCAGGCAGCCGCTCAATGCAATGGTGGCCAGCATGGCGGCGCAGAGTGGGAAGGTTTTCATGATCAGTTCCTTGTGGTGGGCGGAGGCGCTGCCGGCATGATTGCGGGCAGCCATCCTGGCCATCGCGACCACCGGGCCGCATCTGGAACTGTTGAGACTAGGCGCGCGGCCACCGCTGGTCCGTTCGGTGGCGCGCATAAGCTTGTGCGCTAGTCCTTCTCGTCCTTTGGCTTGCCGTGCTCTTCACGCTTGCCGTGCTCCTCGCGCTTGCCGTGTTCCTCGCGCTTGCCGCGCTCCTCTGC
The DNA here is from genome assembly GCA_040390345.1 of Pseudomonadota bacterium. Lineage (GTDB taxonomy): Bacteria > Pseudomonadota > Gammaproteobacteria > Burkholderiales > Burkholderiaceae_D > Telluria_A. The sequence goes on along the minus strand of JAZJYP010000001.1, from coordinate 8,635 downwards.
GCGCGCCGGGTGTTCGGCATGCCCTGCCCTGGTCGCGTCGGGCTGGCCACCGTGCTCGGTGGCGCCGGGCGCGGGCTGCGCTGGCACACGCTTCGCCTCGACCGGATGTCCCGGCGGCTGCGGCGGCATGCGCGTCGCTTCGGCCTGGTGACCTGGCGCTGGCGCCTGCGGTCGCTCGGCATGGGCTGGTGCGTGGTGCGGCTCCGGCGCAGGCGCCGCTTGCTGCACTGGGTGCGGCGTGGGCGCGGGGGCAGGTGCATGGGCCAGCGCCTGCAAGTGCTGGCGCGCTTGCGCGTCACGCGGCTGGTAGCTGTAATGCTGTTGCTGCAGCTGGTGGCGCTGCGCCGCATCGGGATAGCGCGACTTGTCGTAATCGCGCTGGTAGCGCGGCAGCGGCGCCAGGGCCGGTGCCGAGGCGTGGTTCCATTGCGACCAGTTGTGGTGGCGGTGCGACCAGTCGGCCCCCCACACGGCGTCCCAGCGCGGCGCAGTGTTGACCGCCCAGCTGCGGAACACGGGAGGCGGACTCAGGTAATAGCGCACCGGGATGCGCAGCACGAACAGCGGCACCTGGTCAGGACCGACCCATTGCCATGGTCCGTCGTACCAGTCGCTGGTGTACCAGCCGTCCGGGCCATAGACCCAATATAGTCCGTCATAGAAGAAATAATTGGCCGACAGGCGCGGCGCGTAGTAGACCGGGTAGCCGGGAATCGGTTGCAGGTCCGGGTAGGCCGGCACATTGATGCCGATGCTTACGTTCACTTCGGCAAAGGCCGAAGGTGCAAGGCATGCCGCCAAGGCACAGCTGAGGATGAAGTTGCGCATGATCATCTCCACGGATCCATTGATGCCTTACTGTAGCGGCCAATCGGAACAGTCATCGGTGCGCGCGCGCACGGTTGAACCTGCATGGCCTGCGCCAGTATCTACCTTGACATCCACAGGATTTAAGGAAGGAGAATTGCCATGAAACACCTAATCATCCCAAGTACCGCCATCACGCTGATGTTGGCAACTTGCGGCGCACTGGCCGCGCCCGCTGCCGGCCACGCGCCGGCCACCGTGCACGCCACGCCCCGCATGAGCGCACCTGCAACGACGCCAAAAACGACCGGGCAACCGAATCAGAGTTGCGGTAGCCTGAGCGCGCCCACCACCCCGGGAAATGCCGCGACAGCACCGGGCTCAGCCTTCAATCCTGACGGCAAGGCGGGCAGCGTGTATGCGGGTGAGCAAACGCAGAACTCGCGCAATCCGAAGAGCGTGTCCCAATATGATGCCGCCTGTGCGCACCAGCCAACGAGATAGGGTCAAGTGGTGACGTTGAGTTGAACAGTGGACCCAGCCTTGGTGGCAAGGGCGACCAGCATGTCCAGGACGATTTTTTCCTTCATTCTGCGGCAATATCGTGCAAATTCACTGCGGGCGGGCGATCAGGCGTTCGGGGGCGAGGATGGCGTAGTCGCCGAGGATGCCGGTGCCGAGCAGGCGCGCGCCATGGTAGACGCGTACGCGGCCCTGTTCGGCCGGCATGGTGACGGTTTCCTTGCCCAGCGCGAGGCGCTGGCCGTGCAGGAAGCGGGTGGCCAGTTCGTCGGTGAGCACGATGGCCGGGAAGCTCGACAGCAAGGCATCGACAGGAGCGAGCAAATCGGTGGGCTTTTCATGCGCTGCCACGGCCTCGAGTGTGACCATGCCTTCGACTGTCAGCGCGCCGACCTGGATGCGGCGCAGCGCATTCAGGTGGGCGCCGCAGCCTAAAGCCTTGCCGATGTCTTCGCCCAGTACGCGGATATAGGTGCCCTTGCTGCAGGTGACGACCAGTTTGAGCATCGGCGCCTCGTAAGACACGAAGTCGAGCCTGTGGATGGTGACGGGGCGCGCTTCGCGTTCGAGCGTGATGCCTTCGCGCGCGTATTCGTAATAGGCTTTGCCGTCGCGCTTGAGCGCCGAGTACATCGGCGGCACTTGCAGGATCGGCCCGCGGAACTGCGCCAGCACGGCCTCGATCTGTGCGCGTGTCACGTTGACCTCGTGCGTCTCGATCACGTCGCCTTCGGTGTCGCCGGTATTGGTGGACTGGCCCAGGTGGACCGTCGTCTCGTAGGTCTTGTCCGCTTCAAGCAGGTCTTGCGAGAACTTGGTCGCTTCGCCGAAGCACAGGGGCAAGAGGCCCGTGGCGAAGGGGTCGAGCGTGCCGGTGTGGCCCGCCTTCTTCGCATTCATGAACCGCTTGGTCTTGATCAGCGCGTCGTTGGACGAGAAGCCGACCGGTTTGTCGAGCAGCAGGACGCCGTCGACCAGATCACGCACTTTCTTGTTCACTCTTCTTCCGCATCCTTGGCGCGCACGGCGTTGGCCTGGTCGATCAGGAGCGACATTTCCATGCCGCGCGAGGTCGACATGTCGTGCACGAAGTGCAGCTGCGGCAAGGTGTGGATATGCAGGCGCTTGCCCAGCAGGTTGCGGATGAAGCCGGCCGCCTTGGTCAGGCCTTCGACGGTGTTCTTGATCGATTCGGCGTCGTCCTTGAGCATCGTGAAGAACACCTTCGCATGTGCGTAGTCGGGCGTGAGCTGGACTTCGGAGATCGTGATCATGCCCACGCGCGGGTCTTTGAGCTCGTAGGCGATGATGGTGGCCAGGTCGCGCTGGATCTGGTCGGCCACGCGGACGCCGCGGACGGGGATGTTTTTGCTGTGCTTAGCCATGATTCACTTTACTATAAAAATCGGGGACAGACCCCGTTTTCCGCGGAAAACGGGGTCTGTCCCCGAAGGGTCTTGCAGGGCCGCGCTTACAGCGTACGGGCCACTTCCTGGACTTCGAACACTTCCAGGGTGTCGCCAACCTGGATGTCGTTGTAGTTCTTGAGCGACAGGCCGCACTCGAGGCCGGCGCGTACTTCTTTCGCGTCGTCCTTGAAGCGCTTGAGCGAGTCGATCTCGCCAGTCCATACCACGATGTTGTTGCGCAGCAGGCGGACCGACGAGGAACGCTTGACCACACCGTCGGTGACCAGGCAACCGGCAATCGCGCCGACTTTGGACACCAGGATGACCTGGCGAATCTCGACCTGGCCGGTGATGTGCTCGCGCTTCTCCGGTGCCAGCATGCCCGACAGCGCCGCTTTGACTTCTTCGATCGCGTCGTAAATGATGTTGTAGTAGCGGATGTCCACGCCGTTCGACTCCGCCAGCTTGCGCGCCTGGGCGTCGGCACGGGCGTTAAAGCCAATGATGACGGCCTTCGATGCCACTGCCAGGTTGACGTCGGACTCGGAGATGCCACCGACCGCGGCGTGCACGATCTGCACACGCACTTCGGAGGTCGACAGCTTCTGCAAGGAGCCAACCAGCGCTTCCTGCGAACCCTGCACGTCGGTCTTGACGATGATCGGCAGGTTTTTGACTTCGCCTTCGGCCATCTGGTCGAACATGTTCTCGAGCTTCGCAGCCTGCTGCTTGGCCAGTTTGACGTCGCGGAATTTACCTTGACGGAACAGGCCGATTTCGCGCGCCTTGCGCTCGTCCGCCATCACCATCACTTCTTCACCGGCGACCGGCACTTCGGTCAGGCCCTGGATTTCGACCGGAATCGACGGACCGGCTTCGTTGATCGGCTTGCCGTTTTCGTCCAGCATGGCGCGCACGCGGCCATACGAAGAGCCTGCCAGGATCACGTCGCCGCGCTTCAGGGTGCCGGACTGAACGAGGATCGTCGCGACCGGGCCGCGGCCCTTGTCCAGGCGGCCCTCGACCACCAGGCCGCGCGCTGGCGCGTCGATCGGGGCTTTCAGCTCCAGCACTTCGGCTTGCAGCAGCACCTGTTCCAGCAGGGCGTCGATGCCCTGGCCGGTCTTGGCCGATACCGGCACGAATGGCGATTCGCCACCGTATTCTTCCGGCACCACTTGTTCGGCAACGAGTTCCTGCGTCACGCGGTCGACGTTGCCGCCCGGTTTGTCGATCTTGTTGATCGCCACCACCAGTGGTACGCCAGCCGCTTTCGCGTGGGCGATTGCTTCTTTCGTTTGCGGCATCACGCCGTCGTCGGCTGCGACGACCAGGATGACGATGTCGGTTGCCTTGGCGCCGCGGGCACGCATGGCGGTGAACGCCTCGTGACCCGGGGTGTCGAGGAAGGTGATGGTGCCGCGCGGCGTCTCGACGTGGTATGCGCCAATGTGCTGCGTAATGCCACCGGCTTCGCCCGATGCGACCTTGGCGCGGCGGATGTAGTCCAGCAGCGAGGTCTTGCCGTGGTCGACGTGGCCCATGACGGTGACGACCGGTGCGCGCGCGACGGCTTCAAAGTGAGCGTGCTCACCCTGGTCGGCCAGCAGTGCTTCCGGATCATCGAGTTCGGCGGCGAAGGCCTTGTGGCCCATCTCTTCGACCAGAATCATGGCCGTTTCCTGGTCCAGCACCTGGTTAATGGTGCACATCTGGCCCAGCTTCATCAGCTGCTTGATCACTTCCGATGCCTTCACGGACATCTTGTGCGCCAGTTCGGCGACGGTGATCGTTTCCGGCACGTGCACGTCTTTAACGACCGCTTCGGTCGGTGCCTGGAAGTTCGTTTCGCGGTCGTCGCTGTGCGAATTGCGGCGGCCGCCTTTGGCCGCACCGCGCCAGCCGTCACGGCCACCGGCCGAACCGGTGTTCCCGCGTGGCTTGATGCCACCGCCTGGGGCGCCGCGCTTCTTGGCGTCGTCCGACCAGGTCGAGGACACATTGGCCGACTTGATCGACTTCTTGTCCGCCGTGACCGGCTTCTTGTCGTCTTTCTTCTCGCCCGGCTTTTTGTCGGCAGGCTTGTGCAGCGTACCTTCCGGTGCCTTGGCCTTGATCGCGGCAATCGGTGCCGGTGCCGGCTCGGGTGCCTTGATGGCACGGCGCGGCGCATTCATCATGGCCTTGATCTGCGCCACTTCATCGGCCACGGCCTTGCGGGCGCGGTCGTTGGCGGCGACGCGTTCGGCCGCTTCGGCGGCAGCAACAGCGGCAGCGGCAGCTTTCTTCTTCGCTTCTTCAGCGGAGGCTTTGCTCGATTCTTCGGTCGCAGCGGACGTTGCCTGGGCGGCAGTGCGTTTGGCTTCGGCGTCGGCTTCGCGCTTGGCATCCAATTCGGCTTGCTTGGCCTGGGCTTCCTTCTCGGCGTCCAGCTTGGCCAGGCGCTCCTGCTTTTCACGCAGGTCCGCTTCCTGGCGGGCGATCAGTTCTACCTGACGGCGCACTTCTTCTTCACGGCGCGCTACTTCAGCGGCGTCGATCACCGGCGCCGCTGGTGCGGCAGGCGCTGGCGGCGCAACGGGTTCATCGCGCTGCACGAAGGTGCGCACTTTCTTGACCGCGACCTGAATGGTGCGCGATTTGCCCGACGAGTCAGCCTGCTTGATCTCGGTGGTTTCCTTGCGCGTCAGCGTGATCTTCTTCTTTTCGCCGTCGCCGGTGCTGCCGTGGGTACGGCGCAGGTGATCCAACAGCTTATCCTTATCATCTTTCGACAATGGATCTGACGTCGAACTTTTCTCGACGCCGGCAGAACGCAGCTGCGTCAGCAGCAAATCTGCAGGCATCTTCAGTTCGGTGGCAAATTGGGCTACGTTGTTACTCGCCATTCAGTCCTCTTTTCTATGTGTCGCGGAGATGATAAAGATACTCAAATTAAGCCTTGGCCACTTCTGCCAGGCTCCAGGCTTTCGCCTGCAGCGACTTGGCGCGGTCGTCGTACTTTGAGTCGACCAGCTTCATCTCGTCGTCGGTCACATCATTAAATTCATTCTTGATCAGATCCCGTGCGCGCTCGGACGACAGGGCCAGGATGGCGCCGAATTCGTCGTAAGCGAGCGCCGCAAATGCGGCCAGGTTCTTGATGCCTGCCAGGCCCAGTTTGCCGGCCGTGTTGCGGTCCATGCCTTCCAGATTGACCAGCTGCTCGTCCATGCCTTCGAGGCCCTCTTCCGAAGCGATCGCCTCGGTCACCAGGGCATCGCGGGCGCGGGTGCGCAGCTCGTTGACGGTGTCTTCGTCGAACGATTCGATCTCGAGCATTTCGGAAATCGGCACGTAGGCGATTTCTTCCAGGCTGGCGAAACCTTCTTCCACCAGGATGTCGGCCACTTCCTGGTCGACGTCGAGTTTTTCCATGAACAGGGCGCGCACGGCGGCCGTTTCGACGGCCGATTTGTCGGCCGACTCTTCAGCCGTCATGATGTTGATCTTCCAGCCGGTCAGCTCGGCGGCCAGGCGCACGTTCTGGCCCGAGCGGCCGATCGCGATGGCCAGGTTCTCTTCATCGACCACGACATCCATGGCGTGCTTTTCTTCGTCGACCATGATCGAGGAGACGTTGGCCGGCGCCAGGGCGCCGATGACGAACTGGGCCGGATCGTCCGACCACAGCACGATGTCGACGCGCTCGCCGCCCAGCTCACCTGTCACGGCCTGCACGCGCGAACCGCGCATGCCGACGCAGGTACCGATCGGGTCGATCCGCTTGTCGCCCGTGTAGACGGCGATCTTGGCGCGCACGCCGGCGTCGCGGGCTGCCGATTTAATCTCCAGCAGGCCCTGCTCGATTTCAGGCACTTCCAGCTCAAACAGCTTCATGATGAAGTCCGGCGCGGTGCGCGACAGGATCACCTGGGGGCCGCGCATATTGCGGTCGATGCGCAAGATGAAGGCGCGAACCCGGTCGCCGATGCGCAGGTTCTCTTTCGGGATCATCTGGTCGCGCGGCAGGCGCGCTTCGATCTTGCCCGATTCGACGATGGCGTCGCCGCGTTCCATGCGCTTGATGGTGCCGGTCACGAGCGCGTCGCCGCGCTCGAGGAAGTCGACCAGGATCTGTTCGCGCTCGGCGTCACGCACGCGCTGCAGGACCACCTGTTTGGTGTCCTGGGCGAAGCGGCGGCCGAATTCGACGGACTCGATCGGTTCTTCGATGTATTCGTCCACTTCGATGTCGGAAATCTGCTCCTTGGCTTCAAAGTGCAGGATTTCCTGGTCGGGCAGCTGCAGGCCGGCCTCGTCGGGCACGACGTGCCAGCGGCGGAAGGACTCGAACTCGCCCGATTCGCGGTCGATCGATACGCGAATGTCGACTTCGCCTTCGTAGCGTTTTTTCGTCGCCTGCGCGAGCGCGAATTCGAGCGCCCCGAAGACGACATCTTTATCGACGTTTTTTTCGCGCGCCAGCGCATCAACCAATAACAAAACTTCGCGACTCATGCTTTGCGTCCCTTAAAATCCACCTGCGGCACCAGACGTGCCTTATCCAGATCGGCGAGCGTGAAATCCAACTGCGCCGGACCATCCTTACCTTCAAATACCAAAGCGATCGATTCGCCCACGGGAGCCTGCAAGATGCCGGTAAAGGTCTTGCGATTGGCCGCGCCTGGCATGGCCACGCGCAGCTTGACGGTGCATTCGCAACCGGCAAAACGCTCGAAATCGGCCAGCGTGCGCACCGGGCGGTCCAGCCCCGGCGACGAGATTTCCAGGCGCTCGTAGTTGACGTTTTCAACCGTCAGCACGTGCGACAGCTGGTGGCTCACGGTGGCGCAATCTTCCACCGTGATGGGGCCTTTTTCGGCCGCGTCGGCAGCAGTGAAGTCAATATAGACGCGCAAAATCCCGCGCTCGCCCCGTTCCACATCCACGAGGTCATAGCCCAGGCCAGTGACAGTCTTCGCGATCAAATCAAACTGCTGCAAACAAACTCCAATGCTCAAAACGATTCAACAAAAAAAAAATGGGCATCTGCCCATCTTCTATAATTCTCCAACCAGATGAAAGCACTTACGCCAGGCTACGCTGTGAAGAACTTTGATTAGGCTTCGGATTATAACCCTTTCGGGGCCATCCCGCAATGCAGCAAGGCGAGAATGGACAGGCAAACAACACTTGCTCAAGCACACGGACCGGGGTCCGCGCGCCTGTTGATAACTTATTAACCACGACGCCCACGGCGCGGCATGCCATGGTCGGAGCGGTGGCCGCCTTGCGGGCCGCGCGGACCACGGGCAGCGCCCGTATTACCAAAACCGAAGGTCGTTTGCAGCGGATCGGGCTGGCGTGGCGCACGCGGCGCACCGCCGGCGGCTGCACCGGGCTTGGCGCCCGGTTTGCCGAAGGGCTTGCCACCCGGACGACCCTGGCCCTGGCCCTGGCCTTGCCCCTGGCCTTGCGGACGGCCACCCTGGCCAGCGCCGCCCATCGGGCCACCCATGCCGCCAAAGCCTTGCGGCTGGCCACCGGGACGGCCACGGCCGCCACGGCCCGCACCACGCTGGCCCGCGAACGGGTCGGCATTGCGGTTGGTGTCGGGCTTGTCGGCGCGGTTGCCGTCGACGCCATGGTCTTCATCATCCTGGGGACGCGGGCCACGGGCTTTCTGGCCGCCCTTCTGGGCACCCTTCTGGTCGCCGCCCTTCTTGTCGATGCCGAAGGCCGACAGCAGGTCGCGCACGGTGTTTTCTTCCAGCTCTTCCCAACGGCCGCGCTTCAGGCCGCTTGGCAGGGTCATGATGCCGTAGCGGGTACGGATCAGGCGCGACACGGTCAGGCCGATCGCTTCGAACATGCGGCGCACTTCGCGGTTGCGGCCTTCGCCGATCACCACGCGG